>CAYSFK010000115.1:0-6262 GCA_964430345.1 uncultured Oscillospiraceae bacterium | reverse complement strand
CGGCGACACTTCGTTACCCCTCGCGCACCCCCGCTGCTCTGTTATCGGTGGTTTGCTCTATAGTTTTTGACAGTCTGAGACCCGCCGTCAGGTGACGGCGGGTCATCACTTAACTTATGACTTATGCTCAGTAGCCGATGGCAAGGCCGAAAAGCAGCAGGACACTTGTGAGCAGCAGATTAAGGCCCTGGAACTTCCAGCTCCATTTTGCCCACTGGCCGTAGCCCACGTCCGCAAGACCAAGAGCAATAAGCAGGGCGGCGTTGGTGGGGTAGAACACGTTGGAAAACCCGTCGCCAAAGGCGTAGGCCACAACGCACAGCTGGGGCGAGATGCCGAAAAGCTGCGCCAGAGGGACGATAAGCGGGATGAGCAGGAAGGCCTTGGCCGTGCCGGAGGCGATGAAGAAGTTCATAATAAGCACCAGCAGGTAGATGAACAGGATGACCAGAGCCTTGGGCATACCGCCGGCGGCGTTGACGGCGTAGTACAGAATGGTGTCCAATATGGAGCTCTCCACCAGCGTATATTTAATGGAGCTGGCCATCAGCACCATCAGCGTGGCCGGAAGAATGGTAACCACGCCCTTGCCGAAGCCGCGGCACAGAGGGCTTGCGCCCATACCGCAGACAAGGCAGGCCGTTACACCGGCGATAAGGAACATGACGGCAATGATTATCATGGTATAGTCCTGAAGCGCCGTGATGAAGCCGGAGCTGAGGACTATGGCGATGCCTATGCCCAGGATAACGGCAAAGCATTTCAGGCCGCTGTCCATCCTGGCGTCCGCAACAAAGCTGCGGCCAAGCTCCGCCACATCCACACCCCGATCCACGCTTTTGGCGTGGCGGCGGACGAACCACAGCAGCAGGCCGTAGATAAGGGCGAAGTTTACAAGGCGAAGCCAGATGCCGGAAAACATGGGCAGACCCGCCAGACCCTGGGCCACGCCAACGGAGAAGGGATTACACACACCGGCGGCGAAGCCGCAGCCAGCCGCCAGCAGGCTCATAGCAAGGCCGGTCATGGCGTCCCAGCCCAGGCTGACAGCCAGCGCCGCCACTATGGGCACCATAGGCACACACTCCTCGAAGGAGCCTACAAAGCTGCCCATGGACATGAAGAACACGATTATCACGGCCATCAGCTTATACCTTGCGGCGGCGAAGCGGCGGACTATACGGCTGAGCATATACTGCATAAGGCCGCATATCTCCAGAGCGTTGAACACGCCGCCGATGACCAGCAGGAATATCAAGACCGCAATAAGCATTCCGCCGTCGGCACTGCCCAGCACCAGCAAGGGGGACAGCAGCCATTTCCAGAAGGGCAGGCCGCCTTCCACAAAGCGAAAGCCAGCGGCAGTGTCGATGACCGTATTGCCGGAAGCGTCCTGCATACGGGCATACTCCCCGCCGGGGATGATGAAGCTGAGAATATAGGTGGCCGCCATCAGCGCGAATATCACCACCATGGCGGTGATATAGGAGCGGACGCTGATATTCAGGCCCTGTTCTTTCTTTTCGTTCATAACTGTCCTCTCCATCGTTTCTGTATTGCTGCAACCATAGCATCCTGACGCCGCAAAGGCAAGGGCCGAGACAAAGAATTATCCGTTGCCATATTCCTGCGGATGGGGTAAAATAGACTCCACAATACACGGGAAAACACGGGAGGCAGTTTATGTTTGACCTGCACTGCGATACCCTGCTGAGGCTGCTTCAGACCGGTGAGACTCTGGAGAACGCCGGGGGACACATCAATACGGACAAGCTCCGCCGGGGCGGCGCGATGGTGCAGTGCTTCGCGGCCTTCCTGTCGGAGTGCGATGAGGCGGGGCCTTGGGCGTATTTCGAGAAGCTAGCGGGGATATTCCAGCGGGAGACTGCCCACAGCCGGTATCTGCGCCCGGCCTGCTCGGCAGGCGATATTGAGCGAAACCGCAGAGACGGGTACATCTCCGCCGTGCTCACCGTGGAGGACGGGGCGCTGCTGGAGGGGGACATGGACAGGCTGGAGGCCCTGTATAAGCGGGGCGTACGAATGCTGAGCCTGACATGGAACTACGAAAACTGCCTGGGCTATCCCAATTCCGAGGTTGCGGGGCTTCACGCGCTGGGGCTCAAGCCCTTTGGCAGACAGGCCGTGGAGCGGATGGAGGAGCTGGGCATAGTTGTGGACGTGTCCCACCTGTCCCAGGGCGGCTTCTGGGACGTGGCGGAGCAGGCAAAAAAGCCCTTTGCCGCCTCCCACTCCTGCGCCCGCGCTCTCTGTGACCACAGCCGAAACCTGACAGACCAACAGCTGCGGGCCATAGGAGACTGCGGCGGCGTCTGCGGTGTGAACTTTTACTCCAAGTTTCTCCGGCAGGGCGCGGAGCTGTCCGCGATAGATGATATCGTACGGCACATGGAGTATATAGCAAACGCGGCGGGCATAGAGGCGGTAGCCCTGGGCTCCGATTTCGACGGGATAGACTGTGAGCTGGAGCTTGGGGACTGCGCCGGTATGCCTCTGCTCATAGACGCCATGGGCCGCCGCTTCAATGAGACACAGATAGAAAAGATATGCCGGGGAAACGCGCTCAGGCTGTTTAGAGACGTAACAGGAGGCTGAATCGGATGAAGGAGTACGGCAGCGAATTCGAGCGCGGCGCCGAAGGGGGCTTTTCTCGCGGGGATAGTCCGGGGCTGGGCCTTTCGGGCGCGGAATACTACAGGAGCGGCAGGGACGCCATGAAGGCCGCGGCGGCGCTGGGCGGAAGGAAGCCCTCGGTGGTGCTGCTGCCCGCCCTATGCTGCCAGTCCATGATAGTGCCCTTCAGGCTAAACGGCTGCCCGGTGGAGTTCTACCGGCTGCGGGAGGATCTGACCGGGGACACCGATGATGTGCTGGGCAAGCTGCGGGACGGGGCTATGCTGCTGTATATGCGCTACTTCGGCATCAGGCCCTTTGAGGACGCCTTTCTTGCGGGACTGAAAAACCGGTTCAAGGATATACTGCTGGTGGAGGATAGGACGCAGGACATTATCGTACCCAGAGCAGCGGGCGGCTTTGCTCCCGACGCCACTGTGGCCAGCCTGCGCAAATGGGCGCCGCTGCCGGAGGGTGGGCTTCTGGTGACGGAGCTTTCCCATCAGAGGGGAGAACCGGACAGCGGCTTCGGGGATATGCGGCGGGCGGCCGCCGTGATGAAGGATGAGTATTTGCAGCGCGGCCAACCTGAGCTTAAAACAGAGCTTATGGATAAGTTTCACAGTGCGGAAGGTCTGCTGGATATGGGGCCGGAGCCCCGCTGTATGCATGAAAGTTATGTAAACCTATTAGAAAGGACGGACTTCCCAAAAATACTGGAGCGCAGGAGGGAGAACATCCGCAGGCTTCGGGAGAGGTTGGAGCCTTTAAGGGCTGCGGGGCGGCTGCGCTTTCTGACGGAGAGGCCCGAGGACGGCCCTCTGTATTTCCCCATACTGCTGGAGAGCAGGGGAGAGGCGCAGCGCCGGATGTGGGACAGTGGGATATACTGCCCGGTAATCTGGCCCCGGCCAGAGGAGACGGAGGACGTCTGTCCTGTCAGCGCATACGTGACCGAGCATATGCTGGCGCTTATATGCGACCAGAGATATAGCGCGGAGGATATGGACTATATTGCCAGGACGCTGGCCGAGGCGCTGGACTGAGAAATAAACTCGCTTTAAAAGGGGAGACACGATATGGATTATTTGAACGAGTACAGGATGAAGCTGCGCACTGCCGACGAGGCGGTGAAGCTGGTAAAAAGCGGGGACTGGGTGGACTACAGCTCCAACAACGCCTTTCCCGCGTCTCTGGACCGGGCTCTGGCCGCACGGCGGGACGAGCTGTGGCACGTGAAGGTGCGGGGCAACCTGCTGCAGGGGCCGGTACAGACGGCGGAGTGCGACGAGAGCATGGAGCACTTTGTCTACAACACCTGGCACTGCTCCGGCTATGAGCGGAAGCTGTGCGACAGGGGCAGGGCCTTCTTTACGCCCATGACCTTCAGAAATCTGGAGTGGTACTACAAAAGCTTTCTAACGGTGAATGTGGCTATGGTGTCCGCGGCGCCTATGGATAAGCACGGCTATTTCAATCTGGGGGGAGCCCTTGGGCTGTCCAAGGCCATTATCGACAAGGCGGACAAGGTCATTATTGAGGTCAACGAGGCCATGCCCCGGATACAGGGGGGCGCGGACGAGTCTGTACACATCTCAGAGGTTGACTGCATCGTGGAGGCGGGATACAGCCCCCTGTGGGAAATGACTCTGCCGGAGCCGGACGAGACGGACGTGAAAATTGCCCGGCACATCTTCCCCTTCCTCAGCGACGGCGCTACTGTGCAGCTGGGTATCGGCGGTATGCCCAACGCTCTTGGCACACTGATAGCGGACTCGGAGCTCAAGGACCTGGGTATGCACACGGAGCTGTGTACCGACGGGTATCTGGCCATGTACAACAGCGGCAAGCTCACCAACCGCCGCAAGACCCTCCACCGGGGCAAGGGCGTACTGGGTCTGGTGATAGGCTCCCGGGCTTTGTACGACTGGGTGGACGACAACCCCGGCATCGCCGGTTACCCGCTGAGTTATGTAAACGACCCGGCGGTGATAGCGCAAAACGACAGCATGATATCCATAAACGGCTGTCTCAACGTTGACCTGTACGGGCAGACCGGCTCCGAGAGCGCAGGCTTCCGGCAGATAAGCGGCAGCGGCGGACAGATGGATTTCGTGGACGGGGCTATTCGCTCCAAGGGCGGCAAGTCCTTTTTGTGCATGAGCTCCGCCTACACGGACAAGCACGGGGTGCGCCATTCCCGCATCGTCCCAGGCTTTAACGGGGACATTATCACAACGCCCCGGAGCCTGGGCTATTACATCGTCACAGAGTACGGCGCGGTGAGGCTGGCGGGGCAGAGCACCTGGCAGCGGGCGGAGGCGCTGATATCCATTGCCCACCCGGATTTCCGGGAGGAGCTTATAAAAAAAGCGGAGGAGCAGCGCATATGGCTGCCCTCCAACAAGAGGTAAAACGTGAGGATAGACGAGACACTGTACAAGGGACGGCCCGGCGACGGGCGCATACCCAAGGAGGAGCGCTGCTACGGGCTGCTGGACAGGCTGGGCATAGAATACCGCAGGGCAGACCACGACCACGCGGACACCATAGAGGACTGCGCCGGAGTGGAGGCGGTGCTGGGCTGCCGGATATGCAAGAACCTGTTTCTCACCAACCGGCAGATGAGCGAGACTTATCTGCTGCTGCTTCCCGGAGACAAGCCATTTAAGACAAAGCTGCTGTCAAAGCAGATAGGTACAGCCCGGTTGTCCTTCGCCACGGCAGAGCAGATGGAGAGGCTTTTGGACATTAACCCCGGCTCCGTCAGCGTACTGGGGCTTATGAACGACAGCGGCGGCGGGGTGCATCTGCTGATCGACCGGGACATACTGAAGGAAGAATACTTCGGCTGCCATCCCTGCATCAACACCTCCACCCTGAAAATAAAGACCGCAGACCTGATTGACACGCTTATCCCCGCTATGGGACACGAGCCCACCTATGTGGAGCTGCCCTGGGAGACTGGGGACTGAGCCGCAGGGGAGTACAAGATATAAGAAAACGGCCTAAAGGCGGTACACCGTAGGGATTTGATAGGTTTTGAACGTATCTTTTCCGCCCATATTTCACTAAAAATTCCCGAAATACAACAAGTATTCCGGGAATTTTTATCATCATCTGGGCAGAAAATCTGCACTTCAAAACTGCTTCGCATCTCAAAGGAGCATATTTTGCTGCAAGACGAGGCGAAAAGCGCAGAAATACTGGATATGTATTTCGAGCATTTTCAACGAAGCCTTGCGGCTAAAGATGCCCTTTGAGACTGTCAAATCCCTATGGCGTACCGCCTAAGGGCCGTTTTCCGTTTTCTTTGAGTGAAATCCCCAGGCCGGTGGCCGGGAGCCCGGATGTCTGAGCGCAAAAGCCCAGTAACTCAGCGTATCACTGAGCATTTTAAAACAGGGCTTTTGTGTCAGTTGGTAGCTATTGCGTAGAAACCGGCATAGCTGCCCGGCGCTTCACAGATCGTAACTGAGACTGTGGCGCCTAAAGCCTGATATGTCCAGTAGTTCGCGTACTCAGTCATATCCACCATATAGTCCACTGTATAGGTGCCGTCACCGTTGTCGTAGGCTCCGAGCAAAGTCTTGCTTTCATAGCTGTTGTTATAGGTGTTGACCCACAT
>CAYSFK010000114.1:1332-6423 GCA_964430345.1 uncultured Oscillospiraceae bacterium | reverse complement strand
CTGGAGCGGGCCATCAATTCCGACCGCTTCATGGGCCGCTTCGCCAGCTATCAGGGCTCCAACTACGACAACGACAAGTTCTACGTCAGCCTGGGCATTGGGGACGCCCAGTTCCCCAAGCTGCTGAACATCCCCATCATACCCTACGGCAGCATGGACGAGAAGAAGCCTCTGGGCAGCGGGCCCTATATGTACAACGAGGACGAGACCGCCCTTCTGGCCTACGACGGCTATCCCAGCGAGACGCCTCAGCCCCTTGACATTATTTATCTCAAGCAGTACTCTACAGCCGAGAGCATAATCTCCGCCTTTGAGGACGGGGTCATAGACGTGGTGACCAACGACCCCTCCAGCTATACGAACCTGGGCTACGCCAGCACCAACGAGACGCATACCTTCGCCACCACCAACTACCACTATGTGGCCTTTAACTATGAGAGTGTGCTGGGCCGCTATGACAGCATCCGTCAGGCCATGAACTACGCCTTCGACCGAGCCTACTTCGCCGACGAGCTTTCCCACGGCAACGCCGTGGCCTCCTCCGTGCCAATGTACCCAAGCTGCGACGCCTATCCGTCCGGCTTTGCCGACTCCCTGAGCTATAATTTAGAGCTGTGTCGGGTGGTGCTGGAGAACGCGGGCTTAAAGGACTACGACGAGGACGGGCTGCTGGAGTATATGTCCGGCTCCGCTCAGGAGATCTCCCTGGTATTCATCGTGTGCAGCGACAGCAGCGTCAAGACCGGCGTGGTTCGGAAATTCGCCGAGGACATGGCCTCCATCGGACTCACCATCGACGTAAAGGAGCTTACCTGGGAGAACTATCTTACGGCCCTGGAGGAGGGCGAGTTCGATATGTACTACGGTGAGGTCAAGCTGCGCAACAACTTCGACATTACGGAGCTTCTGGAGGAGGACAACGACCTGAACTTCTCCCGCAGCAAGGGCAATCTGGCCGAGACCTATATCAACAACTACCTGGCAGCCTCCGATATGCAGCGCACCGCCATGTTCCAGACCCTCTGCGAATACCTGGCCACCACCGGCTCCCTTATCTCCATCGGCTTTGAAAAGCAGCAGATAATCGTGCATCGGGGCGTTATCAAGGGAATGGAGCCTAATATGGGCAATCCTCTGTATAACTTTACCAATTGGGAGATAGACCTGGGCTGAACAACAATTTACTGAACGGGAGAGATGAACATGACTGACAGAGAGCTTATGTCAAAGGCCAAGAAGGCCTCCTTCAACGCTTACGTCCCCTATTCCCGCTTCCCCGTGGGCGCGGCTCTGGAATGCAGCGACGGCGCGGTGTTCACCGGCTGCAACGTGGAGAACGCCGCTCTGGGCAGTACCATCTGCGCCGAGCGCACAGCCTGCTGCAAGGCGGTCAGCGAGGGGCACAGGGAATTCAAGCGCATCGCCATCTATGCCGACAGCGAGAACTGGTGTACCCCCTGCGGGGCCTGCCGCCAGTTTCTGGCGGAGTTTTCCCCGGACATGGAGGTGCTCTGCTCCAAGGCCGGCGACCGCTATGTGAGCTATAAGCTGTCGGAGCTTCTGCCCAACACCTTCAACTATTGATATGGAGCTGGAGCAGCTCAGGATATTCGCCGCCGCGGCGGACAGCGGCGGCTTTTCCCAGGCCGCCCGCAAGCTGTACCTGAGCCATTCCACGGTCAGCCGCGCCGTCTCCTCGCTGGAGGCGGAGCTGGGCGTACGCCTTGCGGACAGGGACGGCCACAGCTTCGTCCTCACCGCCGCCGGGATTTCTCTGAGAGAGGACGCCGGAGAGCTGCTGCGTCTGGCAAAGTCCGCGGCGGACAGGGCCAGAGCCGCCGATTTGAAGTAGCGCGCCATCCTCGGGCGGGCCGCCACGCAGGGCGGCCCCTGCGGCCGAGGAAGGTCATCAGCCTCGTTATCAAAGAATGTGGAGATAGAAATAATGGAATATTTCAAGCCCTATGAGGGCCAGGAGCCGTATATATTCATAAGCTACGCCCACGCCGACCAGGAGGCCGTCATGAGCGTGGTGGGCGATATGCATAAGAGAGGCTATAACATCTGGTACGACGAGGGCATAGAGGTGGGCAGCGAGTGGCCCGAGTGCATCGCGGAGCATCTCAGCGGCGCACATCTGGTGCTGGCCTTCATCTCCGACGCTTATATGCGCTCCGACAACTGCCGCCGGGAGATGCACTTTACTCTGACCAAAAAGAAAAAGATAATAAACATCTTTCTGGAGAATACCCAGATGACCCCCGGCATGGAGATGCAGATAGGCAATATCTTCGCTCTGATGAAGTTCACCATGAGCGACGAGATATTCTTCAGCAAGCTCTACTCCGCCCCGCTGCTGAACTCCGAGCACTTCATCGGCGCGGACCCCGGCGTCGAGGCCCCGGCGAAAAAGCTCAGCGCCGCGGAGAGATTCCGGGAGGAGGCCGCCCGCCGACGGGAGGAGCTGGCCCTTCGCCGGGAGACTCTGGCGGTGGAGAAGGCGGAGGCCAAGGCCAAGCGCCGCAAAACCCGGAAAAAACGGCTGCTGATCTTCCTGGCTGTGCTGGTGCTGCTGCTGGCCGGCGCGGTGACCCTGGGCATCATAGCCTACACCACCGGCTGGGGCCAGCGGCTGATGACTCAACCCGTGGCTCTGGACCCACTGTCCGGCGGCACCGAGGTGGTGTTCAGCGACCCCCTCTTTGAGAGGATCGCCAGAGACTACACCGGCATTCCCGAGAGCGATATAAAGGTGTCCGACCTTGCGGGGCTCACGGAGCTGTACATTCGCGGCGGAAGCTGGTACTACAGCGCCGAGGATATGGAGGCCGACCGGACCCCGGCCGCTGCCGGAGCCGTGGAGAGCCTTGAGGACCTGAAATACTTCACCAGACTGGATACGCTGTATCTGGAGGGCCAGCCCCTGGGCTCCCTGGCCAGCCTTCCTGCCGTGGGCATAGAGGAGCTGAGCCTTGTGGACTGTGAGCTCATGTCTCTGGAGGGCATAAGCCGCCTGCCGAAGCTGCGCTCCCTCTGCACCGACGGCAGCCCCATAAACGAGCTGGGCGACATCAACCGCTGCCTGAAGCTGAAGCTGATAAGCCTTGTGGGCTCCAACATCCACGACTACGCGGCCCTGAAGCCGCTGGTGAAGCTGGTGGAGTTCTCCTCCTCCAACTGCGACCTGGACGAGCTGGGCATCGTGCTGAACATGAGCTCCCTCACAAGCGTCAGCCTTTACGACTGCGACCTGCGGGGACGTTTCTTCCGGGCCTTTGACAGAGAGCGCACTTTGGTGTCCCTGAAGCTGGTGAGCTGTGAGCTGGATACTACTATTAATATAGAGGACTTCACAGGACTCACCCAGCTGTACCTCAGCGGCACCGGGGATGAGCTGGACTGGACGACGCTTACTCTGCTGCCGGCGCTTAAGACCGTATACGCCGAGGAGCCCCTGGCCGGTGAGCTCAGCCGCGTCCTCTCCGGCAGAGCGGTGACCGTCACCGCCCTGAGCTGAGGCTGCCGCGGGAAGGACACCGGACATGGACAGATATATTGACCTTATCCCTCTTGCGCTTATTGCGCTGCTGCTGTGGCGCTGCAAGCCGGTCAGACCCCTGAGCGGCTTTCGGGAGGATTACCTGGCGGCCGTGCCCTGCCGCTCCCTGCGGGGCTTCTTCGCCCTGGTGGTCATACTGCACCACCTGTCGCAGCAGACCGGCAGCGGCTCCCTGTTCCAGCTTTTCCGCTATTTCGGCACCCTGCCCGTGTCGGTCTTTTTCTTCCTGTCAGGCTACGGCCTGATGCGGCAATACCTCCTGAAGCCCGGCTACGGCAGGCGCTTTCTGCTGCGCCGCCTGCCGCCGCTGCTGGGCGCGTACCTGTTCGTGCTGCTGGCGATAAAGCTTGTATACGCAGTCGGCGGTGAGAGCGTCTCCCTTTCTGAGCTCACCGGACTGGTGCTCAGCGGAGATTTGATAATGTGCATCCTGTGGTATGTTCTGGTGGCCGTGCTGTTCTATCTGGTATTCGGCCTGCTGATGCATACCATGGGGAACAGGCCCGGCGCCGTCCTTCTGGGCATGGGACTGTGGTACCTGCTGTACGCCGCGCTGTGCTGGCGGCTGCGGCTGGGCCAGTGGCTGTACAACACCTGTCATCTGATGGTGGTGGGTATGCTGTGGGCCTATTATGAGAAGGGGCTGCTGAGCTTCATCAAAAGGTCGTACTGGATACTGGCGCCCTGCGTGTGGCTGCTGTTCGCCGTGCTGTTCCAGTGCTTCGACGATATATTCGCCCTGTGGCCTGTGCCGGTCATGCGCCTTGCCATCTCCCTTGTCAGAAGCGCGCTGTTCGCGCTGTCGATGGTGCTGCTGTCCATGAAGCTGCGTCTGGGCAACGCCGCGCTGGATTGGTTGGGCGGGATATCGCTGGAGCTCTACGTTTTGCAGCTGATACCCATGACGCTGCTGAGGGGCAGAGTGCTGTACATACAAAGCGACCTGCTGTATACCGCCGCGGCGCTGGGCTCCATCGTGCTGCTGGCGGCGCTGTTGGGCCCGCCCTATGAGCGGCTTATACGCCGGTACAGGCTGGCGTTGGACAAAAGCTGATACGGCACAGCCGGGAGAACGCCGTTTCTCCCGGCTTTTCTGCGCCTGAACCGGATTTTGTAAGCCTGCACAAAAAAACAGTAAATATTTCTACAAAGATAACGAAATTTCTCTTGACATACGCCCACGGTATTGGTATATTAATTAGGCGCCTGTGCGCGAGCAGGGGCGTATTATGCGATGAAGCGGGAGATTGCTCGGCTATCCGAGGTAACTTTCGTGGAGTATGTCCGGCGCCGGATGGTTTTCGGCGCGCAATCGGGCGGCTGAGACCTTATCCGGTACACGCGTATATCGCACGGACGGGGCAGACCGGCTGGACAAGCCGGTTCGTTTTTCGGGCGTGGCCTGATACGCACGGTTGTGTGTATAGGAAATTAAGTCTCATCCGTACGCATAGTAAGGGCGGTATACAGCCGCCGAACAAAACGTACGAAAAGGAGAAAAGAAAAATGGCAAGCACCAGCAAGAACATGAT
>CAYSFK010000114.1:0-1237 GCA_964430345.1 uncultured Oscillospiraceae bacterium | reverse complement strand
CAGAAGACCGTGGAGGCCCTGATGACTCTGGAAGTCCCCGCCGGTGTGGAAATAGAGATCAAGCTCTGAGCACAGACCCGGCAAGTATCCGCAGCGAAATTCAGTCAATGACCCATTGTCCGCAGCTTGCGAATGCGGACGGGTTAAGTTGCCAGCCTCTGGGGCGGCCCCAACACCGCACACCATGCGAGGCAACCAATAACCGATAGGAGGAAATATAATGAAGAAAGCCATAATCGGCAAGAAGGTCGGCATGACGCAGATCTTCGACGAGACTGGTAAGGTCATTCCGGTGACCGTCATCCAGGCCGGCCCCTGCGTGGTCGTGCAGAAGATGACCAAGGAGAAGGAAGGATACGAGGCAGTCCAGTTCGGTTACGAGGAAGTAGCCGAGAAGAAGCTCTCCCAGCCTGAGCAGGGACACCTGAAAAAGGCCGGCGTGGGCGCAGTTAAGCACCTGAAGGAGTTCCGCCTGGAGAATGCCTCCAAGCTGGAAGTGGGCGATGTTGTGAAGGCCGATATGTTCGCCGAGGGCGACAAGGTGGACGTCACAGGCATCAGCAAGGGCAAGGGCTACGCCGGCGTCATCAAGCGCTTCGGCCAGGGCCGTACCCCCACCAGCCACGGCGGCGGCCCCGTCCACAGGCACGCGGGCTCCATGGGCTCCAGCACGGACCCCTCCCGCATATTCCCGGGCAAGAAGCAGGCCGGCCACATGGGCGTGGACCAGGTCACAGTCCAGAACCTTGACATCGTCAAGGTGGACACCGAGCTGGACCTTATCGCCATCCGCGGCGCTGTTCCCGGACCCAAGGGCAGCATCATCTACATCAAGGACACTGTAAAGACCCAGCCTGTCAAGCACGGCGAGGCCGGAACCAGTGTCAATCCCCAGAAGGCCTCTGCTCGTGTCAACCCGCAGAAGGCTTCCGCCAGAAAGTAACGAAAGGAGAGCAGCATAAATGCCTACAGCTAACGTATTCAACATGGCAGGCGAGAAGATCGGCGAGATCGAGCTCTCCGAGGCCATCTTCGGCATCGAGCCGAACAAGAGCGTCCTGCACGATTCCGTCAAGAATCATCTGGCAAACTGCCGGCAGGGCACTCAGAGCACACTCACCAAGGGCGAGGTCTCCTATACCACCAGAAAGCCCTGGCGTCAGAAGGGCACGGGCCGCGCCCGCGCCGGCTACGCCGGTTCCCCTGTGTGGTATCACGGCGGCGTAGCCTTCGCTCC
>CAYSFK010000113.1:0-6430 GCA_964430345.1 uncultured Oscillospiraceae bacterium | reverse complement strand
GCGATCTGGACGGCTTTATAAACGCCTTCCTCTCCATGAAGGCGGAAAGCTAAGTCAAGAACCCCCGGCGGGCTGAGCCCACCGGGGGTTCTTGAGGTAATAGGTAATAGTGAAGAAGTAATAAGTGATGTGCCGCCATAGGCGGCGGATCATAACTGTCGGCTGCGCCGACACAATACCTCTTCACTCTTCACTATTACCTATTACTTTTTATTTCTCACTCGGTCCCGGGTCACAGTTGCCGTATATCATGTCGTCAATATCCATCTCAAGATACCTCCCTGTGTTTCAGCGTTTTTCAGCATACCTTCATTATATGCCCGCCGCCTCCGGGATATGACTGACGGCGGCTGAAAAATCAGGGTCGGTCACAGAGGGTCAGGCAGACTATCTCCGGCCGGTTGAAGAGCCGCGGTATGAATAGTCCGCTGCCCAGGCCCCTTGACACCGCCATCACGAAGCTGCGCCCCGGGTACAGCCCCGCCTCGTAGCAGGCGATGGGCGTATGACTCACGTCGCACAGGCCGCCCAGCCCCGGCAGCCGTATAACGCCTCCGTGGCCGTGACCGCACAGCACCAGCTGCACCGGCAGCGCCCAGTGCTTGGCGGCGCAGTTGTTCCGATGCGTCAGCCACAGCACGAAGTCCTCCGGGTATTGCCGTCTCAGCTTTTCCGCCAGCCTCGGCGGCTCCGCCACATAGCCGGGAGCCAAAGGGTCCTCGGTGCCGCAGACGATTATCCGGGCCTTGCCCCGATACACAGGCTCGTACCGGTTTTTCAGCAGATGCACCCCGTGCTTTTCCATAAGCTCCGCCGTTTCCCCCTCGCAGCGGCCCCACCACTCGTGGTTGCCGTTGACGGCGTATACGGGGGCTGCGGCGGAAAGCGCTTCCAGCAGCGGCGGCAGCGCCCTCAGCTCTCTTAGAGAACCGGCCATGTCCCCGGTCAGCGCTATCATATCCGGCTCCAGCGCCAGCACCGCCTTAATGAGCCGCCGATTGTCCCGGCCGAAGCGCCGCCCGTGGAGGTCGGACAGCTGCACTATGCGAAAGCCCCGAAACTCCGGCGGCAGCGCCTCGAAGCAAAGCCGACGCTCCGTGACCTGAAGCCTGCTGCGGCTGTCGATGATAAGACCGGCGGCAGCGGCTGACGCGGCCCCGCCGACGAGCTTTCCCTTGATAAGCTTCGCCCCTTTCCATACTTCCTTCGTCCCTATAATATACAGTATCCCCGGCGAAAACTCATTAACAAGCTGAAAATTAAATATATGCCGGTCAAATCCTGCGAATGTGTCTTGAATCGACGGGGAACATGAGTTATAATTATCTGGTCTGCATATGACAATCAACAAAAAGGATGAGATGACATACTATGAGCGCATCGACCGAAAAGAAAAACCGTCAGGCGGCCCGGGAAGCCGGTACCGACAAGAAAATACTGGCAGCTCAGGAGGAGGCCAAAAAGAAGGCCAAGAGCCAGCGCCGCTGGACCCTGGGCACTGTGGGCGTTATCCTGCTTATCGCCCTTATACTCTTTCTCAACTCCGGCCTTCTCTACAAGACCACGGCCTATTCCGTGGGCGACACCGATTATACGGCGGCCCAGGTCAACTACAGCTACGCCACCCAGTACTATTATATGGTGAACCAGTACGGCAGCTACGCCTCCATGCTCGGCATTGATACCTCCACCGGCCTTGCGGGGCTGAAGGACAGCCCCTGCTCCATGACCGACGGCGGCACCTGGCGTGATTATTTCCTTGACAGCGCCAAGAGCGAGCTGCTCCAGACCACCGCTCTGGTGGACTACGCCAACGCCAACGGCGTCACTCTGACGCAGGAGGAGGTCACAGCCGCCGAGTCCGGACTGGACGGCATGGACGAGTACGCCAAGGCCCAGGGCTTTGCCAGCGTCGACAATATGTTTTCCGCCAACTACGGCGAGGGCGTTAACTCCAGACTGGTCATAGAGGCCACTAAGGCCTCCACCCTTGCCTCCAAGGCGTACAGCCAGAAGGCCGACAGTCTGGATTATACCCAGGAGCAGCTTAAGGAGAAGTACGCCTCCTATAACGGCGACAAGGATTCCTTTGCCTATCTCTACTACTATGTAGCCGCCGAGACGGTGGAGACTCCCGCCGCCGAGGGACAGGAAGCCACCTCCGCCGTTACGGAGGAGACCCTGGCCGCCGCCAAGGCCACCGCTCAGGCTATCGAGAGGGCCTATAACGCCGCCGAGGGCGAGGACTATCTGGCCCGCTTCAACGCCGCCATCGCCGAGACTGTGCCCGACGCCGCCGCCACGGAGCAGAAGGCCGTCTCCGGCAGCTCCCTGGGGGATTATAAGGACTGGATGATGAGCTCCGGCCGTCAGGAAGGCCAGCTTGGGCTTACGGAGAGCAGCTCCGGCAGCGGCTACTATCTCACCGTCTACCTCAGCCGCAGCGACAACGCCTATCCCATGGCCCAGGTGCGCCATATCCTCATAAAGGCCGTGGCCGACGCCGACGGCAACTACACCGACGAAGCCAAGGCCGAGGCAAAGACCAAGGCCCAGGACATCCTCAAGGAGTGGAAGGCCGGCGACAAGACCGAGGACAGCTTTGCCGCTCTGGCGGAGCAGTACTCCGAGGACACCGGCTCCAATACCAACGGCGGGCTCTATGACAGCATTTATAAGGGACAGACGGTGGAGGAGTTTGACGCCTTCTGCTTTGACAGCCACAAGCCCGGGGACACCGCCGTGGTCTACGGCGAGAGCGGTTCCTACGCCGGCTACCATGTGATGTACTACGTGGGCGAGGGCGAGAACTACTGCGACTATCTGGCAAAGTCGGACCTGTCCGCCGCCGATATCCAAGCCTGGCTCACGGAGCTTCAGGACAGCTACGCTACCTCCGAGGGCTTCGGAATGCGTCTTGTGGGATAAAAAACTTCAAGCCTCCGTCAACAGACGGAGGCTTGTTTTGAAAGAGGACGATTATGGACGAGAGGACATTACGGGCCCGGATGCTGCTGGGCGAGAGTGCCATGGAGCGGCTGGAGCACAGCCATGTGGCCGTGTTCGGGCTGGGCGGCGTGGGCTCCTGGTGCGCCGAGGCGCTGGCCCGTTCCGGCGTAGGCGCGCTTACGCTGGTTGACAGGGACACGGTGGGCGAGAGCAACATAAACCGCCAGCTTATCGCCCTGGGCTCCACTGTGGGCAGGCCCAAGGCGGAGGTCATGGCGGAGCGGACGGCGGATATAAACCCCCGTATCCGCGTCACCGCCCTGACCGGCCACTACGAGGCCGAGCAGAGGGAGCGCTTCTTCGGGGCTTACGACTATGTGGTGGACGCCATCGATTTGGTAAGCAGTAAGGTGGACCTTATCATCAGCTGCCAGAGCCGGGGCATCCCTGTTGCCTCCGCCCTGGGCACCGGCAATAAGAGGGACGCTTCCCAGCTGCGGATAGACGATATCTACAACACCAGAGGGGACGCGCTGGCCAGGGTGGTGCGCCGGGAGCTGCGGGCCCGGGGCGTCAGTAAGCACACAGTGGTGTTCAGCCCCGAGGAGCCCATGGAGCCGGAGCCTCTGGAGGCGCCGCCTCCCGGCCGCAGAAGCGTCCCCGGCTCGCTGGTGTGGGTGCCGGCGGCGGCGGGGCTGCTGCTTTGCCAGCACGTGGTGGCGGAGCTTATATCACAAACAGGCTCCAGCCGATAAGCAGCTGGGCCGCGTAATAGGTGCCGTGGAGCAGGATGTTCAGGCCGAAGCGTTTGTCGTTCCCAAAGCTGTATACGCACAGGGTATCGTCGCTGACTATGAAGCACAGCCCGCCCAGCGCAAGCAGCACCGCCGCCGCAGTCCCGCTGCCTATGGCGGCGGAGACGGCCACAGCGCCCATCAGGCACACCACCGCTATATAGGCGTAGGCGCCGGGGGCCAGCTTTCCCGCTTTGAAGCCCTGCCTTTTCAGGGTAAATACTGAGCCTGCGATGAATACCGCCGCCAGCGCCAGCCCCAGAGGCAGGCAGCCGGAAAAGCGCTCCAGCATAGCCCAGATATACAGGCCGTGACCCAGGGCGAAGGACAGCGCCCCTGCCGTGAAAAGCAAGTCAAAGCGCTCCGTCCTGATAAAGCGCAGGGCCAGAAGCTGGTCGCCCAGCAGACCCATAAAGAGCCCCGCCGCCAGCTTCCACCCGTAGGTAGAGGCGCCGCAGCGGGACGCGCCCAGCAGCCCCAGCGCCACGAAGCACAGCCCCGCCGCCCCCTTGAACCAGAAGGCCCGGGGGTAGTCCTTCAGCGCCGTGGCCCCTAAAAAGCTGCGGCAGCAGGAAATGCAGGCCAGGCTCATTATGCAGCCCGCCGCAATGCTCATCGTGTTTGTCAAGGACAGCCCCCCTATAGCGTTAAGATTTCGCTAAGATTATGTATCCAGTATACCAGCTTTCCTATTAACTGTAAATTACAAAGATTTGAAACATTTACCTCCGCTGCGCGTCAAATACAGCGAGGACACACAATAATAATACAGGGAGGACAAAAAATGAAAAAGTATCTGTCTGCGCTGCTTGCCCTGCTGATGCTGCTTTCCCTTTGCGCCTGCGGCTCTTCCATGAGCAAAGCCACGGCTTCCGGGGATGAATACGCCATGACTGCCGAAGCCCCGGCGATGGCTCAGGAGGCGTATGACTACGCCGCCCCCGCCGCCCCGGCGGCGGAGCCCGCCGGAGGTCTGGCCGCCAACAACAGCTCCCAGATGGCTGCCGACAGCGGCGACATCCCGGAGACAGACCCGGAGAAGATAATCTATTCCGCCAACGCCACCGTGGAGACCACGCAGTTCGAGCAGTCCATGGAGGCTCTGGCAAAGCTTATCGAGAAATACGGCGGCTGGGTCCAGTCCAGCAGCATCAACGGCTCTAACTACTATAACAAGTCCCGTGGCTACGACTCCAACCGCAGCGCAAACTACACCATCCGCATACCCAGCGAGAACTTCAACACCCTCATGAACAGCCTCTCGGAGATAGGCAATGTGCCCTTCACCTATGTGTATACCGAGAACGTCACCTCCCAGTATTACGACGTGCAGGCACGGCTTACCGCCTATGAGACTCAGGAGACAAGGCTGCTGGAGATGATGGAGAAGGCCGAGACAGTCAGCGATATCATAACCATCGAGGACAGGCTCACGGAGCTGCGCTACGAGATAGAGAATCTCCAGTCCATGCTCAACAACTGGGACCGCTCCGTAAACTACAGCTACGTGGAAGTGGAGCTGGACGAGGTCAAGGAGTACACCCCCGAGACCGAGACCCAGATAAGCTACGGCCGGGAGCTGTGGCTGGCTCTGACCGGGGCGCTGAAGGACGCAGGCCGCTTCTTTAAGGAGCTGCTGGTGTTCCTGGTGTCCGCCCTGCCCACCATCGTCATATTGGTGGCGCTGTTCTTCCTGCTGCGCCCGCTGTACAGAAAGCTGAGGGGCGGCGGCGGAGCCAGAGCCGCAAAGAGAGCGGAAAAGGCCGCAAGGAAGGCCGCCGAGAAAGCGGAAAAAGCAGCCCGAAAGGCGGAGCAGAAGGCTGCTGAAGCCCCCGCCGAAGCAGAGGAAAAGAAAGAATAAGCGATAATAAATCCGCAAGGGGCAGAACCAGCTGCCCCTTGCGGATTTGTTGCTATATTAGCCTTCCCCTGCGGGGAAGGTGCCGCGAAGCGGCGGATGAGGGAACCGGCAGTAATTTCTCAACGCAGCATTTCCCAATAAACTGGCGACCCTCATCAGTCTCGCTGCGCTCGACAGCTTCCCCCTGGGGAAGCCTTTAAACTGCGCTCTGCGCCGTGTAGGATGAGGGCGTCAAAAAGCCGTTGCGCAGCCCGATGCCTTTTTTGGATAGTGGTTATGAGTCAGCCGCCTCGCCTTTCACCGCTGTCGGCCTGCATAATATATGTTTCCTCCGCCAGCCTCTGGGCGTCCACAAGAGTCTCTCTTGCCTTGCCGGTATTTCCACCGTCCAGCTCATTAACCGCGTCTGTTGCGGCGTTGAACATGATGTGGTAAAGCTTTTCAAAGTCAAGCATAATTTGCTCCCTCCTGACAATCCTACTTTATACTACTTTGCACGAAAAGGCAATATTAATTAGTAGTATATGCTATTGTCCCGATGAGGTGAGCTGATATGAAACCGTTAAAAGTCAAGCTGAGCATTACTCTGGACGAGGATGTAGCGGGGAGAATAAAAGAGCTTTCCGAGGCTGACGACAGGTCTGTTTCGCAGTATATAAATCTTGTTCTCAAGGAGCATTTGGCAAAGCTCAAAGCCGGGACGCAATAAAACTTAAAATAGCATAGGCAGGCTGCTCTTAGCCTGCCTATGCTATTTTAGCCTTCCCCTAAGGGGAAGGTGCCGCGAAGCGGCGGATGAGGGAACCGGCAGTAATTTCTCAACGCA
>CAYSFK010000112.1:0-6595 GCA_964430345.1 uncultured Oscillospiraceae bacterium | reverse complement strand
AGGAGTGCCTGACCCACGGCTGGACCGTGGACGGCGAGGGCAAGGCCATGCACAAATCCCTGGGCAACGGCGTTGACCCGGCGGATATCGTCAAGGAGTTCGGCGCAGATATGATAAGGCTGTGGGCCGGTTCCGCCGACTACCACGTTGACGTGCGCTGCTCCAAGGATATCTTCAAGCAGCTCAGCCAGAACTATCTTAAGTTCCGCAATACCGCCCGGTACTGCCTTGGCAATCTGGACGGCTTCGACGCCGACGCCCCGGTGGCCCCGGCGGATATGCTGGAGCTGGACCGCTGGGCGGTTACCAAGCTCAATCAGCTTATTGAGAAGGCCGCCGAGGCCTACGACAACTACGAGTTCCACGTAATCTCCCACGCTATAAACGACTTCTGCGTGGTGGAACTGTCCAGCTTCTATCTTGACATTATCAAGGATAGGCTGTATTGTGAGGAGAAGGACGGACTCAAGCGCCGCAGCGCGCAGACTGCACTGTTCATGATTCTGGACAGCCTCACAAGGATGTTCGCCCCCATTTTGGCCTTCACCTGCGACGAGATTTGGCAGGCCATGCCCCACCGCAGCACAGACGACGCCAGAAACATCGTGCTGAACACCATGAACGCGCCCTTCGCGGACTATGCCCTGAGCCCCGAGGCTCTTGCCAAATGGGACAAGCTCATCAGCCTGCGGGACGATGTGAACGGGCTTCTGGAGGAGGCCCGCGGCATGAAGCGCATCGGCAAGCCTCTGGAGGCTGCGGTGACGCTGAACGCCGAGGACGCCGACGCGCAGGAGCTGCTGGACGCCGTGTCCGGCATGAACCTGGCGGAGCTGTTCATCGTCTCCAAGTGCTCCGTGGGCGGCGAGGTGTCCGGTGACGCCGTTGTGGGTCAGGGCGCCAAGCACCCGGGTCTGCGCATAGCCGTCAGCGAAGCCCCCGGCGTCAAGTGCCCCCGCTGCTGGATGCACTCTGAGGCCGCCCAGCCCGAGACCGGGCTTTGCCCCCGCTGCGCCGCCGTCGTGGCCGGGCTCTGAGTCCCCGGCTCACACTTATAGCCGGCATCCCCGAATAAGGGGAGGACGTGAACCCCTGCCGGCAGTTAGGAGGATTTTATGCTCTACTCTATAGTCTCTGTTTTGGTCATCATTCTGGACCAGGCCGTAAAAAACTGGATCGCCAACACGCTGCCGGGCAAGGATGTGGTCCTCTTTATCCCCAATGTCATAAGCCTTGTAAACGTCCAGAACGACGGCGCCGCCTTCGGATTTCTCAGCGGCGGCGGAGCCCGCATCTACTTCATCGTCATAACCGGCGTTTTCACGGTGGCGGTGATAATCGCCCTGGCCACCAATTTCATCTCCGGCCGGCTGTCCCGCTGGAGTCTGGTGCTCATCACGGCCGGCGGGCTCTCCAACTGCATAGACCGCATCATCTACGGCTACGTTCAGGATATGTTCAAGGTGGAGCTGTTCGACTTCGCCATCTTCAACGTGGCGGATATCTTCATCACCGTGTTTGCCTTTGTCTTTGCCCTGGCAATGATATTTGAGCGTCAGGAGGACGACGACGAGGACGAATATTACGACGAGGAAGAGGAAGAAAAGGAAGCCAAGCCCAAGCGTGAGCGCAAGCCCCTGCTGAGCCGCTTCAAAAGAGAGGACAGTCTGGACCAGGACGACGAGCCGGAGCCGCTGCCCCGCGCCGGCCGCAAGAGCCGGAAGTCGGACTACGACAAGGAATACGAGGAGTACAAGGCCCAGCGCGCCGCCAGGGAACAGGCCCAGCGGACGCAGCCCTCCATACCCCAGAGCCCCACGGCGGACCCCTTTGCCGAGTGGGAGAAGGCCAACGCCAAGCTGGGCGTGAAGCCCACTCAGACTCCGGCGTACCGCAAGCCTGTTTCCCGGCCCACAGAGGAGCTTCAGCCGACTCCGGCCGCGCCCAAGCCCGGCTATCGGCAGCCCGCTGCCCCGGCAGTACCCACAGCTCCCACAGTTCCCGCTGCCCCGGTCAAGCCCAAGTCCGGTGAGGACTTTGACCTGGACGACATACTGGCCGAGTTCAAGTAGGGATGGACGGGGAGAGCATTATAATTATCGCAGAGGAGAGCGGCGAGCGTATCGACGCTCTCCTTGCCCGCCTTATGCCCGATTTGAGCCGCAGTCAGGCCCAGAAATGCATAGACGGCGGCGGCGTCACCCTCGGGGGAAAGGCGCTGAAGAAGAACTACCGCTGCACCGCCGGGGATGATATCCGTGTGCTGCTGCCGAAGGCGGAGGAGATCCCGCTGGAGGCTCAGGACATACCCCTGGACATAGTATACGAGGACGACTGCCTCATAGTCGTCAATAAGCCCCGGGGCCTTGTGGTGCATCCCGCCCCCGGCCACCCGGACGGAACGCTGGTCAACGCCCTGCTGGCCCACTGCGGTGACAGCCTCTCCGGCATTGGCGGGGAGCGCCGCCCCGGCATCGTCCACCGCATAGACAAGGACACCTCCGGGCTGATAATCGCCGCGAAGAACGACTTTGCCCACCGCGCCCTTTCCCGGCAGCTGGCGGACCACAGCCTCAGCCGGGAGTATCAGGCCATAGTCCACGGCAGCTTTCGGGAAAGCAGCGGCACCGTGGACAGACCCGTGGGGCGGCATCCCACGGACAGAAAGCGCATGGCCGTCACCGAAAAGAACTCCCGCCCGGCGGTGACCCATTGGGAGCTGCTGCGCTCCTACAAGGGCTACTCACATATAATCTGCCGTCTGGAGACCGGACGCACCCATCAGATACGTGTGCATATGGCCAGCATCGGCCACGTGCTGCTGGGCGACTATACCTACGGCGCCCCCTCCCCGGAGAAGGGGCTGGAGGGCCAGTGCCTCCACGCCGGTGCCCTCCGCTTTGTCCACCCGGCCACCGGGGCCCTGACAGTGCTGGAGGCGCCGCTGCCGGATTATTTTACCGCCGTTATCTCAAAGCTGGGTCCCGAAATATAATACAAGGAGACAGAATATGAAAAAGCTTATCGCTCTGGTCATCTCCGCCCTGGTTGTCATAGGGCTCATCATTCTGGGTCTGCGCATCATCACCGGCGCCGTCAGTCTGGTAGGCGGCCTGTTTAACGCCGTGCTGGGCGTGGCCGTTGTGCTGGCTCTGGTGGCCATCGTCATATGGATGTTCAGCTACGCCAAAAAGAACAGATAACCGTTCCGGCGCAAAAGGACCAGGCCGCGCCCCCACATGGGGCGATGCGGCCTGGTCCTTTTTCTTTTTCCGCTACTTGCTGTAGAGTCCGATTTCACTCAGGGCAAGGTCTGTGTAGGTGTCGCCGAGGTATACGTCCTCAATGGTAAAGGTGATCGAGTCGGGTTTAATGTCTCCGTGCTTATCCAGACGGAAATAAAAATCCCGGTTTTCATCAGTGAAGTTCAGGCGGTACACCGCCTTGCCCTCCTCGCCGACCATTGTGACCAACATGGATTTCGGTCTGCAATTGCGCAGATATCCGCCTTCGCTCTTGGCATAGCCCGGCCTTATATACAGCAGATCCAGAATCACAGCCCCGCCGTACGTCACGCTTACCCACTCGCCGCTGCCTGTAGTCGGCGAGGCCTCCTGCCAGGTGGTCTTGACATCTCCGTCAAACAACCGGTCCACGGAGAAGAACACGCCCTCCGCCGTAAGCTCAGAGCTTGCGCCGATACAGAAGGGGTCAAATTTCTTATAGCCCTTGCTGGAGCTCACCTCAGTGGCCTCCAGGATCTCGCCGTCATAGTCAAACGGCACGGCCGGTGTCTCCGGCTGTGGGCTTGTGGGTTTCTGTTCACTGACTTCCGGACACACTAACAGTACGCCCAGATCGGTGCCGGTATATTTGGCGCAGCACATCACCTTCAGGCTGTATTTCAGCAGAAGGTCAAGCAGGCGGTAATACCGGTCGCTCTCCTCTTGGGTGGGCTGGAAGGGCTCCTCCTCGCCTTCGATGGTTCCGCTAAGCCCCGGATCATCGTAAAGGTATATGAGCTTGCCGTTGTCGTCAAAATACCACACCCGATAGGAGTCAAACCATTGTCCGGTCTTTGCCCCGTAATACCGCTCCAGCAGATACCAGCCGCCCTCGTAATACACAAGGTGTGTGTCCTGTCTTTCTCCGTCACCGGTACCGACACCGTAGGAATACACATTCACCGCAGAGCCCGAAACCATCATATATACGTCTGCTTGCATGAAATAAAGGTTATTGGGATCGTAATAGTCCAGGTCCTCGTTTATGCGCACCAGCAGCAGCTCCGGCTCTCCGTCATGGGAGAGGTCCACCAGCACACCGTAGATAGTCCCACCCAGCGCGGCGTTTTGTTTGCAGTAGTTTTCTATCAGGCTGCCGTAATCCGGGTAGTCGGTGATGGAGTATTCCTTGCCGTTAATGCCTTTAGTGTAGTATTTTATGCGCAGTCCGGCGTATTCGGCGCCCGGCTTCCACGCCGCTCCCGGCTGCTTTTTACCCACAGTCCCGTTATCCGTCGGCGGTTCAGGCCCTATTTCTACCAGTATCAGCACATCGATATCGCTGCCGAAGTACGTCTCGCCGCAGGCTGCCATTATGCTCCTGCTCAGCAGCAGCGACAGCAGCTCATAATAGCTGTCATACTCACTCTGGCTGGGCTGAAACGGGTTTTCCTCTCCATCTATGGTGCCCACCAGGCCGGGATTCTGCATCTTGTACACCACAGAGCCGTCGCTGGCGAAATACAGGAGGTTGAACGAATCGCCCCACAGGCCCTGATGGATATAGTAATACCGCTCCGTCAGATACCACAGACCGTTATAGCAGGTGAGAAACAGGTCGTGCTTCTCGCCTGTTCCGGTGCCTATGCAGTCGGTATACACGATTTTGTAGCGGCCGTTGACCAGCATACAGACTCTCATGTCGATGGGATAGCGGTTCGTTTCCCCGGAGTTGAGGTCACGATCCCTTATTCGCACCAGCAGCAGCTCCGGCTCCCCGTCGTGGGATAGGTCCACCAATACGCCGCATATCAGCCAGCCCGGCTCCGTGCATTCCCCGTAGTAGTCCTCCAGGGCAAGCTCAAACTCGGGGTAATCGGATATCTTGCAGCTCTTGCCCTTGTCCTCCCAGCCGCCCTTGCAAATGATGCTGATATCGGAGCAGATACCGCTGCTTTCTCTGCCGCCGCTGGGCAGGTCATCCTCAGCGTCCCGGCCTGCGCTGCCATTTTCCGGCAGTACGCCGGGCGCATCCTGCCCGGCCGCTCCGCCGTTCTCCGCCGGCTGCGGTTCTTCCTTTGTTTTCGCGTTCATGCTGAGGTGAATGATGTAGTGGTCCTCCTTGCTGTTGCAGGAGTCGCACTTAATATTGTCATCTAGCGAGTAAAAGTTCTTTGTAGTCAGGAGGTAATCGTGTCTGGCGTTATTCTTGGAGTCCACCTTGATACCGTCGGTCTCAACAGTGTAACCCTCGCTGACCAAAAACACCTGCAGTCCCCATAATGTCTTGTGATTCTTGCAGTATACGCCCACCAGATCGCCGGCCACTATTCCCTGAATATCCAATTGTGCGTCCTGGTACGCTGTGGCATAGCCGTTATCCACCAGATACTCCGTCAGATCGCCCACTGTGCTGGGGGATTTTGTCCATTTAACGCCCCCGGCCGCCAGGCACTTTCTCACAAAGGTAGCGCCTTTTCCGGACACATTGTAGTCGTTCTTGGACTCCTTCCAATGCTTATCCGCGTAGGCGATCGCCAGCTCCGGGTCATAGACCGCCTCCCCATCGGCCAGTGCAGCGCCGACGGGGAAGCAAGCGGCCAGAAGAACGAAGGCAAGAATAAACGCCAGGGTTTTTTTCCTGCGAACAGGGCTCATGACATTTGCCTCCAACTTACAGATAATCAGTAGTTCTCTTTTCTGACCTCAAAGTAGCTCTGGGGATGGGCGCAGACCGGGCAGACAGCCGGGGCCTTCACGCCTACCACAAGATGCCCGCAGTTGCGGCATTCCCATACCTGTATCTCTGACTTCTCAAAGACCTTAGCTGTCTCCACGTTGCTCAGCAGGGCTCTGTAGCGCTCCTCGTGGGTCTTCTCGATGGCGGCCACGCCTCTGAACTTGGCGGCCAGCGCGGTAAAGCCCTCCTCCTCGGCCTCCTTGGCCATGCGGTCGTACATATCGGTCCACTCGAAATTCTCGCCCTCGGCGGCGTGCTCCAGGTTCTGTGCGGTATCGCCCAGCTCGCCCAGCTCCTTGAACCAGAGCTTGGCGTGCTCCTTCTCGTTCTCAGCGGTCTTGAGGAACAGCTCCGCTATCTGCTCAAAGCCGGCCTTCTTCGCCGTGGATGCGAAATAGGTATATTTGTTTCTGGCCTGGGACTCGCCCGCAAAGGCCTCCCACAGATTTTTCTCGGTCTTGGTGCCTGCATATTTGTTTGTCATATCATTTCTCCTTATCAATACAGTATTAATCCTGCTTATCTCAGTTTACAGTCCAAACGATAAATGGTCAAGTGTTAAAAAGTGAATAATAAAAAAGCAGAGCTCCGATATTTCTATCGGAGCTCTGTGTTGGCATTGACCTATCTT
>CAYSFK010000111.1:0-6762 GCA_964430345.1 uncultured Oscillospiraceae bacterium | reverse complement strand
AGGCCTTTTCTCTGGAGGTCATCAAGATGCTGGACGAGCCCACGGTGGGCCGCTTTGCGGATTTTCTGAACATATCCCAGTCCAACGCCACCTACAAGGTCAACAGCCTTATAAAGAAGGGCTATCTGGACAGGCTAAATTCCAGCACAGACCGGCGGGAATACCATCTTGTGCTGTCGGAGAAATACTACAGATATATAGAGCTGCTCAGCGGCTACGAGCGCACCGTGATGCAGCGTATACGGGAGCGCTTCCCGGCGGAGGATGTGGAAAAGCTGGACGAGATGCTGGACGTTATCTCTCAGGAGCTGATGCCCGAGTGCGCCGCTGTGCGCTGAAGGAGGGCGGAGCATGAAAAACATTGCCAGAGAGAAGATGCTTTCGGGACAGCGGACGCTGGGCAGCTTTTTCGAGCTGGGCAGCGCCACGGCGGCGGAGTGCCTGGGCCTTGCGGGGCTGGACTATATCATCATCGACACGGAGCACGGGGCCTTCGACCCGCTGAGCGCGCTGGATATCATCCGCTCCGCCAAGCTCTACGGCACCACGCCCTTCGCCAGAGTGCAGGAAATAAGCCGACCCGCTGTGCTCAAGCTGCTGGATGCCGGGGCTATGGGGCTTATTATCCCCTGCGTCAACTCCCTTGAGGACGCAAAGGCCATTGTGAGCTTCGGCAAGTATGCACCCCTGGGACAGCGGGGCGTGGCCGGTTCCGCGGGCACCGGCTTCTGGTATGAGGACTACGCGCAGCACGGGCTGGACAGCTATTTCGAGACCTCCAACCGGGAGACTATGCTTATACCCCAGTGCGAGACTTTGGGCTGCCTCAACGAGCTGGAGAGCATCGCTGCGCTGGACGGGGTGGACGGTATTTTCGTGGGCCCCTTCGACCTGTCCACAGCCATGGGCATACCGGGGAAATTCGACGCGCCGGAGTTCAAAGAGGCGCTGAGGCATATTCAGCGGGTCTGCGAGTCTGCGGGGAAGCCCTCGCTGATATACGCGGCCAACGAGAGGGCGGCCATGGAGGACTACGAGATGGGCTACAGCAGCGTGGCCTTGACCATGGATTCGGTGATGCTTATAGAGGCCTATAAGGGAGCCAAAGCGCGGCTGCTGGGATAAGTGCGAATAAGGAAACCGGCGGGATTAAACCCCGCCGGTTTGGTTTTAAAGGCTTCCCCCGGGGGAAGCTCCCGCGCAGCGGGTGATGAGGGTGCAGTGCCTAATTGAGAAGCATCTTGCCGCTGAATAAGCGCCGGTTCCCTCATCCGCCCCTGCGGGGCACCTTCCCCTAAGGGGAAGGCTCCACCACAGGGTCTCGCTGTGTGACCGTTGACTGAGCGCTGCCTTACTTGCCGCCTTCCTTGTCGTCGCTCTACTCAATATATTTCTCCTCTGCGAGCCTTTGGGCCGTGACGAGAGCCCTTCTTGCCATCTCTGTATCTCCGCTGTCCATCGCATTTACAGCGTCGGACGCTGCATTGAACATTATATAATATAGCTTTTTGTACATATATCCTCACCTTAAAATAACTGATGAATGCATTAGATAATGAAATAGTCTATATAGCAATAGGAAAAACTGTCTATTATCTAACCAGTAAGTTAGCTAATGGAGAGATGCGGTATGGTAAAACTTAATGTTTGCGGGCTGCTTGAGGCCCGTGGAAAAACGAAGTATTGGCTGTATAAGCAGATGGGTATGAGCTACCAGAATTTCAACAGAATGATAAAAAACGAAACAAGCTCGATAAGATACGAAAATATCGAGACGCTTTGCCAGCTGCTGGAATGCACTCCAGACCAGCTTTTCGTATTCACAGATTGAGCTGACAGCGCAAAGACGCAATAAACACCCGCTGGCCCGTAAATATAAAAAACCACACTGAATATCGGACTTTCAGTGTGGCCTTTTTTATATTGTGCTGCTTATATGCAAAAGGGGATTATCACAGTATCCACCACAGGGTCTCGCCGCGGGAGTATTCCTGAAAGCCGCAGCGCTTCAGTATACGCTGGGAGGCGAAGCCGTCCAGGTCCGTCTCGGCAATGACGTGAGCCACGCCGGCCTGGGCGAGAGCCCAGCGGCAGAGAACCTCCACCGCCTCGGTCATATAGCCCTGACCCTGGAAGTCTTTACCCAGACCGTAGCCTATCTCCACCCGGCCCGAAGCGTCCGGCACATCCTTAAAGTCCGCTGAGCCTACCACGGCCCTGTCGCTTTTGCGTATGAGAAAGAAGAAGCTGTGCCACAGATAGTTGTCCGGGTCGGCCTGGGTGATATCCGCCTGGGACTTCACTATCTCCAGAAAGAAACCCTCCATGGGCTCCGCCATATAGCTGCATGAAAGCTCCCGCTCCAGCGCCGGGACGTCCTCCGTCCACAGGCGAAGCTGCTGCGGCGTCAGCGGGTAAAGCTCAAGGCGTTCAGTCTCAATGATCACGGCTCAGTCGTCCATTTCCTCAAAGGCGTCCAGCCCCTTTTTCGCCACTACCTTGGCGTCGCCGTGCCGGACGAACAGCATGGTCACAAAGCTGAGGGCCACGAACAGGGCGGCGTAGGGGAACAGCACCCGGTAGTCGACGGTGCGCATGAGGGTGCCTGCCAGAATAGGCGTCAGCACCTGGGCGGACATGGAGGCGGTGTAGTAGTAGCCGGTGAACTTGCCTATGTCCGAGCCCTTGCACATCTCCACCACCATGGGCAGGGAGTTGACGTTGATGGCGGCCCAGGCCAGGCCCACCAGAGCGAATACGATGAACATGATAACATTGATGCTGGAGAAAGTGGTGGTGAGCACATAGCCCAGCAAAAAGCAGGCGGCCAGCAGGATTATGCCGCCCATGATGGTCTTGCGGCGGCCTATTCTGGAGGCCAGAACGCCGATGGGGATATAGGAGACTATAGCCCCGGCGGTGGCAATGAGCAGGCAGGTGGACGCGCCGCCCAGACCCTGGCCCATGACGGAGCTCACATAGGTGGTGAACCAGGTGGTGACGCCGTTGTAGCCCATGAACCACAGGGCGATGGAGGCCAGCAGGAAGCCCAGGGACTTCTTCACCGGCAGGGGCAGCACCTCGTGGCCGGAGCCGTCGTCAGTGGCAAGGTCCCACTCCGGGTGCTGCTTCTCCAGCTCCCGGTTCTCCGCCGTAAGCTTGGGCTCCTTCACCGTCAGAAACAGCGCCGCCACAGCCACGAACATTATAGCCGCCACTACCATGAACAGCGGCTGGTAGTTCACATGGGCAAGGCCCTGCACCTTGGAGTTGGGATACATCACCGCGGCCACGCCCAGATACAGTATGCCGCCCACGGCGCCCATGAGGTTGATGATAGCGTTGGCCTTGGAGCGCAGGGGCTTGGGCGTCACATCCGGCATCAGGGCCACGGCGGGGGAACGGTAGGTGCCCATGGCAAGGAGCAGCAGGCCCAGCACTATCACGAAGGAGACCATCTTGAAGGTGGAGGGCGCGGCGGCATAGCCATTGTCCAGAAGGGGCAGGATATTCAGCAGAATCACCGCAATACCCGTGCCGAAAAGGATAAAGGGCATACGCTTGCCTATTTTTGTGCCGGCCTTGTCGGAGAGACTGCCGAACAGGGGCAGCATGAACAGGGCCAGAATATTGTCCGCCGCCATGATAACGCCGGAAAAGGTCTCGTTCATGTGGAAGGTGTTGGTGAGGATAAGGGGGACTATGCTGTCGTACATCTGCCAGAAGGAGCAGATGGACAGAAAGGCCAGACCCACCAGTATCGTGCGCTTGTTGTTAAGCTTCATGGTCATTATCCTTTCGTGATGTTCTTCACAAAAACTGCTTTTCATTCTACATTATTCATTACTTTTATACAACAGAAAAATTGACGGCGCATAATCCCGGTGGTAAAATAATAATATAAAAGCATATGGAGAGGTGCGTATATGTTGCATAAGGAAACCGATACCGTAAAAGCGAAGCTGGCCGTCTGCGCCGCTGCCGCGGGGGCGGCGCTGCTGCCCTGGTTCATGCTGGCTCCCGGCGGCGCCACCAAGCGGCAGAAGGCCCCTTTTACGGGTGTGAACTTCGCCCATCGCGGGCTCCACTCCAGAGATATGAGAGTGCCGGAGAACTCACTTGAGGCCTTCCGGCTGGCCGCCGAGGCGGGCTACGGCATGGAGCTGGATGTACAGCTCAGCAAGGACGGACAGGTGGTGGTCTTTCACGACGATACCCTGGAGCGGGTCTGCGGCGTCCGGGGCCGGGTGGACGAATACAGCCTACACGAGCTTAAACAGATGTCCCTTTGCGGCACGGAGCATCAGATACCGCTGTTTTCCGATGTGCTGGCCGTGATAAGAGGGAGAGGCCCCCTTATTGTGGAGCTTAAAAGCGGCCGACGCAACCGGGAGCTGTGCGAAAAGACCTATAAGCTGCTGACGGGCTACCGGGGCGATGTGTGCGTAGAGAGCTTTGACCCCAATATAGTGGCCTGGTTTCGCATCCACGCAAGGGATATGCTTCGGGGCCAGCTGGCCATGCCCGCAAGGCGCTATGGGCCGGAGATAAAAAAGCCCGTTGCCGTGCTGCTGAGCCACTGCCTGATGAACTTCATCTCCCGGCCTCAGTTCATCGCCTACCGCATAGGCTTCCGCCCGCCCACGGTGAAGCTGGCGGAGCTGCTGGGGGCCATGAGGGTAGGCTGGACCTCCCATGAGCCCCGCAACGAGAAGGGCAGGGACGCGGTGATATTTGAATTCTACAGGCCCAGGACAAAGTATAAATAAGGATATGGGTATTATATCCCGCTCAGGCCTCGGCTTGGGCGGGATATAATACTTTTATTTCAGTATCAGAAAGGCCAGCAGGCCCATCTGGGCGATGGCTATAGCGGGAAAGCCGATGATGAACTTAAGGTGCCTTGTCTTATGGCGAAACACCCGCATCCCCAGCACACCGCCGGGAGCGCCGCCCAGCAGGGCCAGCAGGAACAGCGCTGCCTCCGGCACCCGGCGCAGCTCCCGCCGCGCTCTGCGCTTGTCGGCGCCCATTACAAAAAACAGAACGGCGCTCATCACGATCAATATAACAGTCAGTAATATAGCTTCCCGGTTCATTTTTTCTTCCTCGCTGCAGGTCTGGCGCTTTTCTTCGGCTTGGCCTTGGCCCAGCCCTTCCGGCTTTTGGGCGCTTCCTTCACCGGCTCCGGGGTGACGGGGGCGTCCTCCTTCTTTTTCCGGCTGCGCTGGGGCTTGGGCGCGGCCATAGGCCGCACCAGACACTCCGGCCCATAGCCGATAAGGTCCTCCCGACCGGCCTCCTTCAGCGCCTCTATCACAAGCTTCTTTTTATCCGGCCGTTTCCACTGCAACAGCGCCCGCTGCATGGCCTTCTCGTGAAAGCTCCGGGCCACGTACACCCGCTCCATGGTCATGGGGTCGATGCCGGTATAGTACATACAGGTGGACACGGTGCCGGGAGTGGGGTAAAAGTCCTGCACCTGCTCCGGCTGACGCCCGGTCCTGTTCAGATACTCCGCCAGAGCCACCGCGTCCTGCAGGGTGCTGCCGGGATGGCTGCTCATTAGGTAGGGTACCACGTACTGCTCCTTGGAATACCTGTCGTTGAGGCCCTTGTACTTCTCCATGAAGCGCTCGTACACGTCTATGTGGGGCTTGCCCATATAGTCCAGCACCGAGTCTATGCAGTGCTCCGGAGCCACCTTCAGCTGACCGGAGATATGGTACTTCACCAGCTCCCGGAAGAATTCCCCGCTGTCGTCCTCCAGCATGAAGTCGTAGCGTATGCCGCTGCGCACGAACACCTTTTTCACCCCGGGTATGGCCCGCAGCTTTCGCAGCAGGGACAGGTAGTCCGAGTGGTCGGCGTCCAGATTCTTGCAGGGAGTGGGGGCCAGACAGCGCTTGTCGGCGCACATACCGTATTTTAGCTGCTTTTGGCAGGAGGGTCGGCGGAAGTTGGCGGAGGGGCCGCCCACATCGTTGATATAGCCCTTAAAGTCCGGCAGCTTTGTCAGAGCCGTCACCTCGCGCACAAGGCTCTCGTGGCTGCGGGAGGTGACCATGCGGCCCTGATGGAAGGCCAGAGCGCAGAAATTGCAGCCGCCGAAGCAGCCCCGGTTGTGTATAACCGAGAAGCGCACCTCCTCTATGGCGGGCACGCCGCCCTGAGACGCGTACATAGGGTGCCAGGTGCGCACGTAGGGCAGCTCCGCCACCCTGTCCAGCTCCCCGGTGCTCAGGGGCATGGCCGGAGGATTGACTATGAGAAAGCGCCGGTCGTGGGGCTGTATCACCGCCCGTCCCCTTATGGGGTCGTGCTCGGCGTACTCCACTCTGGTGGCGTCGGCGTAGTCGGTCATGCTGCTTCTGACCTCGTCGAAGGAGGGCACCGACACATGGTCATAGGCGCATTGCTCCGGGGACTCCGCCAGCACCGCCGTGCCCCGGATATCCGTCAGAGCCGTCACCGGCTCCTTCTTTTTTAAACGTCTGGCTATCTCCAGCGTGGCGTATTCCCCCATACCGTAGACCAATATGTCCGCCCCGGAGTCCGCCAGGGCGCTGCGGCGCACCTTGTCCTCCCAGTAGTCGTAGTGGGCGAAGCGGCGCAGAGAGGCCTCCAGCCCGCCTATCACTATGGGCAGTCCGGGAAAGGCCTCCCGGGCCCGGTTGGCATAGACGATGACCGCCCTGTCCGGGCGAAGCCCCGGCTGCTTTCCCGGGGAATAGAAGTCCTCGCTGCGGCGCTTTTTCGCTG
>CAYSFK010000110.1:0-6841 GCA_964430345.1 uncultured Oscillospiraceae bacterium | reverse complement strand
ATGTACCAGCACTACGGCTGCAATATGCAGTTCGGCGGCAACGACCAGTGGAGCAACATGCTGGGCGGCACGGAGCTTATCCGCAGAAAGCTTGGACAGGACGCCCACGCCATGACCATCACCTTGCTGCTGAATTCCGAGGGTAAGAAGATGGGCAAGACGGCCTCCGGCGCTGTGTGGCTGGACCCCAACAAGACCAGCCCTTACGAGTTCTACCAGTACTGGCGCAACGTAGACGACACCGACGTGCTCAAGTGCATTCGGATGCTAACCTTCCTGCCGCTGGAGCAGATAGACGAGATGGACAAGTGGGAGGGCAGCCAGCTGAACCGGGCCAAGGAGATACTAGCCATGGAGCTGACAACGCTGGTTCACGGCGCCGAGGAGGCGCGGAGGGCTCAGGCCTCTGCCAAGTCCCTGTTTTCCGGGGCCGGCGACAGCGAGCATATGCCCAGCACGGAGATAGGTGAGCAGGAGCTATCCGACGGCGGGCTTGACGTGATGACGGCCCTTGTGCTTACAGGGCTCTGTGCCTCCAAGTCCGACGCCCGCCGCAATATCCAGCAGGGAGGCGTCACCGCGGACGACGAGAAGGTCAGCGACATCGGCAGGATCTTTACCGGCGAGGAGCTGAAAAAAGGCGTGGTCCTCAAGCGTGGAAAAAAGAACTTCAACAAGCTCATACTTAAATAAAATCAGCATTGCACTTGTTGAATAGTGTAATGCTTCAGACTGCGGACAAACCCGGCTTATGCATATGCATGAGCCGGGTTTGTATTTTAATATAGAATAACGATCAAAGGCTGCGGCTCAACTCCAGCGCTGCAGATGCCGTTTGCATATCGGTGATGAGAACATCAAGGTATGAGCCGTTTAGCGCGCCCACAATAGAGCTTATCTTACGTGCTCCTCCGCCGATCCCGACGACCATCTTCTGAGAGCGCAAATCAGTTATATCAATGGAGACAATCCGCTCTTTCAAATGCGTATCGCAAAGGCGGCCGTTAATATCAAAAAAGTTACCGCAGATATCGCCTACGGCCCCGCTTTCCACGAGCTCCTTTATCATTTCTGCGTCAAAAGGATAGTCGCTTAGCTTTGAACTGCCCTTTACCGGGGCTTCCCCGATGCCGACCATAGATAGGTCAAGAGCAGACGCCTCATCTAGAATAGCGGCGATCTGCGGGTCATTTTTAATATCTGCGCAGAGCTGCGGAGAGTGGCACATGAACGGTGCGGTAAGAGTTTTGAGAGTTCCGTTATACTTTTGCAGAAGGCTCTGCGCCAGCACTGTGGGCTGGAAAGCGGGGCTGCTGGAGGTATTGCCCAACAGCGTGTATATTACTAAATCTTTAATACTGTGATTGACAGGCAGATAATCCAGCATCGCGTTAAGCGTACGTCCCCACGTTACGCCTATCTTCATTCCGCTGTGTATAAGCTGCGTAAAATAGGCGGCAGAGCGCGAGGCAATCTTTCTTTTAAGCTCTTCTTCATCAATCCCTGTTCCGTCAACGAGCTTTACATCCCGAAGGCCGAAGCGCTGCTTCATCTCCTCCTCCATGTCCACAAGACGCAGCTCGTTTCGTACGTCTACTATTTCAATCTTGAGCATACCCTCCGCACGCGCCTCATCGAGAAGCTTGCTTAATGTAACACGTGAGATGTTGAGCATTTTTGCAATATCTGTCTGAGAATAGCTCTTTATATACAAGTAATACAGTGCCCGCAGCATGAGTGAGTAGCGATCCCCGGCAGAAATTGGCATGGCAGCCTCCAAAAATATCTAATCTGGCAAAAATCATGAACATTTTACACCACTAATTCTATTCGTCAAAATTCAAAAAGTCAAGAACTAAAGACGATTTCACTCTCCCGCATTTTGCGGCTGCGGCAGAAAGAAATATATTGCAGGCGCCAACAGAAAAAGATTTGACAAGATATTGACATGGAGATGAACTTGTGATATTTTTTAATAGTAAATTGCTCTTGTAAAGCAACTTTACAAATGCAAATGAAGAGGTGCGCTTATGGCAGTCAACTACAAATCTTTACATCAGGATAAGGAACTGTGCCGCACACTGATGCTGCGGATGATGGTGGTAAACAGGTTTGAAGAGACAGCGTTTTGGCTGTTTGGGCAGGGCTTGGTCCATGGTACCATGCATCTTGGAATAGGCGAAGAAGCTACAGGCGTAGGCACTACGGCGGCGCTGACCAAGGAGGACTATATGCTAGCCACTCACCGGGGCCATGGGCAAGCAATAGGCAAGGGAGTAGATATTAACTCCATGATGGCAGAGATACTCGCCCGCGGCACCGGCACCAACCACGGCAAGGGCGGTTCAATGCACATTTGCGATTACGATAACGGAATACTTGGTGCAAACGGAATAGTAGGCGCGAACGCGCCTATCGCCTGCGGCGCTGCGCTTACGATAAAGATGAAGAATATACCGAACCGCGTTGTTGCAAACTTTTCAGGAGACGGCTGTTCAAATGAAGGCTCTATGCATGAGTCTATGAATCTGGCCGCAGCATGGAAGCTTCCGGTTTTGTTTGTGCTTACGAATAATACCTACGGAATGTCTACTCCGCTGAATCATGTTGTTAATGACACGGACTTGACTAAACGGGCAATTCCATACGGCATGAAGTCTTATGAGTGCGACGGAAACGATGTTCTGGCCGTGTATCAGACGGTGAAAGAGGCGCGTGAATACACTGTCGCCGGTAACGGCCCCTGCCTGATAGTCGAGCATACATATAGAATTTCCGGTCACAGCAAATCCGATGGCAACCAGTACCGCAGCAAGGAAGAAATACAGTATTGGAAGGAACGGGGACCGATTATTCGCTTCCGGAAACAGCTCACGGAGTGCGGTGTCATGAGTGAAGAGGAAATAGACGAATTGCAGGCACAGGCAAACAAAATCATTGACGACGCAGTTGCTTACGCCAAGAACCAGCCGCAGCCAAAGGTAGAGGACCTTGAAGCCGATGTCTATGCCAAGTGAGAAGGAGAGCAATATGGAAGATAAAAGGATAATCACATATCGCGAGGCGGTACGCGAGGCAATGTGCGAGGAGATGCGCCGTGATGAGAGCGTATACTTCATGGGAGAGGACATTGGCGTATACTGCGGAGCATTTGGTGTTTCAAAAGGGATGCTGGAGGAATTTGGCCCGGAGCGCGTTCGCGAGACTCCGATCTCCGAAACAGCGTATATCGGCGCGGGAGTCGGCTCCGCCATAACGGGTATGCGCCCCATCGTTGAGCTGATGTTTTCCGACTTTATGGCGGTTTGCTACGATCAGATAATAAATCAGGCGGCGAAGATGCATTTCATGTTTGCCGGAAAGGTGAGCGTGCCTATGGTGATACGTACGGCCTCCGGCGGCGGTACAGGTGCGGCTGCGCAGCATTCCCAGTCGCTTGAACAGATGTATTGCCATGTCCCGGGGCTGAAAGTGGTCGTACCCTCCACTCCGTATGACGCGAAGGGGCTGCTGAAATCTTCTATACGTGACAACAACACAGTTGTGTTTTTGGAGCAGAAGCGTCTCTATAAGGAAAAGGGCTATGTTCCAGAGAAGGACTATGTGATCCCGCTGGGAAAGGCGGATGTTAAACGCGAGGGCACGGATGTGTCAGTTATAACATACGGTCGCATGGTTCAGATGTGCCTGCAAACAGCAGAGAAGCTTTCCGCCGAGGGTATTTCTGTGGAGGTGCTTGATCTGCGCACTCTAAGCCCTCTTGACAAAGAGGCCATAATAGCCACCGCAAAGAAAACCAGACGTGTCGTAGTTGTCCATGAGGCAGTACAGTTTGCAGGGTTTGGCGGCGAGGTGGTCAGCACGATTGCGGACAGCGAGGCTTTCTACTATCTGGATGCGCCGGTCAAGCGCGTGGGCGGGCTGTTCTGCCCGGTGCCCTTTAACCCGACTCTTGAAGCCAGCGCGTTTCCGACGGCTGAGCGTATAGAGGCGGCTATAAGAAGCACACTGTAAGGAAGGGAGCGGCAATATGTCCACGTTAAGAATAGCGGCTACCCCTTACGCAAGACGGTTGGCAGATGAGTTGGGTGTAGACCTGCGGTCAGTTACTCCCAGCTGCAGCGATGGGATTCGCGGAAGGGACGTTGAAAACGCAAAGCGCTATAGGATCAAGGCAACTCCTCTTTCCAAAGCTGTCGCGCTCGGACTGGGAGTGGGTCTGGACACTGTTCACGGAAGCGGTTACGGCGGCAAGATAACTAAGGCGGATGTACTTGCGGCAGCAGCGGCTAAAACCACGAAAAAAACATTGCCCGGAGAAGTGATACCGCTTACGTCTATGCGCAAGGTCATAGCTAAACGTATGTGCGCAAGCCATACTGAGATACCGCCGGTCACCTCAGTCGTCAAAGTTGATGTGACACAGCTGCTTGAGTTCCGGCAGAAATTGAATGAGGGCCGGGAAAAGGCCCAGCGGATAACCGTAAACGATCTTATTATCCGCGCAACGGCAAAGGCGCTGCTGCAGCATAAACGATTTCGTATGTCCATAGACGGCGGCAACTACATTGTCAACGAGCACATCAACATCGGAGTCGCGGTCGGTATAGATGACGGCTTGCTGGTTCCTGTGATACACGATGTTGATAAAAAGACTATAGACGAAATTTCTGCCGAAGCGAAGCTTCTGGCCGGTAAGGCGAAAACTGGAGCGCTGCGTCCGGAAAATATGGGCGGAGGCTGTATCAGCATATCCAATTTGGGAATGTTCGGCACCTATCTCTTTACTCCGATTGTGAACCAACCGGAGGCTGCGATATTAGGCATATGCAGCACCGAGGACGAGCTTGCTCTGGTAGACGGAGCTGTAGTCGTGCGCAAGAAGATGATGGTCTGCCTGACCTTTGACCACCGAATAATAAACGGTACGGAAGCAAGTAAATTCCAAGCGGAGCTTAAGCGCATACTTGAGACGCCGGAAGAAATAATCAGCGAAATCGCGGGAGGTAGCTATGGCGACTGAGATATATATGCCAAAGAACGGCATGGACATGACCGAAGGCACACTGATTCGTTGGCTCAAAAATGAGGGTGACCACGTAGAACTGGGCGAGCCCATCATGGAGATTGAAACAGACAAGGTCACCATGGAATCTGAGGCACCTGCTTCGGGCATACTGCTGAAAATACTGTGCCAGGAAGGCGCAGTCGTACCGGTGCTTACTACCATGGGATATATTGGCGAAGCAGGCGAGAAGATTGATGCTTCTGCACCTGCCGCTCCGAAAGACACAGCTGAGCCGGAAGCGACTGTTGCTGCACCGTGTGATTATGACTATAATGTCGCGGTTATTGGCGGCGGTCCGGCAGGCTATGTTGCGGCGATTACGGCAGCACAGCTTGGCGCCCCCAAGGTCGTCCTGTTTGAAAAGGACACAGTAGGCGGCACCTGCCTCAATCGCGGCTGCATCCCCACAAAGACTTATCTTAAAACGGCTGAGTATCTGCACCATATAAGAAACTCAGAGACAAGAGGTGTTGTGGTCGAAGGTCCTGTCCGCGTCGATATGCCTGGCATAGTGGACAACAAATCAAAGGTGGTTTCCACTTTGACCGGAGGCGTTGCGAAGCTGCTGCGCTCAAACGCGGTAGAAGTGGTCGAGGGCGAAGCGTGTCTCGGTTCCGAACACAGCGTACTGTGCGGCGGCAAGGAGTATACGGCCGACAAGATAATTCTCTGCGGCGGCTCCAAGCCGGTGCGTATGAGTATTCCGGGGGCGGATAACGAAAATGTTCTGACCAGCACTGAGCTCTTGGATCTGCGTGAACTTCCGGCACGCCTCTGCATTGTTGGAGGGGGCTCTATAGGCTGCGAGCTTGGCAGCGCTTTCTGCTCCTTTGGCTCGGAGGTCACAATCGTCGAGCAAATGGACAGATTGGTATACTCTATGGACAGAGAGGTCAGCGACGAGGTCGGGAAAGCGCTTTCTGCCAACGGAATAAAGCTGATGCTCGGTGAAAAGATACTCGAATTCAAATCCGAAGGCGGTCAGATGTCAGTCGTAACAGAGAACGGACATTTTGAGTGCGACAAGGTGCTGCTTGCTGTAGGCCGCAAACCCGATCTTGCCTGCCTTGGTGCAATGAAGGACAAGATAACTGTGGAAAACGGCAGAGTGCTTGTTGACGACAAGATGAAGACTAATATAGATAACATATATGCCTGCGGCGATGTGAACGGCCGTTCAATGCTGGCGTACAGCGCCTTTAAAATGGGTGAAGTGGCGGCGGAAAACTGTGTAAAAAGCGGGGAGCGCAAGTGCGATCTAAGCTTGGTGCCAAACCTGCTGTACAGCATCCCAGAAGCGGCATCAATAGGTATGTCAGAGGACGAAGCGCGCAGAATGTATCCTGATACGCTGCTTGTAGGCAGATTTCCGATGGCTGCGAACAGCAGAGCCGTTGCCTCGGGCGAGACGTGCGGCTTTGTGAAAGTGCTCGCAGAAAAGAGCTATGGTGAAATCCTGGGAATTCATATAGTTGGCTGCGCCGCGACCGAGATCGCCGGGGAGGCGGAAGCCCTTATTTCCGGTGAATTCACCGTTAATGAAGTCGCTGAGAACATTATTCATGCACATCCCAGTTATAGCGAGGCGCTTATGGAGGCGTGTAAGGATGCGCTGGGTGTATGTGCGCATCTGCCTGCCAGGAAAAAGAAAACCTGATCAGACAAAACGCAGAAATTCTCCGGCTGTCAAAAGACAGCCGGAGAATTTCTGCGTTTATAACTTGCGCAAAAAACCGTATGAATACTGCGCCTCAGCACTTGACCTTTACTATT
>CAYSFK010000109.1:0-6880 GCA_964430345.1 uncultured Oscillospiraceae bacterium | reverse complement strand
TGATATAGAGATGATGCAGGAGCTCGGCTATTGCACCGGTATAGAGAACTATTCCCGGGTAATATCCGACAGAGAGCCGGGCAGCCCGCCTATGACGCTGTTGGACTACTTTCCCAAGGACTTCCTGTTGTTCGTGGACGAGAGCCATGTTACCTTGCCCCAGGTGCGGGCCATGTACCGGGGCGACAGAGCCCGAAAGGAATCGCTGGTGGAATACGGCTTCCGTCTGCCCTCCGCCTTTGACAACCGGCCCCTTCAGTTTGACGAATTCTGCAAGCGGGTGCATCAGCGGGTCTATGTGTCCGCTACCCCCGGCGACTATGAGCGGGAGCGGGCGGGCCAGATAGCCGAGCAGATAATCAGACCCACCGGGCTTCTGGATCCGGAGATATTTGTGCGTCCCGTGGAGGGCCAAATCGACGACCTTATTGGCGAGATCAACGACAAGATCGATCGGCAGCAGCGCGTTCTGGTGACCACATTGACGAAGAAAATGGCCGAGGATCTGTCCGCCTACCTCACCGCCGCCGGCATACGCTGCCGCTATATGCACCACGACATCGGCACCATTGAGCGCATGGAGATAATCCGCGACCTGCGCCTGGGCGAATTCGACGTGCTGGTGGGCATCAACCTATTGCGGGAGGGCCTGGATCTTCCGGAGGTGGGTCTTGTGGCCATACTGGACGCGGACAAGGAGGGCTTCCTCAGAAGCGAGACCAGCCTTATCCAGACCGTGGGCCGGGCCGCCAGAAACGCCGAGAGCTTTGTCATCATGTACGCCGACACGATTACACCCTCCATGCGGGCCTGCATCAACGAGACGGAGCGGCGCCGCGCAAAGCAGATGGCCTACAACCAGGCCCGGGGTATAGTACCAACCACCATCGTCAAGAGCGTGCGGGACCTCATTGAGATATCCACCGACAGCGGCACAGCCAGCAAAGCCAACGGCGTGCGCATGACCGACAGGGAGCGGCGGGAGCTTATCGCCCAGCTGGAGGAAAAGATGCGCAAGGCGGCCAAAATGCTGGAGTACGAGATCGCAGCCCAGCTTCGGGACGAGATAATCCGTCTCCGCGGCGAGAAGTGAAAGGGGAAACTCGGAATGAAGCTAATGATACTGGACGGCAACAGCATAGTAAACCGTGCCTTCTACGGCATACGTATGCTCACCGCCCCCGACGGCACCCCCACCAATGCGATCTACGGGTTTATCACCATTCTCCAGCGTCTTTTGGAGGAGCAGAAGCCGGAGGCCCTCTGTGTAAGCTTCGACCTTAAAGCGCCCACCTTCAGGCATAAGCAGTATGAGGCATATAAGGCCCAGCGCAAGCCCATGCCGGAGGAGCTGGCGGTGCAGATGCCCATACTCAAGGACGTGCTGGACGCCATGGGCATTCGCCGCTACGAGCTGGAGGGCTTCGAGGCGGACGACATTCTGGGCACCGCCGCCAGTCTGTGCGAGAAAGATGGCTGGGACTGCGTTATAGTCACCGGAGACAAGGACAGCCTCCAGCTTATAAGCGATAAGACCAGTGTCTGCAACGTCAAGACCCGCATGGGCCAGACCGAAACGCTGTACTATACCCCGGAGGTATTCAGAGCGGAATACGGCTTTGAGCCCGGACGCATGGTGGACCTGAAGTCCCTGATGGGGGACAGCTCCGATAATATACCCGGCGTCCCCGGCATAGGCGAAAAGACCGCCATGGCCCTTATTCAGAAATACGGGACAATCGAAAAAATATATTCTGAGCTCAGTCAGCTGGAAATAAAAGACGGCATACGCACAAAGCTGACAGCGGGGGAGGAAAGCGCCAAAAGCTCCTACTGGCTGGCCACCATAGTCCGGGACGCGCCGGTGAACTTTAAACCTGAGGACAATATATGGCAGCGGGACTTTACTCCCGGGCTCTACGGGCTGTTTAAAAAGCTGGGCTTCAACAAGTTCATAGAGAAATGGGGGCTCAGCCAGACGCCGCAGCAGAGCATGGAGATTATGTCCGACGCCCTGCCTGAGCTGCGGGTCACGGACGCGTCCGGGCTTGAGAAGCTTATCTCCGCCGTGGGCGAGGCAGAGTATATCTCCGTGTATGCCGCGGGCAGTCTGGACATTCTGGAGCTATGCGACGGTAAGACCGTCTACACCGCCGCCTGGAACGACTGCGGACAGGACTATGACGCTTTGCTGAAAGCCGTGTTTTCGCCGAAGGTAAAGAAGCTGGGCCACAATGTAAAGGATTTGATGGGCCTGCTGAAAAAAGACGGGCTGGACACCCAGGGCTTCGTCTTTGATACGGCTCTGGCCGCCTATCTTTTGGAGGCCACAGAGAGCGACTATACTCTGGAGCGTATATCCATGGGCTATGCCGGACAGGAGCTGCACGGCGCTCAGGCTGTGTATAGGCTGTATCCGCTGCTTGACGGCAGGCTTCATGAGCTGGGCATGGAAAAGCTCTACTATGACATAGAACTGCCCCTGTGCAGGGTGCTCTCTGATATGGAGTGGGAGGGCTTCTACGTAGACCGCAATGCGCTCTACCAGTTCGGGGAGAGCCTGAACTCCGACATAGACAGGCTCCAGCGCAGCATATGGCAGCACGCCGGCCGTGAGTTCAACATCAATTCCCCGAAGCAGCTGGGCGAGGTGCTGTTCGACCAGCTGATGCTGCCCTCCGGGAAAAAGACCAAGACCGGCTGGAGCACCAATGCCGACGCGCTGGAAAAGCTCCGGGGCAAGCACCCCGTGGTGGACGAGGTGCTGGAATACCGGATGCTCACCAAGCTTAAGTCCACCTACGCTGAGGGCTTATTAAAGGTCATCGAGCCCGACGGGCGCATACACACCAGCTTCCAGATGACTGTAACCGCCACCGGGCGGCTGTCTTCCACGGAGCCCAATCTGCAAAACATCCCGGTACGCAAGAAGCTGGGTTCGCAGATACGGGGTATGTTTACCGCCGCTCCTGGGATGACGCTGGTGGACGCGGACTACAGCCAGATAGAGCTGCGGCTGCTGGCCCATATCTCCGGGGACGAGGCCATGCGGGAGGCCTTCCTCAGCGGCGAGGACTTTCACACTGTCACGGCCTCCAGGGTCTTTAATGTACCCATTGCCGAGGTGACGCCCGCCCTCAGAAGCAGGGCCAAGGCCGTAAACTTCGGCATAGTCTACGGTATCTCCGCCTTCTCCCTTTCTCAGGATATCGGCGTCTACCCCAACGAGGCCAAGGCCTATATGGAGGCCTACTTGGAGAAGTACCACGGTGTACGGGAGTATATGAAGAGCATAGTGGAGAAGGCCGGAGCCGACGGCTATGTGGACACCATCTTCGGGCGCAGGCGGTATCTGCCGGAGCTGAAAAGCTCCAACTTCAACCTCCGCTCCTTCGGTGAGCGGGTGGCGCTGAATATGCCCATTCAGGGCACGGCGGCGGATATCATAAAGCTGGCCATGGTAAACGTGCACCGGCGGCTCTCGGAGGAGGGCTTAAAGGCAAAGCTTATCCTCCAGGTGCATGACGAGCTTATCGTGGAGTGCCCGGAGGCGGAGAGTGAGCGCGTCCGGGATATCCTGACCGATGCCATGGAAAACGCGGTACAGCTCAGCGTTCCCCTCAGCGTGGAGGCCCATGTTGGCCATAGCTGGGCAGAGGCCCACTGATATGGACTACCGGGTTATCGACCTGACTGAGCAACAGCTGCCCCAGCTCTGCTCCATGGAACAGGAGTGCTTCTCAATACCCTGGACGGAGGCCCAGCTTCGCTCTCAGCTTAAGGACAGTACGCATGAATTTCTGGGCGCGGTGGACGGGGACGGCCGTATGCTTGGCTACGTCGGCATGAGCTATGTTTTGGATGAGGGCTATATATCCAATGTTGCGGTGGGGGAGAGCTTTCGCCGCTGCGGCGTGGGCAGCAGTCTTTTAGGCGAGCTGCTGGTCAGGGCGAAGAGTATGGGTCTTGCCTTCGTTACACTGGAGGTCAGGGAGAATAACCTTCCCGCCCTTGGCTTGTACGGTGCCCTTGGCTTTGTGCCGGTGGGACGCAGGCGCGGCTATTATGAGGCGCCCAAAGAGGACGCCATACTGATGACATATTTTTTGAATCGAGGCAAAGACATTGAAAATACTGGCATTTGAATCCACCTGCGACGAGACTGCCGCCGCTGTAGTAGAGGATGGCAGACGCATACTGTCGGACCAGATATTCTCCCAGGCCCAGCTCCACGCGGTGTACGGCGGAGTTGTGCCGGAAATAGCCTCCCGCTGCCACGTTGAGGCCATATCCATTCTGGCCCGGCGCACAGTGGAGGAGGCGGGCATAACAAAAGGCGACATTGACGCGGTGGCTGTGTCCTACGCCCCAGGTCTGATCGGCGCGGTGCTGGTGGGCGTGAACTTCGCCAAGGCCGCGGCTCTGGCTCTAAATGTCCCACTTATCCCGGTACACCATATCCGGGGACATATCGCCGCAAACTACCTGGCCTACCCGGAGCTGGAGCCGCCTTTCCTGTGTCTGGCCATCTCCGGCGGCAACACCATTTTGGTGGATGTGCGGGGCTATACGGATATGCACATACTCGGCTGCACCAGAGACGACGCGGCGGGGGAGTGCTTTGACAAGACAGCCCGGGTGCTGGGTCTGCCTTATCCCGGAGGCAAGCCCATAGACCAGCTGAGTCAGGGCGGGGACGACATGAAGTACGCCTTTCCCATAGCCCATGTGGAGGGGCATCCCTATGACATGAGCTTTTCCGGGCTTAAGACCGCCGTGATAAACCTTGTCCATAACGCGCAGCAGAAGGGCGAGGAGCTGGACAGACCGGGCCTGGCCGCCTCATTCACCAAGGCCGTAAGCGACAGTCTGGTGCCCCGCACCTTTGCGGCGGCGGCGGAGCTGGGCTACGACACTGTGGTGGTGGCCGGCGGCGTTGCCGCCAACACCCGCATAAGGGCCGATTTTACCGCCGCGGCCAAGGCTGAAGGCCGCCGCCTGTTTATACCCCCGCTGAAGCTCTGCGGCGACAACGGCGCCATGGTGGGCGCTCAGGCTTATTACGAGTATCTGGCCGGAAATACCGCCGGAAGCGAGCTTAACGCGTACGCCACTATGGAGCTGTAGGAATTTTGACAGGGGACGGTGCCATGAACATACACGAGGGTCACAGAGAGAGACTTAAGTCCGGCTTTTCCCAGCACGGGCTGGAGAGCTTCGACGACCTGAACGCCCTGGAGCTGCTGCTGTTTTACGCTATACCCCGAAACGACACCAACCCCGTGGCCCACAGGCTGATGGAGCGGTTCGGCAGCCTTGCCGCCGTGTTCGATGCCTCGGAGCGGGAGCTTATGGAGGTGGACGGTGTTGGCAGAAGCACCGCCATCCTCATAAGGCTGCTGCCGCAGATACTTAAGAAAAGTGTGGTTTCCCAGACGGAGGAAATTAAGCAGATCAGAAACTCCGCCGACGCCGGACGCTTTCTGTCACCCCGTTTCATAGGCGAGAAGGACGAGGCGGTGTACGTGCTGTTTCTGGACTCCAAGAAATGCGTGATACGCTGCTGTGAGATGGGCAGAGGCGTGGTCAACGGCGCCGATGTAAGCGTGAGGCGCATAGTGGAGGCCGCCCTTAAGGATAAGGTCAGCTCTGTCATCGTGGCCCATAATCACCCGGACGGCATAGCTCTGCCGTCCAAGGAGGACGACTACTTCACCAAGCGCCTTTACAGCTCATTGAATCTTATCGGAATTCGCCTGGAGGACCACCTGATTTTTGCCGGAGACGAGTACGTGTCCTTGGCGGACTCGGGTCTGATGCAGCTATACAAATTCTGATTTATGTAAACGGTAAACTGTTTCTCTTTCGTAATCAAACTTGGTTTGCGGCTTCTTCTTTTTTCAACATAATTCTCTGCAAAGCCTGTAAAATCAACATTATTTCGCTGTTGAAAACTCTGTTGGAAATGTTGATAACTATTTGCAGATTTTTTTGTTGGATTAATTATGTAACTTGTTGTCGCCTCTGTAATCACGCTGAAAAACATTCAAAAATTGTATGTATCTGCCTTTTTAGTACACATATATATGCAAAAAGATGCGGCGCGTAAAAGAGGCGGGAAACAGAAAATAACGCAAATATACTGATTGTAATTTTTCCGCTTACCGTTGACTAAACCGGGATATTGTGCTAAACTACAATGCGCTGAAGCAGAGAACCATGCTAGTGTAGCTCAGCCGGTAGAGCAGCTGATTCGTAATCAGCAGGTCGTGTGTTCGAGTCACATCACTAGCTCCAAGTCGGAGCGCATTACGCTTTCGCAGCAAAAACCAGTTTTCGGACTGGTTTTTGTCTTGCCCGCTTCATGCATCCTCCTTATCAGCAGCGACCAGTTTTGCTGGGCTCGCAGTTTAGTATGAGGCTTTACAGTGTCCAAACTTGCCGGCAAAAACGCCCCAATCTGAAAGCGATGGGGCGCATTTTTGCGGTTAAACTCTAATGCGGGAATTCCAACCCCGGGCTACATCCATACAGGCGCTTCCAATTAGCCCGCAAGCAGAGCGGCGCACAGCAGGAATACGGCTGTGTACAGCGGTTTCCGTCTTATCATTTCAGTCTCGCCGTTGCGTGTCCTCATCTATAATAACGCATCGTCCGGGTAATTTGTTTCATTTCTCACAAATATTGTACAAAAGGCTTTACTATTATACAATACTTGTGGTATAGTATAGACATGAAATAGAAGAAAGGGGAAAACAATTGGCTACTTCTACTAAAAGCCTGCTTGCGGCTGCGCTAAAAAAAATGATGGAGGTAAAGCCTATCGACAAGATAACCGTGAAGGACCTTGTCGAACTGTGCTCCGTCAACCGTCAGACCT
>CAYSFK010000108.1:0-6962 GCA_964430345.1 uncultured Oscillospiraceae bacterium | reverse complement strand
CCTATCTTTTTGGTGGCGTAGGCTCTGAGCTCATCGGAGGAATCCATCCTTTTCTCGGTGAAAGTGAACTTCAAATGTGCCAACTCCTTTCGATTGTGCCGTCAGAAGCGGGAAACTTCTGTAGCTTCATTATAGCATGGGCCGGGGGCGATTTGAAGAAGTATTTATTAACTTTGAAATAATCGTCACAAGTCACCGATAGCGCGACGCATTTTTGTATAAATAGACAATTTTTGTATGTCAGTCCAGTATCACCTGGCAACCGGGCAGGGCGTCCTGAATGTTCATTATCTGCTCCGGCGTCAGCAGATTCCCGCCCAGCCACAGCGTTTTCAGCGTTTTCAGATTCATAAGGGGCAGCTCGGAGCTGATAAGGTTGTTGGCCAGGTTCAGCTCCTCCACCGACTGCAGGCAGGCGAGGGCGGTGATGTCCTCAATAGCGTTGGAGCTGAGGTCCAGGGATTTTATGGTGAGCCGGCTGCCGGAGTATTCGAGGATGTATATGTTGGAGATGCTGTTCATGTTCAGCTTCACCGTCTCCAGCCTGTCCAGACTGCCCAGCCCCGTGATATCGCTGATGCCGGCCCCGGCCAAATTCAGCTCAGTGGCGTCGCTCTTGACGGTGTGGCCGTCAATATCCACCGAGTAGGACAGCTCCGAGCACAGTATGGTGCATGAGCTGAGCTGTATCTGCAGGGCGTCCACCGCCTCCCCGGTCAGGGCCGGGTTATCTTCAATGCCCAGAGAGTGGAGGTTGGTCAGCACCGCCAGATAGTCCAGGTCGGCGTCACTGAGCCCGGTGCCGGACAGGCCCAGGGTACCGGCGCTGCGCAGCTTTCTAAGGCCGGAAAAGTCCCTGATGGGGTTTTCGTCCAGATACAGCTCACTGAGCCCGGTCATCATGGTCAGGGGTGTAGTGCTGTATATGCTGTTGCCGGAGACATTTAGAAAGCGCAGGGTGCCTATGCCCATAAGGGGCCGCAGGTCGCTTAAAGCGTTATAGGACACGTCCAGCCACTGGAGCCCCGGAATGTTCATCAGCGGGCTCAGATCGCTTATCTCATTGTTGCTCAGGTCTATGCTGGTCAGGTTCCGGCAGCTGGAAAGGGCGGATATATCCCTCAATCCCAGGCCGCTGAGATTCAGCTCCGTCACGTCGGAGCCAAAGGTCATGCCGCCGAAGCTTATCTCCTGGCTCTCCTCCTGGGCGGCCTCGCTGTGTATGGCGCAGGAGGGCAGGGCCTTGGACAGAGCGGCAAGCTCGCTCTCGGTGATCTCTATGCCCTTGATGCTCAGGTTTGTAAGGTTCGCCAGAGAGCACAGCGGCATCAGATCGCCTATGGGGTTATTGTCCAGATACAGGGTGCGCAGACCTGTCAGGGAGGCCAGCGGGCTTATATCGGATATCTGGTTGTCGCTGAGGTTCAGGGTGACCAGTCCCCCCAGTTGGGATATCTCCCCGATATCTGAGATGGAGTTTCCGGCCATGGAGAGGCTGTCTATGGAAAACAGCTGCAGCACCTCCGTAAACACCCCGCTGGTAAGCCCCATGTTGTCCAGCACCAGACTGGTGGTGGCGGCGGGAAACTGCTTCCCCGCCACGGTGACCTTGCCCGCGGCGCTGAGGGTCTGCCTCCGGCTTTCAATGCTGCTTATCCGGGCGGACACGGTGAGGTTTTGCAGGTCCATCATCCGCAGTATTTCCAGAGCCTTGTCATAATTGCCCTGAGTCTCGTAGCAGTCGGCCATGAGCATCAGGCACTCGTCGCTGTTTTCAATGGCAGCGGCCTTGCGCAGCGCGGCCAGGGCGCTGTCGAAGTCGCTGTCGGCAAAGCTCTTTTGGGCCTGCTGCATATAGTCGGTGTAGGCTCTCTTGTCGGAGGCGCTTCTGAGCACCATGGCCACCGAGATTATCAGCAGCGCCGCCAGCAGGGCGCAGACTATGTATATGGCCCGTTTCCCGGGCCTTCTGACCTGAACGGGGGCGGCGTTCCTCCGCTCTCTCCCCTCTCGGCCGCGCTCCGGCTTCGCTCTCATTGTCCCTCATCTCCCTTAACGGCGCCGTTTTCCGCCGGGGCCGCCGCTTCCGTCTCTGGGGGAGCCTCCGGTATCCCGGGCTCCGCCGGTTTATCCTTCTCCGGCGGCAGCACCACCGGGTCCTTTATCTTGGGCAGCTCCGCTCCGGCCGCCTCAGGCTTCCTTTTTTTCAGACCCAAGCCGGTACACAGCAGAGCCGCCATGATGCACAGCACGGATATCTCCTGCAGGCCCGCCGCAAGGGTGACAGGATTGGCGGCGTCCTGCATGGCCTGCAGATCCTCCACCAGCAGATGGTACAGCAGCGGCAGGCCGAACAGCGGCGGCAGCAGCCACTTGGTGCGTATGACGCCGAACACCGTCCCCGTGTACAGCACCGCCACCAGCAGGTACAGCAGTATACACAGCACAGTGTGCAGCCAGCTTTCAAAGCCGAAGGACTTGACCACGAAGAACACCACGCCCAGCAGCACCGGCAGTGAGGACAGCCAGAAGCCCCGCTTCCCGAAAAGCAGGATACACAGTACGAACAGCAGGTTGCAGCATATGGGCAGGATCATTTGGGTGGCGGCAAAGTAGCTGTCGGTCCACAGGCCCCAGCAGCCCACCACGCGAAACACCGCGGACAGCAGCATCAGTATCACTGCGGTACGGGCCCAAGCGCTCCCCTTCTCTATATAGAAGGCCGCCCGTCCTCTGTCCTGAGCATCGGTTTTCATATCAGCACCCGCCTTTTCCCGGCTTACGCCGAAATTATGCGCACTAGGTCGGATAACATAATAACACATACAAAGCTTTTGCGCAAGTCGTCACAGTGAGGCCGCGCCGCCGATTTCCATTTGCCAGCGGTCCGGGGATGTGCTAGTATGAAGCAGTGAACTGAGCAAGAATAGTCGAGAATAATTTCCGCGTCTGAGTTAATATACACGCTGTCGGGAGGCGAGAGCATGGAGGAGAGGACGGAGGCCGTCCAGCGGATGCAGAGTTACATCGGGGAGCACCTGAGCGAGGAGATAAGCCTGGCGGATCTTGCGGCAGCGGCCCGGTTTTCGCCCTGGTATTCGGCCCGGCTCTTTAAGGAGCTGACGGGCTTTGCTCCGGCGGACTATATACGGCGGCTGCGGCTGTCCCGCTCCGCGCTGAGGCTGAGGGACGAAAGGGTGAAGATAATAGATTTGGCCTTCGACCTGGGCTTTGCCAGCGTGGACGGATATCAGCGGGCCTTTCGCCGGGAGTTCGGCTGCAACCCCAGGGAGTACGCCAAAAAGCCGGTGCCCCTCCCCCTGTTTACCGCCTACGGCGTAAAATTCAAACAACTGTGGAAAGAGGAGAAGAACATGGAAAAGGTGCGCAACGTATTTATACAGACTGTGGACAAGCCCGCCAGAAAGGTCATCGTCAAGCGTGGGGTCAAGGCCGCCGAGTATTGGAGCTACTGCCAGGAGGTGGGCTGCGACGTCTGGGGCATTCTGACCAGCATGAAGTCCCTCTGCGGCGAGCCGGTGTGTCTCTGGCTGCCGGAGAAGTACCGGGCTGGCGGCTCGGAGTATGTGCAGGGCGTAGAAGCGGCGGCGGACTACAGCGGCGAGATACCCCAGGGCTTCGACGTGATAGACCTGCCGGCGGCAAAGTATCTGATGTTCCAGGGGGAGCCCTTCGCGGAGGAGGATTACTGCGAGGCCATAGAGGCGGTACAGCAGTCCATGGACAGGTACGAGCCCTCCGTCATCGGTCTGAGCTGGGATGAGGAGAACCCCCGCATACAGCTGGAACCCATCGGAACCAGAGGCTATATCGAGCTGAAAGCGGTTAAGTAATTGCAAAGAATAATGCAGAGGACGGTCGAATATCGACCGTCCTCTCAGTTTTCCCCGTCCTCGTTTTCCTTCTCGGCCTTGACCCGCTCTATGAACCAGCCCTTGTACATGGCCAGCAGGCTCACCGACACCAGCAGCAGTCCTATCAGTCCGAAGGCCACGGCCATAATGTAGAACAGCGGCCTGCCGCCGCCCTCCAGGTCCCGCAGCATCTTGTAGGCCAGGTACAGCAGATAGCCTCCGGCCACGATGTAGAGGATATAGGAATTGTAGCGCCGGGTCTTAAGCTGGGCGATAAACTTTTCTTTCATTTAAGTTCTCCGTTCATCGTTATGACCATTCCTTTCGCATTCTCAAGGCACAAAATGACCATGAAAAGGAATGGTCATTTTGTGCATGATTTTCGGTTGCCGCTTTAGCGGCGAGAAAATCGCACTTAAATCTGATAAAGTTTGAACTTGTTTCAAACTTGAAATCTCTGGCATCCCCCGGGGTTAGGCCTGTGTGCCCGCCTTAAAGCCTTCCCCTTTGGGGAAGGTGCCGCGCAGCGGCGGATGAGGGAACCGGCAGTTGTTCGGCGGCTGCATTCTCCTGGTCAGCGCCTCACTTCAAAAACTTTTTGAAGCCCAGTATGCCCGCGTCCTCGAAGCCCTGCATAAGCTCGCTGTAGCTGACGGCGCTGAGGCTTTGCTCCGGGTGTCTCTGGTTCCATACGCTCTCCAGCTCCCCGGCAAAGGCGGCGCTCTCGCCGGTGCCCAGCTCCCGCATCGCGGGCAGAGTATACAGCACGAACAGGGTTTTCAAATCGAACAGCACCAGCTTTTTCCTCAGCGGCCGTACAAAGCTCTCCGCGTAGGTGACCAGCCCCGCCGCGTCCGGGCTCTCTGCCGCAGCGAAGAACTGCCCGCAGCGCTCCAGATAGCCCTTGAACAGCGCCGCGTACTCCCTGCGGTTGAAGTGGGTCACATACCAGCTGTAGTCCTTAGGTATAAGCAGTTCGTAATCCACGCTACCGCCTCACATACCGCAGCCTGCATACCCCGTCACCCCGGGCAATGGTGGCGGGCAGGTCCAGCTCCACCCCGTATTCCTGACCTATGCCCCTGTCTCCGCACATGGCATAGTCGCACAGGCAGCTCAGCTCCCCGTCGGGGCAGCCCTGCTTCTGCCAGGCCTTCACCAGCGGGCAGTAGTGGAAGTCAATGTCCAGATGGTCGTCGTCGCAGCGGAGTATCTTCATCTCGAATACCCACTGGGCAAACTTTGAAAACAGTGTCTTTTTCAGTCCGGTAAGGCTGGTGGTGCCGCCCTTTTTCACCAGCAGCGCGCCCTGATACCGGCCGCAGCGGCGTATGGCGTCAGGGGCGAAATCCTTGGGCTCCAGCCCCTTTTTTCTGGCCTCGTCGCAGAGCAGATACATCCACAGCGCCCTGTGCTCCAGCTGCTCGCGAATGGCCACGATAAGGGGATTTTTTATTTTCGGCTCGTTTACTACGCTCATGGCGCACCTCCGTGTTTGTTATAGGCTTTGACCAACAATATCATACTTTTGCCGCCTCCGCAATCAAAACTGTGTCGCCTTCGGCTGCCGGCCGGTATTTCCGTCTTGACATAAAAAGACAAATGTAGCAGAATTTCGTTGATTTTCTCTGCGCCATAGAATATAACATTTTTTAAATTATAGATATACTGGGCTATGTATACGAGAGGGTCCGGGCTGCCGGTTCTCAGGGGAGCGCGTAATGCAAAAGACACTTCTTATCGTAGACGATATCAAAACCAACCGGGAGATACTCAAGAACATTCTGGGCGGCGAATACCGCGTCATGGAGGCGGCCGACGGGCGGGAGGCTCTGGAGGTCATGAGCCGCTGCTATGACGGGATATGCGTTGTGCTGCTGGACCTGGGTATGCCGGTGATGGACGGGTTTCAGGTGCTGGAGTATATGCGCAGTCACAGGGAGCTTTCCACCCTGCCGGTCATAGTGACCACCGGGCAGACCGAGGCCGACAGCGAGGTCAGGGCTCTGAGGCTGGGCGCCAACGACTATATCTCCAAGCCTTATAACTCCATTATCATAAAGCAGCGCATCCACAATACCATCAGGCTCTGGGAGACCGCCGCCACAGTGAACCTGCTGCAAAAGGACAGGCTCACGGGGCTGCACAGCAGAGAGGCTTTTTTTGAAAAGGTAAGGGAGCTCACATCGGCAAGAGAGCCGGGCTATTACTATATGGCCTGCTTCGACGTGGACAGCTTCAAGGTAATAAACGATCAATACGGCACGGAGAAGGGTGACCGTGTGCTGCGGCATATCGCCGAAGTTTTCAGCGAGGGCTTCGGGCGCTTCGGTGGGATATGCTGCCGCGTCATGGCGGATAACTTCGCCGTGCTTTATCCGGCCTTCATGCGGGATTCGCAGGAGCTTTTGCGTATGCGGGAGCAGGCGGCAACTGTGGAGGGGCTGGTGGCGCCCCTGTCCTTCAGCATAGGCCGGTATCTGGTGACCGATAAGGAGCTGCCCCCCAGCGCCATGTACGACAGGGCCTCTCTGGCGGCGGACTCCATCAAGGGGAGGTACGACACGCAGGTGGCCGTATACGACGAGTCCATGCGCCAGCGGCTGCTGCTGGAGCAGGAGATAGTCGTGGAGATGGCCGGAGCGCTGAGGGACAGACAGTTCGAGGTCTGGTTCCAGCCCCAGTACAACCACTCCACCGGCGCTCTCATCGGGGCGGAGGCTCTGGCCCGCTGGCGTCATCCGGAAAAGGGGCTCATTCCCCCCAATGACTTCGTGCCTATATTTGAAAGAAACGGCTTTATATACGAGCTGGATAAGTTCATGTGGGAGGAGACCTGCCGCTGCCTGCGTCGTTGGACAGACGCGGGTCTGAGTCCTCTGCCGGTGTCGGTGAACGTGTCCAGATACGATGTGTTCAGGCCCGACCTGGAGCAGGTGCTGACGGGGCTGCTGGAGAAGTACTCCCTGCCCGTAAGCCAGCTGCGGCTGGAGATCACGGAGTCCGCCTTCGCCGAGTCCACGGAGCACATCGTGGCGGTGGTGAAGCGGCTGGTGGAGCTGGGCTTCACCATAGAGATAGACGATT
>CAYSFK010000107.1:0-6971 GCA_964430345.1 uncultured Oscillospiraceae bacterium | reverse complement strand
ACCACGCCCTTGCCCTGCTCGAATATCAGGGTGGACGAGGTGCCCATATCGACAGCTATATCTCTTTCAAACAGATTCATACGGTTCTCCTAATGCTGATATATGTTTCATTTCAGTCCCGGCTCCGGGCAACGGCGGCGGCAAATATCTCTCCTGCGCCTGCGTTCCTGAGCACTCCGGCGCACTCCGAGAGGGTGGCACCGGTGGTAAGAATATCGTCTATAATAAGCACACGCTTTCCGCGCACAGCTTCGGCGTCGGTACATACATAGGCCCCGGAGGCGTTTCTGGCCCGGTCTGCGGCGCCGCCGACGCCTGACTGGGGCGGAGTGTCCTTTATCTTTCTCAGCAGCTCCGCCGTGGGAACAGACAGCAGCTTGCCCACAGCCTCCGCAATAAGCCTAGCCTGGTCGTAGCCACGCTTGCGCAGGCGGGCCCTGCTCAACGGCGCCCAAGTGATAATATCGCAGGAAATTTCGTTTTCGTCAATACTTTTCCGCACAAATTCCCCATAAATCTGCCGGTAAACCGTGAGCCCGGAGAACTTATACCGAAGCAGAGACTCCCGGACAGCTCCCTCATAGTACAGGGGAGCTACGCATTTGGCAATGTTTTTCACGCTTTTTTCCTGCACCGCCGCCGGTACCCAGGGCAGTTTTACAAGACAGTCTCCGCAGACACCGCGCCGCTTCCCTGTCAGCAGCCTGCGGCAAAAGGCGCAGCGTGGCGGGAACAGCAGGTCAAGAGCCTCGTCAATAAGCTTCATGACACGCCGCATAGCTTTCTCAGCCTTACGCGCAGTGCCGTGTAGCGCTTGGACTGGCGATAGTTGTCTATCATCTGGAAGGCTGTGCGCTCATCCCCCACCAGTATCAGCAGCTCTCTGGCACGGGTGACGGCGGTATACAGCACGTCTCTGGTCATGAGCATCTGTGAGCTGGGGCTGAGGGCCAGTATAACGGCGCGGTACTCGCTGCCCTGAGCCTTATGGACGGTGACGGCCCAGGCGTGCTCCAGCTCCAGCAGTGAGTCAAAGCCGTATTCCGCAACCCGGCCGTCAAAATTCACCGTGAGGTTCTCGGCAGAGTTATCAATAGCGGTAATGGTGCCAATATCGCCGTTATATATCCCGCTGTCAGAAAGACGCCTGTCCTCGCTTTTCCAGATTATATCATAGTTGTTCTTAATTTGCATCACCCTGTCGCCCAGACGGAAAACGGCCTCGCCGAACAGCTTCTCCGCCTTCTCCGGCGAGCCGGGGTTAAGGGCCTCCTGCAAAGCGCGGTTGAGGCTGACGGTGCCAAGCTCACCCTTGCGGGTGGGAGACAGGACCTGGATATCAGCGGTGGGTATGTGCATCTTTTCCGGCAGCCTTTTGGCGCAGAGCTCCGTGATAGTGTCCACCGTCGCCCCGGCCTGAAGCCTTTTCAGCCGGAAGAAATCCCCGGAGTTCTCAGCCAAGTCCGGGTGCTCTCCCCTGTTTATCATATGGGCGTTGCGCACTATGCGGCTGTCGCCGTTCTGGCGGAATATTTCCGTGAGCCTGACCGTGGGAATGACCTGACTTCGTATCAGCGCGGAAAACACATTTCCCGGCCCTACGGATGGGAGTTGGTCGGCGTCACCTACCATTATCAGCCGCGCCTCCGGCGGCATGGCCCGAAGCAGGGCGTCCATCAGCAGGATATCCACCATGGAGCACTCGTCCAAAATCACCGCATCGCAGTCCAGCCTGTCGCTTTCGTCCTTGGTGAATACCGCCCTGTCCGTCTCCTCGTCAAACTTGGCGCCCAAGAGCCTGTGGACGGTGGAGGAGTCCTGCCCAGTGAGCTCCGTCATGCGCTTGGCAGCTCTGCCTGTGGGCGCGGTCAGCAGGGTCTTGAGTCCCATTCTTTCAAACATAGCGAGAATCGCCCGGATTGAGGTGGTCTTGCCTGTGCCGGGACCGCCTGTCAGAACTACTATCTGGTTTTTCAGCGCCAGCTCCAGGGTCTGCCGCTGCATGGGCGCATAGCTTATGCCCTGACTCTGCTCCAGCTCATGAAGGAGCTTGCTTGTATCCACTCTGTCGCTGAACCGCTGTCGGCTCATATGCGCGAAGCGCTCCGCCGCGTCTCTCTCCGCCTCGTACAGCTCCGGCAGGTAGCAGGCGCGGCAGCCGGCTATTTCCTCAAAACAGAGCCGGGAATCATCAATAAGCTGCTCTATGCAGTCCTCCACCTGCTCCGGCTCAACGCCTATCAGCTCCGCCGTCACCGCGGAAAGCTTCTCCCTGGGTATAAAGCAGTGGCCGTTGCCGGCGTTGTGCTGCAGCTCGAAGAGTACGGCGGCGCTTATTCTGTTGCTGCTGCCGCCTTCCAGACCCAGCTCCAGAGCCATGGTGTCGGCCTCGGCAAAGCTGCCGCCTATATGCTCGCTGGCGATGATGTAGGGGTTCTCACGCAGCGCGTTTATGGCCTCGTCCCCGTAGAATTTGTACATACGCATGGCCAGTATGGGTCGCAGCCCAAAGGAACAGACAAACTCCATAAGCATTCTCAGCCCCGCCTGACGCTTGAAGCTGCCGGATATCTGCTGGGCCTTGGCGCTGCTTATACCCTTTATCGTGGCCAGCTCCTGCCAGGAATTGAGCATTACATCCAGAGTCCTGTCTCCGAAGCGGCTGACGATAAGGGCGGCGGTAGCGGGACCCACGCCCTTAACCGTGCCTCCGGAGAGGAACTGGTGTATGGCGGCAGCGGTGGTGGGCAGCAAACGCTGTGAAAACTCCGCCTTGAACTGGCGGCCGTGGACGCTGTGGGTGGCCCATCTGCCGCTGACTATCATGGACTCCCCCGGCGCGGCGTATGGGAAGCAGCCCACCACAGTAACGGCCTCGCCGCCGTCGTTCAGGCGGAGCACCGTGTAGCCGTTCTCCTCGTTTTTGTATATGACCGACTCAACGGCGCCGGATATCTCCTGCAATTCGTTGTCCTGATCCATGGGCTCGTTCTCCGTTCTTACTTTTGAGCGCGCTTAAAGCACGGTCTTTAAAAACTGCCCGGTATAGCTGGCTTCGCAGGCGGCGCAGTCCTCCGGCGTACCTGTGAACACCAGCTCTCCGCCCAGGTCGCCTCCCTCGGGGCCCAGATCTATCAGGTGGTCGGATACCTTGATAACATCCAGATTGTGCTCAATGACCACAACGGTATTGCCGCCGTCCACGAACTTGTTGAGTATATCTATGAGGCGATGCACATCCGCCACGTGGAGGCCGGTGGTAGGCTCGTCCAGGATATATACCGTGGAGCCGGTGCTGTGCTTTGAAAGCTCCGTGGCCAGCTTCACCCGCTGGGCCTCGCCGCCGGACAGGGTGGTGCTGGACTGGCCCAGCTTAACGTAGCTCAGACCCACATCGTAAAGCGTCTGTATCTTTGCCAGTATCTTGGGGTGGTTTTCAAAGAACGTACAGGCCTCCTCAACGGTCATGTCCAGCACGTCCGCAATGCTCTTGCCCTTGTACTTTACCTCCAGAGTCTCCCGATTATAGCGCTTGCCGCCGCAGACCTCACAGGGCACATACACATCCGGCAGGAAATGCATCTCCACCTTTACAAGACCGTCTCCGGCGCAGGCCTCGCAGCGGCCGCCCTTGACGTTGAAGGAAAAGCGTCCCTGTCCGTAGCCCCGCAGCTTTGCCTCCTGAGTGGAAGCGAACAGATCCCGTATATCGCTGAAAGCTCCGGTATAGGTGGCGGGATTGGAGCGGGGCGAGCGGCCAATGGGGCTCTGGTCCAGGGCTATCACCTTGTCCACGTTCTCCAGACCCTCTATTCCGCGACACTTCCCGGGACGTACCTTTACCCGGTTTTTCTCAGCGGCAAGAGTCTTGTACAGTATCTCGTTTATCAGAGAGGACTTGCCGCTGCCGGAGACCCCGGTTACACATATGAGCTTACCCAGAGGTATCTCCACGTCAATGTCCTTCAGATTATTCTCACAGGCGCCGCGGATGAACAGTCGTTTACCGGAGCCGGAGCGGCGCTTTTCCGGCACGGGGATGCGCTTTTTACCGCTGAGGTACTGGCCGGTGATGGATTCCGGACAGGCACAGATATCGTCAATACTGCCGGCGCAGACTATATTGCCGCCGTTGATACCGGCGCCGGGGCCCACGTCTATAATATAGTCCGCGGCGCGCATGGTCTCCTCGTCGTGCTCCACCACCAACAGGGTATTGCCCAGATCGCGGAGCTGCTTCAGGGTGCGCAGGAGCTTTTCATTGTCTCGCTGGTGCAGGCCGATGCTGGGCTCATCCAGAATATACAGCACACCCATCAGGCTGGAGCCAATCTGGGTGGCCAGTCTTATCCGCTGGCTCTCGCCGCCGGAGAGGGTGGCGGCGGAGCGGGACAGGGATAAATAGCCCAGGCCAACGCTGCTGAGGAAGCCTAAGCGGGCTTTTATCTCCTTCAGTATGCGCTGGGCTATGAAGCTGTCCCTGTTGCTGAGCTGCAGCTTTTCCATAAAGTCCAGAGCGTTTACCACCGAAAGCTCCGAGAATTCGGCAATGCTCATGCCGCCTACGGTGACCGCCAGCGCGGTCTTTTTAAGTCTTTTGCCGCCGCAGTCGGGACAGGCTATCTCCGACATACACTCCTCGATATCTGAGCGCATGGCTGGACTCTGGGTCTCTTTATAGCGCCGGTCCAAATTCCTGACTATGCCCTCGAAGTCACGCTTTATGACGCCGTAGCCCTCGCTGCGCTCGTATCTGAGCTGGAGAGGCTCGCCCTTTGTGCCGTAGAGTATGGCGTCCAGGCCCTCGGGGGGTATATCCTTTATGGGGTCGGTGAGCTTGAAATGAAAGCGCTTGGCCAGAGCGTCAAAGTACATTCTGGATATGGTGTCGCTCTTGACATTTGACCAGCCGGAGGCCACGATACCGCCGTCAATAATGCTGAGATTGGGGTTTGGGATTATCTGCTCTGGGTCCACCAGCAGCTGCACACCGAGGCCGGTACAGGTGGGGCAGGCGCCGTGGGGGTTGTTGAAGGAGAACAGCCGTGGCGTCAGCTCCTCCAGGGATATGCCGCAGACCTCGCAGGCGTAGTTTTGGGAGAAGGACAGCTGACGATTCTCGGCGGGTATATCCACGAACAGCAGTCCGCCGGAAAGACTGAGCGCCGTCTCCGCCGAGTCCGTGAGACGGCGGGAGATATCGGGCTTGATCACCAGCCTGTCCACTATTATTTCGATATTGTGCTTCTTATTCTTTTCCAGACTGATGCTCTCGGCCAGCTCGTACTGTATGCCGTCTATAAGAGCGCGGACATAGCCGGATTTCCTGGCGTCCTCCAATACCTTTACGTGCTCGCCCTTCCTGGCCCGGATTACAGGCGAGAGTATCTGTATGCGTGTGCCCTCTGGCAGCTCCATTATCCTGTCTACTATCTGGTCAATGGACTGGCGGCTTATCTCCTTACCGCATTTGGGACAGTGAGGTACGCCTACTCTCGCCCAGAGCAGACGCATATAGTCGTTAATCTCCGTCACCGTGCCCACGGTGGAACGGGGGTTTTTGGAGGTGGTTTTCTGGTCTATGGAAATGGCCGGAGACAGACCGTCGATATAATCCACGTCCGGCTTGTCCATCTGACCCAAAAACATTCTGGCGTAGGAGCTGAGGCTTTCCACGTATCTGCGCTGGCCCTCGGCGTAGATGGTGTCAAAGGCCAGGCTTGACTTACCGCTGCCCGAAAGGCCGGTTATCACCACCAGCTTGTCTCTGGGTATCTCCAGGTCGATGTTTTTGAGATTGTTCTCTCTCGCGCCTTTTATATAAATGCTGCTTTGCATACTTACCTCTCCGAAACTGTGATATCCGCTGTCTGAGCGCCTATAAGGCCGATGAGCGCACCAGGTTCCAGCCGCACCATAACGCCGATCTTCCCGGCGCTGACCGTCATAAGCTCCAGCCTAAGCGCGCTCTCGTGCAGCACGGTGCCGTACCTCTTTTTCATACCCACAGGGGAACAGCCGCCCCGCACATAGCCCGTCACCCCCATAAGCTCGCTGACGTGGAGCATGGCTATGGACTTCTCGCCTACAGACTTGGCGGCTTTTTTAAGGTCCAGCTCACAGGCCACCGGTATTACGAATACATAGGGCGTCTTTCCTGCTCCCCTGGCCACCAGCGTCTTGAACACTCCCGACGGCTCCAGGCCGGTGAGCGCCGCAACACTGACGCCGTCCACCGCGCCGTCCCCGTGGGGATACTGATAGGCGGTATAGTTTATCCTGTTATGCTCCAATATGCGCATCACATTGGTCTTTTGCTCCGCCATAACCGCACCGCCTTTCCGTTCCTGCGTATTAGCGGTTCATTATACTCTTTTTCCCCATCTATTTCAATACTTTGCTTCAACTATACACAGTAAAAACTTACCGCCGGAGCATCGCTCCGGCGGTAAACTGTCGTTAACTATTGATTATTTGCTGGGCTTGTTCTCATAGCGGGCCAGCATATTCTCCACGCTGTTGTCCAGCATCTTAAGGCAGCGCTCCTTTGTGACCTCCTTGGGCACCTGCATACCCATGTCCAGCCACTGTGAGATTATTCCCACCACCCCGTTGGCGTAGAACTCAATGACAAACTCATAGTCCATCTTGTCGATGTTCATGCCCTCGGAGACTATGTCCGCAAAGCTCCTTATACAGGCCTGCAGCCGCTCCTTGATATAGCGCAGCATATACAAGCGGTTGTTGGAGTTATATATATTCAGGGCAAAGGCGGAATTGTCCTTCAAATATCGGAACCACATGATAACGTCCTGCTGCCAGTTGTCATATACGACCTCCTTAGGGAGCACACGGTTGGCGTCCTCCTCAAAGACCCACTCCAACAGGTCATATACGTCGTCAAAGTGATAATAGAAGGTCTGACGGTTGACGGAGCACAGTTCGACAAGGTCCTTCACGGTTATCTTGTC
>CAYSFK010000106.1:0-7216 GCA_964430345.1 uncultured Oscillospiraceae bacterium | reverse complement strand
GTACCACATGACTCCAGTGGTCGCAAAACAGCGTCTCCGAGGTGGGGCGGATGCACAGCCGCTCCTGCAGCTCCTCGCTGCCGCCCACGGTGACCCAGGCGCACTCCGGAGCAAACCCCGCCACATGGTCCTTTTCCTTTTGAAGCAGGCTCTCCGGTATCAGCATGGGCATGGAAACATTCTCGTGCCCGTCTCTTTTGAACATCCCGTCCAGTATCTGCTGGATATTCTCCCAGATAGCGTAGCCATAGGGGCGCAGAATGAAGCAGCCCTTCACCCCGGAATAATCCACCAGCTCCGCCTTGGTACACACATCGGTGAACCACTGGGCGAAGTCCACCTCCATATCGGTTATCTGTTCTACTCTTTTGTCCTTTGCCATATCGTTTCCTCTCATTTCGCCAGAGCCCTTGCCCCGCCGTTATTATTGCCGTTTCATTCTATAACCGGGCAAACACCTTGTCAATAGCCGCGCCTTCATCATTTTTATGGTTTTTCTTGACCTTGAGAGCGGTAAACTGTATAATACCCTTGATTATGTTGCCTTTCGGAGGTGGATGATATTAATAAACAGAAATTCCTTGCGGAGCTGGGCAGACTGCTGACCTTCATGTACGAGGAGGACAGACTGGAAGCCCTGGCCATGTACACAAGGATGTTCGACGACGCGAAGGACGAGCAGGCCATACTTCAGTATCTGGTCTCCCCCACCCGCCAGGCCGTGGTGCTGGCCCGCTCCTATGACGCCAAGGAGCGCAAGCTCCAGGTGCACAGTCAGTCCCGCAGCGGCGAGGCCTATGCCGACGGGGAGACCCCCGACTATGTGCAGGCCATAGACGCGCTCCAGCGGGAGGCCGCCTCTCTGGGCGTTATCTCCCCGGTGGAGGATGAGAACCAGATATCCCTTTTTGACGACGGGCCCCAGGAAACGCAGGCCGCGCCCGTCTATGAGGAGTCCGCGCCCGTCTATGAGGAGTCCGCGCCCCAGCTCATGCCGGAGCCTGTGACTGAGCCCCAGTCGGAGCTCATTCCGGAGCCTCAGTCGGAGCTCATGCCGGAGGCGGCTCAGGAGAGCGGCGACAAGGTGGACGTTTTTCTGGCCGGCTTCTCTCTGGCGGAGAGCGAGCTGCCCCCCCAGCCCCAGGCGGCCCCGCTGTCTATAGCGGACGTGCCGGAGACGGCGGCGGAGCTCCAGCCGGAAACCGCGGAAGCACCGGTCACCCAGTCCGCACCTCAGCCTGTGGCTGAGGCTCCCCGCACGGAGAGGCGCACCAATGTGGCGCTGCTGATTCTTTTCATCATTCTTGCCATTCCCCTGTCGCTGATAGGCATAGTTCTGCTGCTGGTGCCCACGGTGCTGTTTCTGGCAATGGCCGTCAGCGCGGTGAGTCTGGGCATCATGGCCGTCAGTTCCGCCTTTGCCGGTGGACTCAGCCTGCTGGCGGACGTTCTGGCCCTGCTTGGCGTGGCGCTGGTGCTGCTGGCCCTGGGGCTGCTGTTCGCGTGGATCTTCGTCTGGTTTATCGGCGGCGCTATCGCCGGGCTTATCCGTGGCGTTTTCGCCCTGGGCCGGAAATGGTGTACTAAGGAGGTGCCGGTAAAATGAAGAAGGCTTGGAAGGTAGTTTTGGTCATAGTGCTTACAGCCGTCGTTTTAGGCGCCATATGCACAGGCGTCGGCATAGTGACCGGCGCCAATGTGGACAGCATCTACGCCATGCTGGACAGCCATTATCATATCGGTATGTACTGGGAATACGCCCAGCAGGTGTTTGCCGCCCTCATAGCCGCCATCTGATGCAAAGCAGATATTCAGCCCCGTCCTTAGACGGGGCTGATTTTTTGCGCTCAGACGCTTTTCCACAGCTTTATGACGCCCCGGTCGTTTAGCTGCTGCAGAGTCACCAGCAATATGGGGAACAGCAGCATCCCCCATATGCGCCATACCCGCCAGCCCACATAGACCGCCAGCAGGGAGGCTATGGGGTCAAGGCCTATCTGGTCGCCCAGGAGCTTAGCCTGAGTGCAGCTGCGCACAAGATTCACCACGGCCCAGCAGATAAATAGGCCCACAGCCTTGTTCGTGCGGCCCAGCAGCAGGCAGCCCAGAGCCCAGGGCACCAGCACTATGCCGGTGCCGAACACGGGCAGGGCGTCCACCAGCGCCGTCACCGCCGCCAGACCCGCCGCGCCCTTCACCTCAAGCAGCAGGAAGGTCAGCAGCAGCTCAAAGAAGGTCATGGCCATAAGTATGAGCTGGGCCCGGATAACGCCGCCGAAGCTGCTTTTTAGGTTCTGCCCCAGTCCCTCCAGCCGCCGGCGGAAGCTCTGGGGCAGCTGGGCCATAATGAAGGCGTTTATCATAGGATAGGAGGCGGATATGAAGTAGGTGCCTATACCGGCGGTAACGGCGAAAAGCAGGGTGTCGGGGCTGGCCTGGGCCGTCCTGCCCAGAGCGTCCAGAGCCCAGGAGGATATGCGACCGGGGATGCCGTTGACCCCGTCGCCCAGAGCGCTCACCGCCGCCGTCAGATATTCCGCCATCCCCTCCGGTGCCGAGAGCACAAAGGCGTAGGCCCGCTCCTCCAGCGCGTCCAGACCGGCGCTGAGGGCAGACATCAGCTCCGGTGTGCGGCGGGCAAGGGCGGTCACGGCGGTCACGCCTTTCATGGTCAGCGCCGCCGCCGCCCAGACCACCAGCGCCAACACGCTCACGGACAGCAGGCCCGCCGCGGCCCTTCTGCGCCAGCCCCTTTTGACCAGAGCCCGCACCGGTACCTCCAGCAGCGCCGCAATGGCGTAGGCCACCAGAAAGGGGGCCGCCCAGGGCAGCAGAAAGCGGGCCGTCAGCCAAAGCGCGCCCACCGCCCCCGCCGCGTACAGCAGCACCGCTATATACCTGCCCAGCCTCTGCTGCATATGCCCTCCGTCACAACTTATGTATGTATTCGTTTTTGACAGCTGCGGGCAAAAATATACCGGAGCCGGAAAATTTTAACCCCCCGGCGTCGGCAGTATATAATGGTGTAGGGCGCGGGCCGAGGTAAGTCTGCTGCCTATGCCGCTATTTGCGGCGCGGGAGGAAAGGGAATGTTGATCGTGCAGAAATTCGGCGGCAGCTCCCTCGCCGATATAGAGAGACTGCGCAGGGCCGCCGGCATCTGTATGGAGGCCCGGCACAGGGAGCATGAGGTGGTGGTCGTGGTCTCCGCCATGGGCGACACCACCGATGAGCTTGTAGAACTGGCCCGGCGTATCTCGCCGCGGCCGTCTCTGAGAGAAATGGACGCGCTGATGACCACCGGCGAGCAGCAGTCCGCGGCACTGCTGGCAATAATGCTGGAAAGCCTTGGCGCCAGGGCACAGTCCTTCGCAGGCTGGCAGGCGGGCGTCATGACCGACAGCGAATACGGCCGGGGCGAGATACGGCTGCTGGCGCCCTCCAGGATACTGGAATGCCTCAGCCGGGGCCGGGTGGCCGTGGTAGCCGGGTTTCAGGGCTTCTGCGCCGGCGGAGATATCACCAGTCTGGGCCGGGGCGGCTCCGACACCACCGCCGTAGCTTTGGCAGCGGCCCTGGAGGCGGAGCGCTGCGAGATATACACGGACGTGGCCGGCATATACAGCGCCGACCCCAGGCTGATACCTGAGGCCAGGAAGCTTGCATATATAGATTTCCGGGATATGCTGGCTCTGGCCAGAGCCGGCTCTCAGGTGCTGCATCCCCGCTCGGTGGAACTGGCTATGGCAAACTCTCTGGAGCTGAGCCTGCTGTCGTCCTTTGAGGAGGGCGAGGGCTCCGTCGTCCGCTTTTTAAAGGAGAGCAGCCGCCCGGACTTTGCCGGCGTCACCCGCAGCGCGGACAGCTGTCAGGTAAGCCTTGTGGGCCGGGCGGCGGATGCGGGAGCGCTGTCCGGAATGGCGCTGGCTTTGGCCCGTCAGGATATCCCGGTGCTCTCCGGCAGTCTGAGCGAAAACTGCGCCTCGGTGACGGTGGCGCCGGAGCAGCTGCTGCCCGCCATGGAGCATATCCACCGGGAAATGCTGCTTTAAAAAACAGATCCCGCAAGCCCTGGGGTTTGCGGGATTTTTGTTATTTTTCAATTACCACCCGGCTGCCCCGAATGGACAGCTTCTTTTTGCAGTAGAGGGTGACCGCCTCGGTGAGTATCTTCCACTCCCCCTCCTGCAGCACTCTGCGCCGCAGGCTGTCGGGTGTGTCGTTGGGCCGGACGTCAATGGCCTTTTGCAGGATTATCTGGCCCACCCGGCCGTCTCCGTCGGCGAAATAGGCCGTAGCCCCGGTGATCTTTACGCCCCGCTCCAGCACGGCCCTGTGGATATCGCCCCGCTCATCCTCGAAGGCCGGGTACAGCGCCGGGAAGGAGCCTATAATGCGGTTTTTGAACTGGTAGGGCACCACGCCCAGCGGCAGCTCATAGCCCGCCAGTATCACAAGGTCGATGTCCATATCCCTGAGCTTGTTGGCCACGGCCATGCTGTGGCTTGTCATATTGGGAAACAGCTCCGGGTCCACCACATAGGCGGGGACGCCGGCATTCAGCGACCGCTTCATGGCATAGGCGTCCTTACAGGAGGATATCACCGCAATAAGCTCAAAATCCGGTATTTCTTTAAAATACATAGCGTCCAGGATGGCCTGCAGTTCTTCCCCGTCCCCGGACACCAGCGCCGCCGCTCTCACCATATCCACACTCACCTTGAAACAGGGCACCAGCAGCCCCGTTATTAGCTTTTGCTTGTATATTCCCGAAAACCAAGCTATAATAGCGTAAACTCGATTTATTCATTATAATGTATCTTGTCCCCCGGGTCAAGATTCTAAGGGCTAAGTTATGACAAATATTTATTTGATACGGCATACTCAGGCGGAGGGCAACCTGTATCACATGATGCAGGGCCATTGGGACGGGGACGTGACAGCCGTGGGCCGTCGGCAGCTGGACGCTCTGGCGGAGCGCTTTCGCGGTCTGCCCATGGACGCGGTATATTCCAGCGACCTGCACAGGGCCGTGCTCACCGCCGCAGCCGTGACCCGTTATTCGGGGCTGCCTATACAGAGGGATGAGCGGCTGCGGGAAATAAACATAGGCCCCTGGGAGGCTCAGTTCTTTGCCAATGCCGCCTATGCGGAGCCGGAGCCCTTCCGTCTTTTCGTGGAGGACCCGGAGCGCTATTATAAGGAAGGGGCTGAGACCTACAGAGATGTGGGCGACAGGGCTTTTCCCGCCTTTCTGGAAATAGCGGACAAAAACCCCGGCAAAACCGTGGCCGTAGTGAGCCATGGCATCACCATACGCTGCCTGCTGTCCCGCGCCGCCCACATTCCCCTCAATGATACGGACAGACTGCCGCTGTGCCGGAATACGGGAGTAAGTCTGCTGCATTACGAAGATGGGCGCTTCACCGTGGAATACCTCAACGACCACTCGCACCTGAGTACGCCGGGGCTGAATCCCCCCATGAAAACCGCCAGTCTCCGCCACGAGTATATAGACCCGGCGGAGTACGAGGAGTACTACAAAAGCTGCTACGAGGATGCCTGGCGCTTTGCCCACGGGGATCTGACCGGCTTCGACGCGGAGCCCTACTACCAGAGCGCTCTGGAGCATTACAGGGCCGACCCGCAGTCCGTCTGCATCATGCTTGACGGGGAGCGGCGGGCGGGCCTGCTGGACATGGACGTGGAGCACGGCGCCCACGCGGGCTACGGCTGGATAAGCCTGCTGTATCTGGAGCCGGAGTACCGGCGGCGCGGTCTGGCCGTGCAGCTTCTGGCCAGGGCTATAGTCAAGTATCAGGGTCTGGGGCGGACTTCCCTGCGGCTCCATGTATCCGAGGACAACACCGCCGCTGCCGCCTTTTATGAGCGCTGCGGTTTCAGGGAGCTTTCCTGGGAGCGGCGGCGCAGCGGGCGGCTGCGGCTGATGGAAAAATCGCTGGGCCACAACTGGGATTATTGACGGGAAAGGAGCGGGCAGGCAGATGTTTGATTATCCGGCGAGAGTGGAGCGGCCTGTGCTGGAAAGCGGGCGGCGCATACTGGTGATATCCGACATCCACGGCAACCTCCCCTATTTTAAGGGACTGCTGGATAAGACCGGGTTCTGCCATAAGGACGAGCTGATCATCGCGGGGGACTTTCTTGAGAAGGGCCAGTACAGTCTGGAGACTCTCAGGTATATCATGGGGCTTTGCCGGAGCGGCAACGTCCACTGTCTCAGCGGCAACTGCGACGACTGGCATCATATTTATTCCGGAAACGTGATGGACGGCCACCTGCTGCATTATCTGCGCTGGAAAAAGCGGGGGCTGCTGTGGGATATGTGCCTGGAGGCCGGCATCGAGCCTATGAGTCTGGAGGACTTCGGCCCCGCCAAGGCGCGGCTGCGGGAGGCATTTCCGGAGGAGTGGGCCTATCTGGCGGCTTTGCCCCACGCCATAGAGACGGAGAAATTCATCTTCGCCCACGCCGCCGTATCACCCGATAAGCCTCTGAGTGAGCACACCGCCGGGGAGCTTATGCACTGCGACCGTTTTCTGGACAGCCGCCCCCGCTTTGACAAATGGGTGGTGGTGGGCCACTGTCCCGTGATGCTGTATATAGAGGACCGGGTCTGCGCCAACCCCATCATCGACAGGGAGGCAAAGGTCATCAGTCTGGACGGGGGCTGTGTGCTCAAGGACGACGGCCAGCTCAACGCCCTGATTATCCCGGATAAGGACAGCGAGGCTTTCTCCTTCGCCGCCTATGACAGCTTTCCCCTGCGCCGGGTGCGTAAGCCCCAGCAGGAGGGCGGGCGCTCCTACTACATCCGCTGGGGCGACAGCCGGGTGCAGGTGCTTGAGCGGGGGCCGGAGTTCTCCCGCTGCCGCCACGTGCGCACGGGCTACGAGATGGATATACTCACCAAATATCTTTTTACCGACGAGGAGATCACCAACTGCAACGACTGCACCGATTATGTGCTGCCCCTGAAGGCCGGTGACACGGTGGGCGTGGTGGAGGAGACCTCACGAGGCTTCTTTGTCAAGCACAACGGTTATTCCGGCTGGTACTTCGGGGAGCTGGATTAAAGGAAGAATTTATGGACGAAACGAATTACAGCGACTGGGCGGACTTCCTCCCGGTTTCAAAGGCGGATATGGAGAGCCGCGGCTGGTGGTGGTATGACTTCTTGCTGGTCACCGGCGAC
>CAYSFK010000105.1:0-7253 GCA_964430345.1 uncultured Oscillospiraceae bacterium | reverse complement strand
AGCCGCTGGCTCTCGCTCTCGTCCAGACCGGTGACGGGGATATCCGTCCAGAGAGAGAGTATCCGGGCTATCTCCGCGCTGTCCACGCTGAGCCCGCGGCCCTCCACGTGCACCGCCGCCGCCGCCTCGTCCAAGAGGTCGATGGCCTTATCCGGCAGGTAGCGGTCGTTGATATAGCGCACGGAGAGACCGTAGGCCGCCTCCAGCGCCTCGTCGGTAATGGTGACGCCGTGGTGCCGCTCCAGCCCGGGGCGCAGGGAGCGCAGCATCTCCATGGTCTGCTCCCGGCCCGGCTCCGCCACCCGCACCGGCTGAAAGCGCCGCTCAAGAGCCGCGTCCTTTTCGATGTGCCGCCGGTATTCCTCCGGGGTGGTGGCGCCGATTATCTGCACCTCGCCCCGGCCAAGGGCGGGCTTGAGGATGTTGGCGGCGTCTATGGCTCCCTCGGCGCTGCCTGCGCCTATAATGGTGTGCAGCTCGTCGATGAACAGTATAACGTCCCCGGCCCGCCGTACGTCCCGAAGCACGGACTTCACCCGCTCCTCAAAGTCGCCCCGGTACTTGGTGCCCGCCAGCATTGCCGGGATATCCAGGGAGACTATCCGCTTCTGCCGCAGCTCCGCCGGGGCCTGTCCACGGGTGACGCAGAGAGCCAGCCCTTCTGCCACGGCGGTCTTGCCCACTCCCGGCTCGCCCACCAGCACCGGGTTATTCTTGCTGCGCCGGGAGAGTATCTGAATGGCTCTGCGTATCTCGTCGCCCCGGCTCACCACCGGGTCTATCCGCCCTGCCGAGGCCAGCTCCGTAAGGTCCCGGCTGTACTGGTCCAGTACGCGGGTGTCCGCCCGGCGCACGGTGCTTTTCACCGCCCCCGGCTGGGGCTTGTCGGAGGATGGGTTGCCGAAGGCGGCCATGATGTCGGTGTAGAGCTGGTTCAGGTCGGCCCCCGCCTCCCGGAGCGCCGCAGCGCCGCCGCAGTCGCCCTGACGCAGTATGCCCAGCAGCAGGTGCTCCGTGCCGATATAGCCCTGCTGAAGTCCTCGGGCCTCAGCCGCCGCCCGTTCCACGGCGCTCTGGGCCCGCGGCGTCAGGCCCTGCTCCGGGTCGCCGGGGCAGCCTGTGCCGTCGGCCTGTCGGACTATCCGCTTCAGCTCCTCCTGGGAAAGCCCTCGCTGCCGCAGTATCCGTGCGCCCAGGCCCTCGCTCTCCCGCAGGATACCCAGCAGCAGATGCTCTGTGCCGATATAGCCGTGGCCCAGCTCTCCGGCTGCAAGGCGGGCCTCCTCTATGGCCAGCTCCGCCCTCTGGGTGAATCTCTCGTTGCTCCTGATATGGCATACCCCCTTAGCGTTTAAAACATTATCCTCCGTCACCACGCAGAAACCCCGCGAAACAGGCGGCTTTGGCAGAAAAGCCCTGTGCTTTCCCGGCACGTTGGCAGGCTTTTCAAGGCGATTATCCCCAATTCCGGATATTTATAGTACTTTGGAAAAATACAATTGATTTTTGTGGAAGATGTGTTACAATACTTTTCAGAATGACCGCTCAGGTCAAAATAACATACGGAGGTAACTTCATGGCTTTTGTTATTAACGATGAATGCCTGTCCTGTGGCTCCTGCGCCGCTCAGTGCCCCGCCGAGGCTATCGACATGGGCGAGCTGCATTACGAGATCGATCCTGAGAAGTGCCTGGATTGTGGCTCCTGCGCTGCTCAGTGCCCCGCTGAGGCTATCGTACAGCAGTAATTTGGATCGGCAAAACCAAATGAAATAAGGGGCGTCAGCCCCTTATTTCGTTTTAAAGGAGAAGCATGGGAGAATTCAACCAGCTTTGGCCGGGGGGACCGGTCTTTGCCCAGGCGGAGCATTTTAAGCTGACCACCGACAGTGTGCTGCTGGCGGATTTCGTAAAGACCACCGGCGCGAAGCGGGGGATAGACCTGGGCTGCGCCTCGGGAGCTCTGGGCCTGCTGCTGCTGGCGCGCACCACGGCGCTGCACATGACCGGGCTGGAGATAGTCCCGGAGGCGGCGGCGCTGGCGGAGGAAAATATGAAAAGAAACGCCCTGGACAGCCGCAGCGAAATAGTCGTCGGCGACATCCGGCGGCACCGGGAGCTGTTTCGCGCGGGCTCCTTCGATATAGTGGCGGCGAACCCGCCCTACTTCCCTGTGGGCAGCGGCGCGGAATCCCCGGACGCCCTGCGCGGCGCGGCCAGAGGCGAGAGCGGCTGCAGCCTTCAGGAGCTTTGCGCTGCTGCCGCCTTTCTCTGCCGCACCGGAGGCGGCGTGTTTCTGGTACACCGGCCGGAGCGGCTGTCGGAGCTGCTGTGCGCTATGACTGCCGCCGGTATAGAGCCCAAGCGACTGCGTCTTGTGTGCAACACTGCGGGGGCCGCGCCCATCCTTGTGCTGGCGGAGGGCCGGCGGGGCGGCAGGCCGGGGCTGAAAATAGAAGCGCCTCTGGCACTAAAAAACCCCGACGGCACAGAGACCGTCGAGGTGAAAAGAATATACCACAGAGATGATAAGTAATAGGTAATAGTGAATAGTGAAGAAGTATAGTGTCGGCGAAGCCGACGATTGGATTTGCCGCCGCAGGCGGCACCTCACTTATTACTTCTTCACTATTACTTATTACCTGTATTCAATACTCCAGCAGCGGGGCGGAGCCGTCGTCCTTCATTTTGGTAATTGCGCGTATCTGGGCGGTGTAGCTGTAGCTGTCGTTGACCTGCACGGTGAAGCTGTCGCCCACCTTTTTGCCCAGCACCTGCTTGCCGAAGGGGGACTCCCTGCTGATAAGCCCCCTGCGGGGGTCACAGCGCACGGTGGTCACCACCTGCACAGTCTCCGTCTCGTTGTCCTCCGGCAGATATATCTCCACCTTGTCAAAGAGCCCCACCTGGTCCTGGGCGGAGCGGTCGTCGATTATCCGGGCGGTCTTTATCATGCCCTCAAGATAGCGTATACGGCTGCGGTTCTTGTTCTGGGCCTGCTTTGCCGCCTTGTACTCAAAGTTTTCGCTGAGGTCGCCGAAGGCGCGGGTGCGCTTGACCTCCTCTATAAGCTCCGGCATCTGGGCGTTGCGCTCCTCCAGCTCCCGGCGCATCTTGCGGATATCCTCTCTTGTCAGCTCGTCGTTCATGCTTTCTTCCTGTACCTCGCTAATTCAAATCTACGTTCACGGTGCTCAGGCCGTTTTTCTCAAACTCGTCCATATAGTCCTCCATCCGGGCGGACAGCTCCGTGTAATCCTCGGGGTCGCTGTCCTCCAGACCCAGGTCCCGCCTTGCCAGCTCCTCGGCCAGAATATCGAAAAACACGGCGTCCTCGTAGTCCGCGATGGCCTCGTGGATACCGCCCTCCTCATAGGCCTTGGAGGGGAAGACGTGGCCGTGCCAGGACTGTACCAAAGCGCGCATACCCTGAGCCGGACATTTGCCGAATAGCTTCTCCTGAAGCAGGTCGTAATCCTCAAAGCGGTCGTCGCCTCTGGTGGAGTTTAATATCCAGTTGCCTATATAAACCATGTCCAGCAGCCGCCTGAACTCTTTGTCGCTCAGCTCGATGTTCATGCTGTCGCCTCCCCTGCATATATACTATTACAGTACCATTATAGCCGGGATGACCCGGCCGGGTGCCAGACAAAGCCCCCCCGGGGGCCTGCTGTTATTGCATTATAGCAGACCCTGAGCCACAATTCCACTGGAAAACAGCACAAATTTGTCAGGGCGGCGGCTTTTTTACTTGTAATGGAACCGGCCTTGAGTTATACTAAGCTGTCAACGCATTTTGAATGGAGCATATTATTTTGGAGCATTTGAATGACAAGGCCATCGGCGTTTTTGATTCGGGCCTGGGCGGGCTTACCGCCGTCAGGGCCATCAGGGCGCTGCTGCCGGAGGAAAACATAGTCTACTTTGCCGACACCGGCCGCAACCCCTACGGCGGCAGGGCGGCGGAGCAGCTTAGGATAATGGCCCGGCAGGACTTGGATTTTGTGGCCTCCTTTTCCGTAAAGACTATTCTGGCCGCCTGCGGCACCGTGTCCAGTACGGCGCCGGAGCTTCTGGAGGCCTATCCCGTAAAGACCTTCGGCGTGTTGAAGTCCGCCATTCTGGAGATGAGCCGCGTCCCCGGTGACGCGCCGCTGGCGGTCATAGCCACCGAGGCCAGCATCCGCGCCGGCAGCTTCAGGCGGGCCCTGTCCGCCCTCTGCCCCGGCCGGGAGGTCATTGCTCTGGCCTGCCCGGAGTTTGTCCCCCTTATAGAGAGCGGCCATGTGTCGCGAAATGACGACAGGCTTTGCCGTGCGGTGGAGAAGGCGCTGTCGCCGCTGAAGGGTACCGGCCTTGCGGCGCTGCTGCTGGGCTGCACCCATTACGGCATCATTGACGGCGCCATAAGCGATTATCTGGGCGCTTCCGTGGCGCTGGTCAGCGCGTCGGACTGCGCGGCGAGAGATGTACGGGACTACATACGCGCCGCAGGCATAGGCGGCGGCTCCGGCCAGCTGCGCTGCTATACCAGCGGCTCCCCCGCGGAGTTCGAGGCCGCGGCCTCGGCCTTTCTCGGGGACATGGAGCTGCGGGCGGAGCAGGCGCCCGCAATGGAGGTGTAGCGCGATGATGGAGGACGTTATTATATCCCTGCACAGCGTACACGACTGCGGCTCCCCCGACGAGGACAGAATAGAATTCACCACCGACGGTATGTATACCTTCGACGGCGAGGTGGGCTGCATGACCTATATGGAAAGCGAGGTCACCGGCATGGAGGGCACCCGCACCAGTATCATCGTCATGCCTGACAAGGTGGTGGTGGACAGGGACGGAATGGTGACCAGCCGCATGGTGTTCCAGCCGGGGCTGAAAAACTCCATGCTCTACGACACGCCCTACGGCACGGCTACCCTCTCCATCGACACCCGCCGCATTCGCCACAGCTTCAACAAGGACGGCGGCAGCATGGAGCTGGACTACGTGCTGGATATGGAGCACACGGTGGCTACGCGAAATAAATTTCAGCTCAGCGTTACTAAGCAGCAACAGGGGGACGGCGCATATGCCTAACATGATAGAAATTGCCAAGCAGAGCATAGACAAGCTTCTGGGGGAGGCCTACCAACGTGCCGCCGCCAAGGGTGAGCTGCCCGCCGGGGCGGTGCTATGCGGCGTTGTGGAGATACCCAAGGACAGCGCCAACGGGGACTATGCCGCAAACCACGCAATGACCGGCGCAAAGGCGCTGCGTATGCCGCCGCGTAAGATCGCGGAGGCTCTTATAGCCAACATGGAGCTGTCGGACAGCCTGTTTTCCTCGGTGGAGGCGGCGGGCCCCGGCTTTATAAACTTCCGTCTGGCGGACAGCTGGTACGTCGCCGTGCTTCAGGCCATCGCCGCCGAGGGCGGGGACTACGGCCGCATCGATGTGGGCGGCGGCAAAAGGGTGATGGTGGAGTTCGTCTCCGCAAACCCCACCGGCCCCATGCACATGGGCAACGCCCGGGGCGGCGTACTGGGGGACGCCCTCTCCAGTGTTCTGGACAGGGCCGGCTACAGGGTCTGGCGCGAGTTCTACGTAAACGACGCCGGCAACCAGATAGAGAAATTCGCCATGTCCATCGATGTGCGCTATCGACAGCTTATCAACGGCGAGGCTTCGGTGGAGTTTCCCGAGGACGGCTACCACGGGGACGATATAAAGGAGCTGGCGCGGCTGTTCTATGAGGAGCACGGCGCCGCCTATCTCGATAAGCCGGAGGCGGAGCGGCACGAGGCCATGGCAAAGTTCGGTCTGGAGCGCAACATTCCGAGAATGAAATCGGAGCTGCTGCGCTACGGCATAGAGTATGACCGCTGGTTTTTCGAGTCGGAGCTGCACAAGAGCAATTACGTGGCCGACACTGTGGCGCTGCTGGCAGAGCGGGGCTATACCTACGAAAAGGACGGGGCCCTTTGGCTCAAGACCGCTCAGATAATCTCGGAGCAGCTGCTGAAATCCGGCAAGACCCAGGAGGATATAGACAGGCTGGAGCTTAAGGACGACGTGCTCTGCCGGGCCAACGGCTTTTACACCTACTTCGCCGCCGACATCGCCTACCACCGCAACAAGCTGGCGGAGCGGGGCTTCGACAAGGTGATAAACGTCTGGGGCGCCGACCATCACGGCCATGTGGCCCGGCTCAAGGGTGCCATGGACGCGCTGGGTCTGGACGGGGAGCACCGGCTGGACGTGGTGCTGATGCAGCTGGTGAAGCTGACGCGAAACGGCGAGGTTGTGCGTATGTCCAAGCGCACCGGCAAGGCCATATCCCTGTCGGACCTGCTGGACGAGGTCAGCGTGGACGCCGCCCGGTACTTCTTCAACTCCCGGCCGGAATCCCCGGTGGAGTTCGATTTGGAGCTGGCCCTCAGACAGGACAGCGAGAACCCGGTCTATTACGTCCAGTACGCCCACGCCCGCATCTGCTCTCTTATCGCCGCGCTGGCGGCGGAGGGGCATCAGGTGCCGGAGATCGGGGCCGCGAAGCTGTCTCTGCTCTCCACCCCGGAGGAGCGGGAGCTTATCAAGCAGCTGGCCGGTCTGCCGGAGGAGATACGCTTGGCCGCCCGTGACTACGACACCAGCCGCATCAATAAATATGTCACCGACCTTGCCGCCCGGTTCCACCGTTTCTATACGGTCTGCCGCATCAAGGACGCAGAGCCGGAGCTTATGGGCGCAAGGCTGCTGCTGGCGGACAGCGTCCGCCGTGTCATCGCCATCTCCCTGGGCATCATCGGCGTCTCCGCCCCGGAGAAGATGTAAATTCTGTTTCACTGCCGGTTCCCTCATCCGTCACGGCGCAGAGCGCCGCGCGCCACCTTCCCCTGAAGGGGGAAGGCTTTAAACATCAAAAACCGCCGTGCTTAAATAGCACAGCGGTTTTCCTGTTACTGTTTACTTGGCGTAGTCCACGGCCTTGGTCTCCCGCAGCACGTGTACCTTTATCTGACCGGGGTAGGTAAGCTCCTCCTCGATCTTCTTGGCGATGTCCCGGGCCAGCAGCACCATCTGGTCCTCGCTGACGTCCTCGGGCTTGACCATTATGCGTATCTCCCGGCCGGCCTGAATGGCGTAGCTGCTGGCGATGCCGGGGAAGCTCTTGGAGACCTCCTCCAGCTTTTCCAGACGCTTGACGTAGTTTTCGATGTTCTCGCGCCTTGCGCCGGGGCGGGAGGCGGATATGGCGTCCGCCGCCTGGACCA
>CAYSFK010000104.1:0-7285 GCA_964430345.1 uncultured Oscillospiraceae bacterium | reverse complement strand
AAATCGACATCGACCACTGTGTGTTCGGGGGAAAGCTCACCGAGCTGGCGCAGCAAATGTACTTAGAGATAAGCGAACCAATGAAATATCATGCGGCACTATACATCAGACTGTCAAAGGAGGATGAGAGCGAGGGCCCGTCAGAGAGCGTGACCAACCAGCAATCCCTGCTGGGTGAGTTCGTGAAGGAGCACAGACTCAGCGTATACGACACCTATATCGACGACGGCTTCAGCGGCGGCAATTTCGACCGGCCGGCGTTTCAGCGGATGATCGGCGACATAGAGGCGAAAAGGGTCAACATGGTCATCACAAAAGACCTCTCACGTCTTGGCCGTGACTACATTATGACCGGCCACTACATGGAGCGGTATTTCCCTGAGCACCGGGTACGGTATATCTCCCTGCTTGACGGCATAGACACCGGCGTGGACTCGACCGCCAACGACATTACGCCCTTTCGCGCTATCATGAACGATATGTACGCCAAGGACATATCCAAGAAAATAAAGTCCGTCAAACGCGACAAGCAGCGAAAGGGGCAGTTCATCGGCGGCAAGCCGGTGTACGGCTACAAAATGCACCCCACGGAGAAAAACCAAATTGTCATTGACGATGAAGCCGCTCCTATGGTTCGGAGGATATTCAATATGGCGCTGGAAGGAGAGTCATGCCGAGGTATCGCAGCCCGACTCAATACGGAGGGCGTTCCGACTCCGGCCACATACGCAGGGTTAAATCAGGGACGCATAGGGCCATACGCCGGAATGTGGAGCAGCGAGCGCATTTCCGATATGCTGCAAAACGAGACCTACATCGGCAACATGGTACAGGGACGGACGGTGAAGATAAGCTATAAATCCAAGAAGTGCCTGAAGCAGAGCCGGGAAAACTGGGTGGTGGTAGAGAATACCCATGAGCCGATTATCGACAGCGAAACCTTTCAGAAGGTTCGCCTGCTGGTTTCAAGCCGCAAATCAACACGCAGCCGGACATACGACTTTTTACTCAAGGGGCTTATCTACTGCCATGAGTGCGGTTATCCGCTGGCGGTGCTCAACCGCAGGAACGCGGTGGGGGAGGATATGCTGTACTTCGTCTGCCGTACCTATCAGCGGTTTACCAAGGCCGGTGTCTGCACCTGTCACAGCATCAAGGAGAAGACCGTCACGGATGCAGTGCTCGTCAAGCTGCGGGAGGTCTGCGCCGGATACCTGAACGGTGCGGAGCTGCTGCCGATAGCCGAAAAAGCTGTCGGCGATGCGCAAAGAAAGGATAACGCCGATAGCGAGAGAATTGCCTTGCAAACGAAGCTGGACACATTGACGGCAAATCTGGATAAGGTGTACATGGATAAGCTCAGCGGCCTTCTCAGTGAGAACGACTTCCAGCGCATCTACACCCGCGTGAAGCAGGAGCGGGCGGCAACGGAAGAAAAGCTGGTGCTTATGAAAAAGCCTGAGTATTCGCCGAAAGAGCAGCGAGAGCTTGCCAAGGAGCTGGTGCGGCGATTTATAGACTGCGCCGAGGCAAACCGCGAGCTGCTGGTGAGCCTTATCGAGCGAGTGGAGCTGACGGAAGATAAAGAGGTCATTATAAGATTTCGCTTCTGTGAGCTGGAGGCGGCTTCTTAGGGCGAATCACTTACAATAGGCGCGGCGGAATGTATCGCGAATAGAAAAGCGGGCGCTGGAAAAGCTGCGGGGGGCGCTGGAGAGCGGGGAGCAGGGCCAGGGGGCAGGGCAGGGTAAAAAGGCATTGCCAAAATAATCAAACGGAGTTATACTTACTGGGTATAATTTTATCGAATTTACGGATAAACGAGGGCAGCCGCCCCTCGGAAGCGAGGACTAAGGATGTTAAAAGGCAATGGAAAGACCAATCTGTATATTCTCGGGACGGCGCTGCTGATAGCTCTGGACGTAGTGTTGGTTAACGTCTCCAGCGTTGTGGCGATCTATTTGAGGACCATTGATATGGCTCTGACCTATCAAGATCTGGTAAGCCTGGGCTTTATAAGAACGCTGACCTATTGCAGTATACCGGGTACTCTGCTGGCGCTGCTGATGTTTTCAATGTTCAGTCTCTACAACACAGCCTGGGCTTATGCCGGGGAGCGGGAGCTTGTCCGAATCGCCTTTGCCTGCATATGCGCCTCCGCCTTCTACACGGTATTCGCCATATCCTTCAGGTTCAGCTTCCCCCGCAGCTTCCCGTACATATACGCCATGCTCCTTTTTGTGCTGGTATCCGGCTCCAGACTTACCCTGCGCAAGCTGACCCGGAAGAATACAGCGCCCACCGGCAACGCGCCTAAAAAGCGCACCATGATAATCGGCGCGGGCACTGCCGGGGCTATGGCCATAAGGGAGTTCGAGGAGAACATACACTCCCGCAACAAGGCTGTCTGCCTTATTGACGACGACGTGAACAAGCGGGGCACCCGGGTAAGAGGCGTTAAGGTGGAGGGCGGCAGGGAGAAGATCGCGGAGGCCGCAAAGAAGTACGGCGTGGAGGAGATAATCTACTGTATACCCTCCGCCTCCCACCTGGTCAAAAACGAGATACTGGAGCTGTGCACCCAGACCGGCGCGGAGATAAAGTCCCTGCCGTCCCTCAGCCAGATAGCAAACGGCGAGGTCACCCTTGACCAGATAAAAAGCGTCAGCATAGAGGACCTGCTGGGCAGGACCCAGGTCCACGCCGACAACGCCGATATCGCCGGAAAGGTCCGGGGCCGCACGGTGCTGGTCACAGGCGGCGGCGGCTCCATAGGCAGCGAGCTCTGCCGACAGCTGGCGGAGCTGCAGCCCAGCCGCCTTGTGATACTGGATATCTACGAGAACAACGCCTACGACATACAGCAGGAGCTGAAAAGAAAGCACCCGGAACTGGATCTGGTGGTGCTTATTGGCTCCGTCAGAGAGGAAAGACGGGTCAGATACGTCTTTGAGACCTACCGCCCGGCCGTTGTGTGCCATGCCGCCGCCCACAAGCACGTGCCGCTGATGGAGGACAGCCCGGCGGAGTCCATAAAGAACAATGTCTTTGGCACCTACAACGTGGCCCGTGCCGCCGGTGATTTCGGCACCGGCCTCTTTATCCTCATATCAACCGACAAGGCCGTCAACCCCACCAACGTCATGGGCGCCTCCAAGCGGCTGTGTGAGATGGTCGTGCAGTCCATGAACGGCAGGAACAGCACCAAGTATATCGCCGTGCGCTTCGGCAATGTTCTGGGCAGCAACGGCAGCGTCATCCCACTGTTCAGAAAGCAGATAGCCGCCGGGGGGCCGGTGACGGTCACCGACAAGCGGGTCACCAGATTCTTCATGACCATCCCAGAGGCCGTGTCCCTTATACTCCAGGCCGGAGCCTTCGCCGAGGGCGGAGAGGTGTTCGTGCTGGATATGGGCAGCCCGGTATGCATAGACGATATGGCAAGAAAGATGATACGCCTCAGCGGCTTTGAACCGGACGTGGACATAAAGATAGAATACACCGGCCTGCGCCCCGGCGAGAAGCTTTACGAGGAGCTGCTGCTGAAATCCGAGGGCCTGCAGAAAACCGACAACCACCTTATCTACATAGGCCACCAGCGGATGTACTCACCGGAGGAGATAGAAGAGAAGCTGGAGGCGCTGAGGGGCGTTCTGTATTCACCCAACACTGAGGTCAGGGAGTGTATGCTGTCCCTTATTCAGGAGCCTGTGGACACCATGTACGACGAGATACCCATTCCCGAGGACGGACGCTTCGAGACCATAGAGGTGTGACGCCAGACGCGGTGCCTATAAAGAGGCTTTTGCTCCCAAAGTGGGGAATCACTTCACAAAATAGACTTGAATTGCGCACTGAATGGTGATATTATACAGTCTCAAACGGATATCGACGATTCCAATGAAAGGAGGCCGCCAGGTATGAAAAAGAAAACCCTGTGGATAATCACGATGATCGCCCTGTGTCTCGTGCTGTATACCATAGTTCTCTCCCGCATGGACAGCAGCACCAGCGTTATCTTCGGCGGCAAGGAAGGCGCCTTCGTAAAGTCCGACAGCATTAATTTCTCCGAGCTGGACGCCACACCTACGCCGGAGCCCACCGTTGACATCTGGCCCGCCTTTACTCAGAACGATTTTATTGATAATAAATACCTGGCGCTGGTCAACGACAAAAACCTGCTGGCCTCGGCCTACGTGCCGGAGGTCTCTAAGATAAGCATCACCCGCTACCAGATGTTCAGCACGGAGTATATGGAATATCTGGACGCCTTCATCAAGGCTATACAGGACGCCGGCTTCAGCGTCTGGGTCAACGCCGCCTACCGAGAGTATTCCTATCAGAACCACCTCTTTAACTCCAAGGCCAGCCAGATAGCCTACGAGAAGGTCTACGCCGAGGAGGGCGTTCGCCGTACGGTCAATTATGACGAGCCTGCCTATCAGGAGGCGGTGGAGGAGGCCAGAAAGATAGTCATGTATCCCGGCAGCAGCGAGCACCAGCTGGGCCTTGCCGTGGACCTGATGGACAAAAGCTACACCTGGCTGGTATACGAGGATATGAACCAGGAATTCTACAAGTTTCTGGATGAGCACTGCGCGGAGTACGGCTTCATAAAGCGCTATCCCACAAGAAAGCTGCTGCTGACCGGCTGGGACGAGCCCTGGCACTACCGCTACGTGGGCAAGGAGGCCGCCACCTTTATCATGGAACAGGGCATCTGCTACGAGGAATTCTACGCCCACTACTTCCCGGACTTTGAATACTGAATGAACGGCAGGGGGAACCCTGCCGTTTCAATAGAAATCAGGCGTTAAATATATCAGTTTCAGGGAAAAATAACTCTTGCAATGGCAGGGGCATAGTGGTATTATTGCTAAAGTAAGGATAGTGGTATTGTCAGAGTGGGTTCCTGCCCACTCTTTTTTGTGAGACTTTTAGGGTCGGCAAAATTTGACTGACGATGTTCGCAGGAAAGGAACGGGAAGATTTGAGCAGGATAACCGACAGGGTCACAGAGCTGACCAGAGGGATAATTCAAGAGGAGGGCTGCTCCCTGTGGGACGTGGAATACGTCAGGGAGGCCGGTACCTGGTACCTGAGAGTGTTCATCGACAAGGAGGCCGGCGTGGGTATAGACGACTGCGAGCGCATAAGCCGCAGGCTTGACCCGCTGCTGGACGATGAGGACCCCATACCCGACAGCTATGTTTTTGAGGTGGGCTCCGCCGGAGCGGACAGGGAGCTGAAGCGGCCCTCGGATTTTGAGCGCTTCATGGGCAGCCAGATAGAGCTGCGCCTGTACCAGCCGATGAACGGGAGCAAGGTATTCGTGGGGACGCTGGCAGGCTATGATAACGGCGCCGTCACCGTTAACGTGGGCAAAACCGACATGAGCTTCACCAAGGAGCAGACAGCCCTGGTAAAGCTTCATGTGTCAATATAAGACGTATTATTGAGGAGAGCTGGAAATGAACGCAGAATTCTTTGAGGCCATAGAGGATATAGAGAAGGAAAAGGGCATTCCCCGGGGCTATATGTACGACAAGATAAAGCAGGCCATGCTGGCCGCCTTCCGCCGCGACAATCCCGAGTGCGAGGATAACGTGGAAATAATCCTGGACGAGGATAAAAAGCGGATAGAAATGAACGTTATTAAGACCGCGGTGGAGACAGTGGAGACGCCCAGCCACGAGATACAGCTGGAGGCCGCCAAAAAGCTGAACAAGAAGGTCAAAGAGGGGGAGACCGTAGAGGTGCCCGTTGAGACCAAGCAATTCGGACGTATCGCCGCCCAGGCCGCAAAGCAGGTCATAATCCAGGGCATCCGTGAGGCCGAGCGGGGCATTATATACGAGGAATTTACCTCCAAGGAGCACGAGATACTTACAGGCGTGGTGTCCCATATAGAGCCGAGAAACGGCAGCGTTTCCATACGCATCTCCTCCAACAGCGAGTACACCGACGCCATGCTGGCTCCCAACGAGCGCATCAAGACCGAGGCTCTCAGCGAGGGCGACAGGATAAAGGTCTACGTGGTGGAGGTGAGAAATTCCACCAGAGGCCCCCAGGTGCTCATAAGCCGCACCCATCCGGGTCTGGTAAAGCGCCTGTTCGAGCTGGAGGTACCGGAGATATTCGACGGCACCGTGGAGATAAAGTCCATCGCCAGAGAGGCCGGCAGCCGCACCAAAATGGCTGTATGCTCCGCCGACCCCGACGTAGACCCCATCGGCTCCTGCGTAGGGCCTAAGGGCGGCAGGGTGGCCAGCATCGTAAACGAGCTGGGCGGCGAGAAGATAGACATAGTGAAGTACAGCCCCGTGCCGGAGGAGTTCGTTGCGGCGGCGCTGTCCCCCTCGGAGGTCGTCAGCGTGACCATGCTGGAGGACGGCAAGAGCTGCCGGGTCATAGTTCCCGACACCCAGCTTTCTCTGGCCATAGGCAAGGAAGGACAAAACGCCAGACTTGCGGCCAAGCTCACCGGCTATAAAATAGACATCAAGCCTCAGTCGGAGGCGTAACACAGACAGGAGGCGGCAGCTTTGGAAAAGAAAATACCCATGAGGCAGTGCCTGGGCTGCCGCGAGATGAAGCCCAAGCGGGAGCTGATACGCGCGGTGCGCTCCGCCGAGGGAGTAATAAGCCTGGATTTTAAGGGAAAGTCACCGGGCAGAGGCGCGTACATCTGTCCCGACGCCCAGTGCCTCAAAAAAGCCATTAAGGGCAGGGCGCTGGAGCGGGCCTTCTCCTGTCAGATCCCGCAGGAGATATACGCCGCGCTGGAGGCGGAAATGGAGGCGCGGCATGACGGATAAAGCAATGGGCCTTTTGGGCCTGATGCGCAGGGCAGGCGCGCTGGAGCCGGGAGAGAGCAAGGCGGGAGACGCCGTAAAGGGCGGCAAGGCCAAGCTCCTGCTGCTGGCGGCGGACGCCTCCGACAACGCCCGGGACAGGGCGGAGAGCTTCACCCGGGGCCGCAGCACACTGACGGTAACGCTGCCCTTCGTAAAGGAGGAGCTGTCGGAAGGCTTGGGTATAGGCGGCTGCGCCATGGCGGCGGTGACGGATATGGGCTTTGCCAACGCCCTGATGAAGCAATTGGCTGAGGCCGAGCCGGAGCAATACGCCGAGGCCGCTGAGGAAACAGAGCGGCGGTATCAGCGGGCCAGGGGCAGGGCAAAGACCACGGAGCACAGCAGCGAGAAGAAAAGCGGAAAGAGGAGGACCAACATATGAGCATGATAAAATACAGGATCCACGAGGTGGCAAAGGATTTCAACGT
>CAYSFK010000103.1:0-7333 GCA_964430345.1 uncultured Oscillospiraceae bacterium | reverse complement strand
TGTTGCTCTGCTGCTTGCCGTTCTTATGATGCTGGCGCTCTGCGCCTGCGGTCAGACCGCGGCCCCCGCACCCGCAGCCCCCGAAGCCCCCGCTGCCGAGGCACCTGCTGCCGAAGCTCCCGCCGCCGAGGAGCCCGCATTCCACATCGGCATAGTCACCGGCTCCGTCTCTCAGTCTGAGGACGACCGCCGCGGCGCCGAGGCCATCCAGGCCAAGTACGGCGAGGACATGGTCAAGCTGGCCATCTACCCCGACAACTTCACCGAAGAGCTTGAGACCACCATCCAGACTATCGTCAATATGTCCGACGACCCCCTGATGAAGGCTATAATCGTCAACCAGGGTGTGCCCGGCACTGCCGAGGCCTTCCGCAAGATAAAAGAGTCCCGCCCCGACATCATCTGCATCGCCGGTGAGTCCCACGAGGACATAGCCCTCATCTCCAGCGCTGCCGACCTGACCACCAACAACGACTTCGTTGCCCGTGGCTACCTGATGATCCGCACCGCCCATGAGCTGGGCTGCGACACCTTCGTACACATTTCCTTCCCCCGTCATATGTCCTATGAGACTATGAGCCGCCGCGTGGCCGTTATGAAGGCAGCCTGCGAGGAGTTCGGCATGGAGTTCGTCCTGGAGACCGCTCCCGACCCCACCTCTGACGTCGGCACCGCCGGTGCTCAGGCCTACGTGCTTGAGAAGGCCCCCGAGTGGATAGAGAAGTACGGCCAGAATTCCGCTTACTTCTGCACCAATGACGCCCACACCGAGCCTCTGCTCAAGCAGCTGCTGGAGTACGGCGGATTCTTCATCGAGGCCGACCTGCCCTCTCCTCTGATGGGCTATCCCGGAGCTCTCGGTCTTGACCTGACCGAGGAAGCCGGCGACTTCGAGAAGATCCTCGCCAAGGTCGAGTCCGCTGTCTGTGAAAAGGGCGGCGCCGGACGCTTCGGCACCTGGGCCTTCTCCTACGGCTACACTGTCTCCGCCGGCCTTGCCGAGCACGCCATCAACGTCATCAACGGCGAGAGCGAGCTTTGCGACCTGGACGACATCTCCAAGGCCTTCGCAGTATACTCCCCCGGCGCTGAGTGGAGCGGCTCCGCTTACACCAACGCCGAGACCGGCGTCAAGTCCGAGAACTTCTTCCTGGTGTATCAGGATACCTACATCATGGGTAATCCCGGCCACTACATGGGCTCCACCGCTATAGAGGTCCCCGAGAAGTACTTCACCGTAAAGTAAGCTGTTAAAGCCCCAAGCAAAATAGAAACAGGCGGGGGGGAGCTAGCCTCCCCCCTGCCGCGTTAGGTAGGGTATAGCTATGAATAACAACGGCGCTCCGCTGCTGGAGCTGCGAAACATTAAAAAGGACTTTTTCGGCAATCAGGTTCTGACTGACATCAACCTCAGTCTGGAGGCCGGCGAGGTTCTCGGTCTTGTAGGCGAGAACGGCGCCGGCAAAAGCACGCTTATGAAGATACTGTTCGGTATGGACGTGATACGCGAGACCGGCGGTTATCAGGGAGACGTGCTTATAAACGGGGAGAAGGTGGCGTTCAACACGCCCTTCGACGCCCTGGAGGCCGGCATAGGCATGGTGCATCAGGAGTTTTCACTGATACCCGGCTTTACGGCCACGGAAAACATACTGCTCAACAGAGAGCCCAAGAAACACAACGTGATATCCGATATATTCGGAGAGCGTCTCGACACCCTGGACTACAACGAGATGAACGGCAGGGCCGAGTCCGCCATCGAGAAGATGGGCTTCTCCATTGACAGGCATATGGCCATAAGCGATATGCCGGTAGGCCATAAGCAGTTCACAGAGATAGCCAGAGAGCTGAGCAAGGACCAGCTCAAGCTGCTTATCCTGGACGAGCCTACGGCGGTGCTCACGGAAAAAGAGGCCGACGCGCTTATCTCCTCAATCCGGAATATGTCTCAGAGAGGCATCGCCATAGTTTTCATCACCCACAGGCTCCACGAGATACTGGAGGTCTGCAATAAGGTGGTGGTCATGCGCGACGGCTATGTGGTGAAGGACGTGCCCGCCGCGGAGACCAATGTAACCGAGATCACAAGATGGATGGTGGGACGCCAGGTTGACGCCGCTGCCGCCGTGGATATAAAGGACAGCTCCGACGCTCCTGTGGCCATGTCCATAAGGAACCTCTGGGTGGATATGCCGGGAGAGACCGTGCGCAATGTGGAGCTGGACGTAAGAGAAGGGGAGATACTGGGCATAGGCGGCCTTGCCGGTCAAGGCAAGCTGGGTATACCCAACGGCATTATGGGCCTTTATAACGCCGGCGGCTCCGTTGAGTTCTACGGCAAGCCCATAGAGCTCAACAGCCCCCGGAAGTGCCTGGACGCCTCCATCGCCTTCGTTTCCGAGGACAGACGGGGCGTGGGCCTGCTGCTGGACGAGACTCTGGAGTGGAACATCGCCTTTCCGGCCATGCAGGTGCAAAACAAATTCCTCAGGAATTATCTGGGTGGCCTTGTGAAATGGCGGGACGAGGAGGCCATAAACAAGGTAACGGACAAGTACATAGAGGAGCTGGCCATCAAGTGTACCGGCTCCCGGCAGAAGGCCAGGGAGCTGTCCGGCGGCAACCAGCAGAAGGTATGTCTTGCCAAGGCCTTCGCGCTGGAGCCCAAGTTCCTGTTCGTGTCGGAGCCCACAAGGGGCATTGACGTGGGCGCAAAGGCGCTGGTGCTGAACGCGTTGAAGAAATTCAACCGGGACAGCGGCGTCACCGTGGTGATGATATCCTCGGAGCTGGAGGAGCTGCGGCAGGTCTGCGACAGGATAGCCATAGTCTCCGGCGGACGGATAGCCGGCATACTCCCGGCGGCCAGCCCCTCTGAGGAATTCGGCCTGCTGATGATAAGTCAGGTAAAGTGAGGCGAGCAGAATGAACACACAATTGACCACCGAAAACGGCGGCTTCGGCGAGAGAGTACGGGGGGCCTTAAAGAACTTCGGTCTGCCCAGACTCATTATTGCCGCCTTCCTGCTGCTGCTGTTTGCTGCGGCGCCCGTGGTGGGTGCGGACTTTGCCACCCAGCTTACCAACACCATTAACCGTTTCAGCTGGAACGCGGTGCTGGTGCTGGCCATGGTGCCCATGATACACTCAGGCTGCGGCCTGAACTTCGGTCTGCCGCTGGGTATAATCTCCGGGCTGCTGGGGGCCACCCTTTCCATCGAATTCGGCTTTACCGGCGCCATGAGCTTTGTGATGGCCATAGTCATAGCCACGCCCTTCGCGCTGCTGCTGGGCCTGGGCTACGGCTGGCTGCTGAACAAGATAAAGGGTGGGGAAATGATGATAGCCACCTATGTGGGCTTCTCCTCCGTGTCCTTCATGTGCATGATGTGGCTGCTGCTGCCGTATAAAAGCTCCACCATGGTGTGGGGCCTGTCCGGCAAGGGACTGCGTACCACCATATCCCTGGAGGGCTTTTACGACAAGGCCCTGGCCAACATACTCCAAATAAACATCGGCAAGCTCTCCATACCCGTGGGCACACTGCTGTTCTTCGCGCTGATGGCCTTTCTCATGTGGGCCTTCCTGCATACCAAGACCGGCACCGCCATGACCGCGGTGGGCTCCAACCCCACCTTTGCCAGAGCCGCCGGCGTCAACGTGGACAAGATGCGGGTGCTCTCCGTGGTGATGTCCACCTGGCTTGCGGCGGTAGGCATACTGGTATATGAACAGGGCTTTGGATTCATCCAGCTGTACACAGCGCCCTTCTACATGGCGCTGCCGGCGGTGTCCGCTATACTTATTGGCGGCGCGTCGGTGAACAAGGCGTCCATTGCCAACGTCATTATCGGCACCTTCCTGTTCCAGGGCATAGTCACAATGACGCCGACGGTCATGAACTCCATGATACACATGGATATGAGCGAGGTCATCCGTATCGTTGTCTCCAACGGCATGATACTCTACGCTCTGACCAGAAAGACGGAGGGAACGAAATGAGCAACAAGGAAAAGAAGGGCTCCTTCGGCCCCAGACTGCTGAATATGGCCCGGAACAACACCGTGCCTATCATGTTCATCCTTATCTGCGCGGTATGCATACCCATTTCCGGCTTCTCGCCCAGCTATCTGATAAACGAGATAGTCACCCGTATGGGTCGGAATATCTTCCTCATACTCTGCCTGCTTATCCCCATCATGGCGGGCATGGGCCTGAACTTCGGCATGACCCTTGGCGCTATGGCCGGGCAGATAGCCCTGATACTTGTGTCCGACTGGCAGATATGGGGTATCCCCGGCGTAGTGCTGGCCATGATACTGTCAGTGCCCTTCTCGGTGCTGCTGGGTATGCTCTGCGGCAAGATACTGAATATGTCCAAGGGCCGGGAAATGATAACCAGCTACATCATCAGCTTCTTTATAAACGGTCTGTATCAGCTGGTGGTGCTGTACATGATGGGGCCAATCATCCCCATCGCCCACTCCAACATACGCCTGCCCAGAGGCTACGGCGTGAGGAACTCCGTTGACCTTATCAATATGCGCCAGTGCATTGACAACCTGCTGGCCGTGCGCATAGGCGGCGTGAAGATACCGGTACTGACCTTCATCATAATCGGGCTGCTGTGCCTGTTCATAGTGTGGTTTCGCAAGACCAAGCTGGGGCAGGATATGCGGGCCGTGGGCCAGGACATGGACGTTGCCCGTGACGCCGGCATAAACGTGGAGCGCACAAGGATAATCTCCATCGTCATATCCACGGTGCTGGCCGGCTTCGGCATGATTATCTATCTGCAGAACATGGGCAACATCGCCACCTACAGCTCACACTCGCAGATAGGTATGTTCTGCATTGCGGCGCTGCTGGTGGGCGGCGCGTCGGTGGACAGGGCCTCCATAGGAAACGTCTTTTTGGGCGTGATACTGTTCCACACCATGTTCATCGTGGCCCCGGTGGCAGGCGCCAAGATAACAGGCGACTCCATGATAGGCGAATACTTCCGGGTGTTCGTGTCCTACGCGGTCATTACGGTGGCCCTTATCATGTACGAGACGAAAAAGCGCAAGCAGAAAAGCCGGACGGGACAACTGCTGCAAATAGCCCAGCAGGAGGAGGCCAAGCAATGAAGGTAAAGAGATCGCAGCTTATCAAGCTGGCCGCGCTGGTCATCGTGCTGGCTGTGGCGGTTTTGATGTTCTTCATTGGCCGGGGACACACAGTCTACTTTGATAACAAAGCCCTGGAATATGAGGGAAAGACCTACGACTGCCCGTATAAGGTGACGGTTATTGTCAAGGGCGAGCAGGCCGCCAAGCTCTACGCCAAGGAGCGGGGTATGTCCACCTGGATAGGCCCCAACTTCGAGATGACCCTTGAGATAGTTCAGGAAAAGGGCGGAGAGGAAGCTGTGGGCACCTATAAGGTCAAGCTGCCCCAGAACATGGACGGCGTGGTCATAAACCTGCCGGGTTATCTGGCGGGGCTGCCGGAGGAGGCGTATATATCCGAGTTCGTCTCACTGATCGCGGAGACGGCCGAGCCGGAGGACGAGGAGATAGTAATAGACGAGTTCGCCATACCGGACGAGGAAGCTGCGGCAGCGGAATAACACAATATCACAAAGCGAGCCTGTATCACTTGATACAGGCTCGTTGATGAAAAGGAGAAAAATGATGACAGTACTGGAAGGATGCAGGCCGGAAAAGGTCTTTGAGATATTTGAGCTGCTGTGCTCCGTGCCCCACGGCTCCGGCAACACAAAGCAGATAAGCGATGTCTGCGCCGCCTACGCCCGGGAGCGGGGGCTGGGCGTACGGCAGGACGAATACAACAACCTTGTCATAGTAAAGGAGGCCAGCCCCGGCTATGAGGCGGCTCCGGGGGTGATACTTCAGGGACATCTGGACATGGTATGCGCCAGGGAGCCCGGCTGCGGCATAGACATGGCGGCTCAAGGGCTGAAGCTTCGGCTGGATGGAGATTGGATAAGCGCGGAGGGCACCTCACTGGGTGGGGACGACTGCATAGGCGTGGCCATAATCATGGCGCTGCTGACCGACGACAGTCTGAGACATCCCCGCATCGAGGCCATATTTACCACCGATGAGGAGACCGGTATGGACGGGGCCATAGGTCTGGATATGTCGGACATCAAAGGTCGGGCGCTGGTGAACCTGGACTCCGAGGAGGAGGGCTTCTTGACCGCGGGCTGCGCCGGGGGCGTCCGGGCGGATTGCACCGTCAAGGCGGAGTTGAAGTCTCTGCCGCAGAGCTATGTATATCGCAGAGCGAGCATAAGCGGGCTGAGAGGCGGCCACTCCGGTGTGGACATCGACAAGGGCCGGGCCAGCGCCATTAAGCTGATGGGCCGCTTCCTCCACCGGGCGTCGCTGGACGCGGATATACGGCTTCGCTCCGCTGAGGGCGGCAGCTTTACCAACGTGATAGCGCCGTCATGTACGGCGCTGATAGCGCTGCCGGAGGACGCGGCGGTGGAGTTTGATAAGCTGGCGGCCCAGTTCGATGATATACTCAAGGCGGAATACGGCGCTGGCGACCCCAACGTCTGTCTTAGCTGTGCACCGGCACAGGGAGACTGTATGGCATTCTCCGGAGAGGACAGTGCCCGGATGCTGGCGCTGCTGCTGCTTATTCCCTTCGGCGTGGAGGAAATGAGCATGGACATACCCGGTCTGGTGCAGACCTCGGCCAACCCCGGCGTACTGGCGGTGGGCGAGGACGGGATGGCGCTGCTGTGTTCCCTGCGCTCCTCGGTGAGCTCGCAAAAGGATATGCTGGAGCAGCGGATATCCGTCCTGTGCGGCGCACTGGGAGCGGAGCTGCGGCTGCACAGCTCTTACCCGGGCTGGGAATTCCGCAGGGAGTCACCTTTGAGGGACACTATGGCGGCAGCCTGTGAGAAGGTATTGGGCAAGGCTCCGATCGTCACCGCCACCCATGGGGGGCTGGAGTGCGGTCTGTTCATGGAAAAGCTGTCGGGTCTGGACTGCGTATCCCTGGGGCCGGAGCTCAAGGAGGTACACTCCGTACGGGAGCGGCTGAGCGTACGCTCCACGGAGAATCTTTACAGCATCATGGTCAGTTTTCTGGAGAGCTGGAGGTAGGCGTCCGGACTGAACCGCGCATTATTGAACGCCAAATACACCCCGGATGGGTTTCTTTCACGTTTTTTCCTTTCCGTCGTTGAGACACTATCATAAGTTTCTTGACAGTCTGAAAAGCGCCTGCGTTCCCTCCCGGTGAACGCAGGCGCTCCAGCTTGTCAAAGAAGCCCTCGCGGCCTTCTTTGGCAAGCTTCAACCGCCGAGCA
>CAYSFK010000102.1:0-7567 GCA_964430345.1 uncultured Oscillospiraceae bacterium | reverse complement strand
CATCTTGCCGCAGATGAACAGGGGCGGGAAGTATATACCCGGGAAGTCCCTGATACGGGAAAACGGGGGAGATATGTCTCTCTCCAATGGCATTCGGCGAGTACGATATCGGCTCGGAGGGGCCGCTGCCGGAGCGGGAGAAGGGCTTCTCGGGGCAAATAGAGGTCTGCTGACAATGGACAGGCAAGGCTTTGTTTCGCACAGTACAGCCGTTCCGGTCGGCTGAGTTACTTCCTCTCCGCGAACTCATACGCCTGCGCGACCCATCCGAACAGCTCAGCGTCCAGAGCGGACGGCTCGCTGAGAACGAAATGGGTCGTCCATCGGCCGGGATACGGCTCCGTTTTTACCGCCACGCGGTCAGAGCCCAACGGCTCCGGCAATCCAAGCGTGAGCACAAAATAACTGTCGGGCAGCTCAGCCTTCCGTTTGACGCGCTGAAACGAAACACAGGCGAAGATATGCCGCTTGGAAAACGCGATCTGCGTTTTCTGTACGGTGATGTTCACTTCCGGGAAAGCGGAAACCAGCTTGGAAACAAACGTCTCGTAAAGCGGGTAGGCCGCGCGGTGCGCGTTAAAGAAAAGCATTTGATCCTGCTCTGTATAATTCATGCGGCATTCCCCCCCATGAAAGTGTGATCAGACAACCTCATTCCTCAGCTGCGCGCTGCTGCTTGACAGTTTTTTACGGAAGGTTCTTGTTAAGCAGCGGCGGCAAGAGCCGCCACGCCGCCGCACATATGCGCCGGCGCGGAGCGTCATATGGCTTTGGGTTTTTACCGCGGCTGAAGCAAATCAGGTAAGCTCCTGAAACAGCGGCTCTATGTATGCCTGTATGAACTGCACCCGATCGAGTATATTGGGCTTGAAGGTTCCGGTGACCGTAATGACGGAATTGTTTTCGGGGTTGATGTATATGACATTTCCGCTGTTCCCGAGCGCGGCATAGGCGCGTCTGTCACTGTCCGGCGTCCACCACAGGTAACCGTAGCCCATATTGGCAAAGCTCTCATCACACTGCAAACGCGGCGCGGTGCTTTCCGTTATCCATTCGGCGGAGACCACGCGTTTACCGCCATATAGCCCTCCGTCAAGGCACAGCCGACCGATTTTTGCCATATCCCGCGCTGAGATGCAAAGACCGTAGCCTGCCGTTCCGACGCCCTGCGGGTCTGCGAACCAGACCCGCTTTTTTGGCGCCTTAGAGAGCATGAACTCTTTGTGCTCCTCCGCAGTCCGGGCCTCAAAGTTCTCGTATGCTGCGATGCCGAGCGGCTCAAAGAGGTATCTGTTCGCGAAGTCCACGGTTTGCAGACCGCTTGCCTTGGCAATGATTCCGGTCAGAATATGTATCCCAAGGGTTGAATACCGAAAAGTATTCGTGATACCGGCTTTTCCGCCGAGAAAGTCCAGCGCCGCCACCGTCCAGTCCGGGCTGGTACACACCTTCGTCCAGGGCTCGCTGCGGTATTTGTACGGCGCGGTCATGGTCAGCAAATGCCTGACCGTAACCTCCTGTATGGTCTTTTCGCCGCGCTTGACTTGGTAATCCGGAAAGAAATCCAGCACCGGCTGTTCCACGCTCTTGATCAGACCCTGCTCCATCGCGATGCCAACGAGCAGCGACACCACGCTTTTCGTCACTGACATTACATGCAGAGTATCGTCCGGCTGAAAGCCATGCCAGTAATCCTCATAAACGGTCTGCCCGTTCTTCAGCGCGACGATCTGACAGATGTTGCCGCAGTTCGTTTCCACATAGGTATGCAGGTTCGTCATGCTATCATTCCTTTCATTTGCTGCGCGTATCCAAAGCCGGGGTCATTCGGCAGCCCGGCCCAGGCTAATCGACAAAGGCAACCGGCGCCGGCTGAGCAGCCCCGCAAAACACCGCTTATGATACCGCTGTGTCTGAAGCCGCAAGCGGCAGGCGGCCACCAGCTCGAACCGGTCGTCCTTTACGGTCATCTCCAGCGTCCCGCCATAGCGGGCGGCTATCTCCTGCATCCCGCGGACGCCGAAGCCGTGGGATTGCGTGTCCTGCTTTGTTGTGGGCAGGGTTCCATTGGATAAGTCGGGCTTGTCCGCGCAGCGGTTCTCTACCCGCAGCATCAGCATGCCCCGGTCTGCCCTAGCGCGCACGGTGACGCGCTTGTCCTCCGCCTTTTGCGCCGCCTCCATAGCGTTGTCCAGAGCGTTTCCAAGCAGGGCGCAGAGGTCTGTATCCGCAACGGAGAGCGTTTTTGGCAGCGTGACCAGGACGTCCGCCGAAAGGCCAAGCCGCTCCAGCTCCTCCAGCTTGCAGGTCAATACCGCATTGGCCAGCTCGTTTTCGCAGACGCGCTTTGCGCCGTGCAGCGCGGGGGATGCCGTGAGCTGGGATATATAGCTTTGCGCCTGGGCAATCTCGCCCTGAGCTAAAAGCCCGTACACCGCGCTGAGGTGATTGCGCAGATCGTGGCGCAGCGCGCGCAGCTGCGTCTCTTTACTTCGCAGGCTCTCATAATACAGCTCCCGCATCTGAGCGAGCCGGGCGGACTGCTCCAGCTGCTCGTGCTTTGACAGCACCGCAATGGCGACAAGCAGCGCCAGCGCCGAAAGGAACACGAAGGGCAGCACGGTGTAGGCGATGCGGTACTGTCCCGCGTCCATCCCGTCGCGCCCGAAGGCGTTCCACAGCGAGAAGGACAGCACCACCACCAGCGGCGCAAGGCTCAAAAACGCGCACAGCCACCACAGGCGGTCGGGCAGCTCCGGCGTTTTTTGCTCTGGATTCAGTCTGCGAGACAGCAGATAGACCAGCGCCGCAGCCAGCGTTTTCAGCAGGGGACTTACCGCGTCCGTCCAGTCAATGCCCGGCAGATAATTGAACGCCGTATCCAAAATCGTCCCCACAGAGGATATGAGCAGATAGAACACCACCCCCGCCACAACCTTGGCAAGTCGTCCGCCCTGATAGCAAAACCAGAATACGCCAATGAAACCCAGCAGGAAAAAGAACAGGTTCTCGTCACCCAGCCACATGGGCCCGCTCATGCCGAAGGCAAACATCAGTAATCTTGCTGCATAGGCCATCTTTCCGGGCCGAACCCTCAAGACATACCGGGACGCCCGTTCCCAGAGCCAAGCGCCCATCAGCAAGGCGGGATATCTGACTATCGATAAAACAAGCAGCAGAATATGCCTCATCCTGTCACCTCATTCCAGCATCGCCCGGGTCAGCGCCGCCATAGCCGCCGCCTGACAGGAGCGGCTGACCGGCAGCACAGCGCCGCCCCGCAGCGTCACTTCTCCGTTGTATACGAGCTCTACCGCCGGAGCGTGTACCAGATACCGCTGATGTATCCTGACAAAGCGGCGGTCGTCAAGCTCCCGCTCCACCTCGTCCAGCTTCCCGTAGAAGGTATATTCGCGCTGGGCAGTCACGCATTGTATCTGTCGCTTATCCGACGCGAAATACATTATCTCTTTCCGGGGTATGCGATAGAAGCTCTCGCCGTTTCGGCAGACGAATACCTCGTTGGTGTCACGGTATAAGGCGGCCAGCGCTCGGGTGAGGATGTCGTCAAGCTGTTTATCCTTCGGCGGCTTCAGCAGATAGCCCAGCGCGCCCACGGCGTAGCCGTCGTATACGTAATCCGCGTAGCCTGTTACGAACACCAGCTGCAGCCCGGAGTCAGCCTCCCGCAGCCTGCGGGCTGTCTCCATCCCGTTCAGCTCTGACATCTCTATGTCCAAGAAAACCATGTCCAATTCGCCCTGATGCTTATGCATCCAGCTGAGAATTCCCTCACCCGATGAAAACTCAAAGAGCTGAAACTGCACCTTCCTTGTTTCCAACAATCTCTCCAATGCCCAGCGCAGCGTGTCTCTCGCCTCGCGCTGATCGTCGCAGAGCCCTATCTGCAGCATACCACCGCCTCCTTCCCTTGCCCATTTTAACACGAATGAAAGCCTCCGCAAAGCCAAATATAACGGCGGCAGCCCCAAACTTTACATTGTCCCGCAGAAAATTACATCTGAGCCGCCAAAACTGACAGGGCCATTTGCGCCCGGAGTTTTTCGGCGTTACACTGAATACACGAAAAGAAAGGGGCGTTTTCACTATGCTTAAGGTTACTGAGCTGCATAAATCTTATCTGGTCGGCAAGACAAAATACGAGGTGCTCAAGGGCATATCGCTGGATGTGAAAAAGGGTGAGTTCGTGGCGGTCATGGGGCCCTCCGGCTCCGGAAAGACGACGCTGCTAAACTGCATCTCCTGCTATATCCCGTCCGACGCCGGGCAGATAATGCTGGGAGATACCGACCTTGCCGCCTTGAGCGAGGACGCTATCGCCAAGGTTCGCAACGAGAAGCTGGGCTTTGTTTTTCAGGACTACCTGCTGCTGGACGGTCTTACCGTGCGTGATAACATCATGCTGCCGCGCATCATCGGCGGCAGAGTCAGCGCCGATATGGAGCAGCGCGCCGACCGTCTGTGCCAGGTGTTCGGCATCGCGCATATAAAAGACAAGTATCCGGCGGATATCTCCGGCGGCGAGAAGCAGCGCACAGCCGTGGCCCGGGCGCTGATGAACTCCCCGGAGCTGATACTGGCCGACGAGCCCACCGGCAATCTGGATTCCAAGTCCTCCCGCGCCGTGATAGACTCCTTCCTGCAGGCAAAGCGGGAGCTGGACGCCACCATATTCATGGTCACTCATGACTCCTTTGCCGCGTCCTTCTGCGACCGGGTCGTCATTTTGCAGGACGGCGTCGTGCGGCATACTCTAGCCAAAGAGAACATGGAGCGGCGCGAATTTCAGGACGCATTGCTGGGCGTTATCCGGGATATGGGCGAGGTGAGCGAGACATGAAGCGCCTTGACCAAGTGTTCTCCACCCTGCGAAAAAAGAGCAGGGGACAATATGTCCTGCTCTTTGGCTGCCTGTTCTTTTCCCTGCTGCTCATTACCGCCTTTTGCCTGATGATGCGCTCGCCCACGGTGCTGAATGTCCTGCCGGAGGGAGGCGACTCCCGCAAGCAGGTGATGATGATATTCGTGCTGGCCGTCATCGGCTGCGGGGCGTTTACCCTGTACGCCGCCGGTCTGTTCTTCCGGCACAAATCCCGCGAGATGGGTATTTTTCTGGCGCTGGGCGCGTCCAGAGCCGTGCTAGCCCGCCAGCTTCGGCGGGAGGTCAGCGTCATCGCGGTGGCGGCCTGCGCAGCGGGGCTGGCGCTGGGCACACCGCTGGCGTGGCTGGTGTGGAGCATCTTCCGGCTGACGCTCATCGACACGCCTGAAATGACGCTGCTGTTTGATTTCGGCGCTTATGTCATCCCGGCGGTGTTCTCTCTCGTTGTCATCCTTGCCCTTATGTGGATGCTCTCCCGCTTCCTCGGCCGGGTCAACATTCTGGACATCGTCAGCGAAGCGCATCGGGCGGAGCCTATTCGCGCCGTGCCGGGCTGGTTTGGCGCTGTGGGTATTTTGCTGTTAGTCGTCGGCGCGGTGCTGGGCTACTTCGTCCCCGGCTTCATTATCCGTCAAATGCACTGGTACGCGCCCGAGTGGCTGACCGCAGTTTTCTATCTGCCCGCCCTTGCGGGGCTTTACATGACGCTGCTGCACACGGTAGTCAACGGCTGGCGGCGGGGTACAAGCCGCTATCCCCACCTTATCGCCACAGGGATGATGCAGTTTCAGGGGCGGCAGACCGTGCGCAATATGCTGGTGGTGACAGTGCTGGTGGCGGGGGCGTACTTCGCCGCGTTCTATACGCCTATGATGTTCACCACCGCCCAGCTGGGCCTTGCGGGTCAAACCTCGGATTATGAATTCTTTTATCCGGCGGGCAAGGCTATGCCTACGCAGTCGGAGATCGAGGCGCTGGCAGAGCAAAACGCGGTCACGGTTAAGGATTTCGTATCTCAGCCCTCGGCTATGCTGGCGGTGGATGGGGAAATGCACGTCGAGAGGGAGACCAGCCTAGGCGTTACCTATACCGAGGAGTATGAACCCAGGCTGGAAAGCGGGCGCTTTTTCTCCGAAAGCGCGTGGAACGCGCTCACCGGCGACAGCCTTGAGCTATCTTCCGGCGAGGTAGCGGGAGTCTTTAGTTCCGAGGGTTACGGCATGGGGATATTCGGCAACGACATTTCCCTTATAACGAACATGGTGACCGGGCAGACGCTCTCCGTCACTCCCAGCAAGACCATACTTAAAAACGATGTGCTTTTCGGCACCCGCGTACTGGACGACGGGGACTACGCAGCCATAACTGAGGGGCTGACCGATGAATGGCGCTATGAGCAGGTGCTCTTCAACGCCGATAACGACTGCTATGCCTTTGCCAAGGCGCTCTTTCGTGAGCTTGTCGCCCGCTCAGACGAGAGCATGGCGGTCATCGGCGCCTTCGACCCGGTGACCCGGGAGATATATCTTGCCCGGGGCGACGAGTATTTCGGCGACCCGCAAAACGCGGAAAAATTTCAGATGCCGGTGATAGATTACACCAGACCGGACAGCTCGGAGTTTCGCCAGAACTGGATGTATATGCCCAAGTTCCGCATTCTCGATCAGGCGGATTACACCACGACAATGGCGGTTTTCCTGCTGCTGTTCGTTTTCGTCGCCATCATTTGCTTCGCAGCCGTGGCTGTCATCCTGTATACCCGCAGCATGACGCTGGCCATGACCAACGCCTGGGTGTATGAGGACCTGCGAAAGCTGGGCGCGTCCAACGGGTATCTGCGCAGTACGGCCAGCGGCCAGATATCCAGAGTGTTCAAGGCGCCTATTATTGTGGGCACACTGCTGATTTTGGGCTTCTACACGCTCATCATGTACGGCAACGGCGAGGGGGCTATCACAGCCTCGGAATTTGCGGGACTCGGCAGCTGCATGATCGTCGTCGCGGTGATATCCGCGCTGCTGTACGGCCTGTATCGGCTCACTCTGCGGCAGGTCTGCTCGAGGCTGACGCTTACGTAACAAAATAAATACTGATAATTTTTCAGTTGACTAGGTTCTTGCAGCCATGCTGCCGTGTTTATAACAAACGTACGTTTTCTGTATTAATAATAACTGCTTATTACATATTCTGCACATAAATCGTGGGGGTATCGTGCTACAAATCGGCACAATACCCCCTAATTTTTTCTTCTTTTGTGTAAAGTATGATTGACTAACCTACAACATCAACTGACATATACTATTTCTGTGAGCTGGGCGGGTTTATCGCTGGTTTTTTATCAAGAGCATTTAAGGATAATTCACCTGCCAGCTTGAACAGAGCATCCGCCATTACCTTTTCTGGCTTGATTCCACCGGCGTTTACGCCTACTGTCCGGTAAAACTCATACAAATAATCATCCATAGTTATTGAGACTGTTTTCATCACGTTCATACCTCTTTTTTTCTTGATTATATCAAATTAGAAGACTATGTCAACTCAAATGAGGTAATCTTTCTAACTCAAAATGGGTACTCTTAGATTAACCATTTTAGTTAGGATGATGAACATGTTTTCGGTAAAATGAAAGTATCGCAAAAGGTCTCGAAAAAGTTAGCACCCCAG
>CAYSFK010000101.1:0-7619 GCA_964430345.1 uncultured Oscillospiraceae bacterium | reverse complement strand
CCCTGACCGCCGAAGCCTGCGAAAATAAACTGTTTCATCATAATTATTCAGCATGATAGAGGTTCTGTCCACCTGCCCCACCAACTGGGGCCTGAACCCGGTGGAAGCAATGAAGTGGCTGGAGGAGAATATGATCCCGTATTATCCTCTGGGTGTGTACAAAGACAAGGGGGCTGCTGAATAATTATGATGAAACAGTTTATTTTCGCAGGCTTCGGCGGTCAGGGTATGCTCCTGATCGGCAAGTTCGTCGCCATGGCCTCAATGCTGGACGGCAAGCACGTCTCCTGGCTGCCCTCCTACGGCCCCGAGATGCGCGGCGGCACCGCCAACTGCTCCGTTATCGTCAGCGATAACGATGTGGCTTCTCCTCTGGTGGACATGGCGGACGTTATCGTTGCCATGAACCTGCCCTCGCTGGATAAGTTCGAGTCCAAGGTAAAGCCCGGCGGAGTGCTGGTCATCAACAGCTCCATCATAGAGCGCAAATCCGTTCGGGACGATATCACCGTGGTCTACTGCGACGCCAACGGTATAGCCGAGCAGGTGGGCAACCCCAAGGGCGCAAACGTGGCTATTCTGGGCGCAATGCTGGAGAAAACCCAGGTAGTCCCCGTGGACAAGATGGTGGAGGCCATCCGCATAGAGCTTGGCGAGCGCAAGGCCAAGTTCCTGGAGGGCAATAAAAAGGCGCTGGTAGCCGGTATGGAGGCCGCCAAGGCGTAACTAATGATTCAGTAGCGAAAGCAGTACAGCCGCGGCTGTACTGCTTTTCTTTATGGCCTGTATCTCCGGGGAAGGTAACCCGCAGCGGCGGATGAGGGAACCGGCAGTCATTCGGCGGCTAAACTTTCCGTTGCCAATCACAGGGGAGAGGCTTGCTCCTCCCGGCGAATTATCCCTCTTGCATTTTTCCCAATATCGGGTAAAATCAAGGTATCAGGAATAACGGAGGGCGACCTATGGACAAGCTGGATATCTGCCTTATAAACGATTCCTTCCCCCCGGAGATCGACGGGGTGGCGAACGCGGTCACTAACTACGCCCGGATAATCAGCCGGGACTTCGGCCGGGCAACGGTAGTCACGCCTGACCATCCCGACGCCGACGACAGCGTTTTTTCCTTTCCGGTGCTGCGCTATCCCAGCGTGGATATGACCCGTTTTGTGGGCTATCGGGCGGGGCTGCCCTTCGCGCCGGAGATACAGCGGCGGTTGGAGGGTGAGAGCTTTGACCTTATCCACAGCCACTGCCCCATTACCTCCACCATGTTCGCCCGTGCCCTCAGATATAAGCTGGATGTGCCCGTGGTATTTACCTATCACACCAAGTTTGACATCGATATCTCCAATGCTATCCGTGGCAGGCTTTTGCAGGAGGAGGCCAAGCGGCTGCTGGTGAACAATATCTCCGCCTGTGACGAGGTCTGGGCGGTCAGTCACGGCGCCGGGGAGAACCTGTGTAAGCTGGGCTACCAGGGCGAATATGTAGTCATGCCCAACGGCGTTGATTTTCCCCGCGGCAGAGTTTCTGAGGGCCTTGTCAGCGAGGTGACGGGGGATTACGACCTGCCGGAGGGTGTGCCGGTGTTCCTGTTCGTGGGCCGTATGATGTGGTATAAAGGCATACGGATAATTCTGGACGCGCTGAAGCTGCTGAACGAGGCCGGGCAGGACTTCCGCATGGTTTTTGTAGGCGGCGGCACCGACAAGGACGAGATAGTGGACTGCGCCGAAAAGCTGGGCCTCGGCGGGAGAGTATTCTTTTCCCCGCCCATACATGACCGGGAGCAGATACGTGCATGGTACTGCCGTGCGGATATGTTCCTTTTCCCCTCCACCTTCGACACCAACGGTCTGGTGGTGCGGGAGGCGGCGGCCTGCGCATTGGGCAGTGTGCTCATAGAGGGCAGCTGTGCCGCCGAGGATGTGACCGACGGGGTAAGCGGCTGCCTTATAGCCGAGAATGCCCAGGCTATGGCCGCCAAGCTCCGGGAGCTCTGCGCCGCGCCGGAGGCCATGAGGCGTGTGGGCGCTGCGGCCCAGCGGGACATCTATATGTCCTGGGACGACTCGGTGGCAAATGCCGTCCGGCGCTACGGCGTTGTGGCGGAGAACTATCGGCGTGGCCTGTACCCGGTCAGGGAGAGTCTTGGGGAGGAGCCTTTCCGCGCGGCGGCCCAGGCTATGGACGCTATTGCCCGCAGCCGCGAGAAGCAGGAGCAGCGCATAAGCGATTTGAAAAGCGAGGTCAGCCGTGTAAAGAGCAATTACGGAGTGCTTCGGGAGGGGCTGAAGGACAGTCAGGAGCGCATTAAAGAGGAACTACACGACAGCCAGGAGCGCATCAAGGACAAGCTGAGCTCCCGTCTGGACAGGTTCCTGTAAGGCATATAGCCTGTTGCAAAAATGTTATCGGAGGACATTGACGGTCAATGTCCTCCGATTTTCTAATTTCCCTTGTATTTTTTTCGCGTCGCCAGTCCGCCCCGGATATGCCGCTCGGCCTTGTTGATATCCAGCAGCCGCCGCACCTGCCTGTACAGCCCTGGATTGAGCCGCGGCAAACGCTCGGTAAGGTCTTTATGTACGGTAGACTTAGAGATGCCGAACCGGGAGGCGGCCTGGCGGACGGTGGAACGTGTCTCGAGGATGAACACCGCCACGTCGCAGGCGCGCTGATCGATATTTGTGTACAACTGCACCACTCCCCATACTCGCGTATTAATGTATATGAGCAGGGCAGGGGAGATATGAAATACGCACTCAGTCAAGCGCAAGGAGCGCAGCGAGCTTCATGAAAGCAGGGCGCATGGGCGCGTCTGGGACAACAAGCACACCGTTGTTTCTGCCGCGCTGCCGAATGAGCAGACACTTAATCGTTAAGCCCTCTGCACAGAGCCCCACGTTGTCCTCTATGAACTGCCTATCAGCGCACATATCCGTTATGAAGTTATCGTAGTCAATGGCAGCGAGCTTTATTTCTTTGACAACATCATATGGCCGCTCACTGCTCAAAAGGTGCGGCTTGTGCAAATCCTCAATTTGTCTTGGGTATCGTACAAAAAATGCTTTGCACATTGCATATTTCCTCGTTCTTACGGCATATCATGATTATAACCTACATTGCCATATATCGCAAACATTTATTTGCGATATATGGCAATTATACTATCAGGGAGTGATTTGATATGAATACGAGAGCGGCTGTAGCACAAAGAATAGAAACATTATGCAGGGAGCGCGGAATAACCATAAACGCTTTAAGCTATATATCAGGTGTGGCAAACTCAACGATAAAGGGCATTTTTTATGAGCGGAGCAAGAACCCCGGCATTGTGACCATCAAGAAGCTCTGCGACGGTTTTGAAATTACCTTGGGCGAATTCTTTTCCACGCCTGAGTTTGACGCTCTCGAACAGGAGATCAAATAGCAAAAATGCCCGACCGCATCAGTAATGAGACGTCCGGGCGTCAGTAATGGATGAATGTCTCCGACTGGGATGAATGGAAATAGCAAAAGGGAAGGCCGAGTAAATCGACCTTCTCAATGTATTGAAACAAATTATTGAATTATCATTACGCGAGATGTGCGGTTAATAAAAATTCGGCAGTAAACGGTGGTCGATAGTTTTCCATCCTAATCACTGCCATCTGCGCTGCGTAAGGTCGCTTTTCAAAAACAGCTTATTCTTTGGCGACGCCTTGACCGGGTGCAGTTTGCCGCGTCGGACAAGGTCGTCAACGTTCTGCCGAGAGCAATCCAGCAGCTCCGCGGCCTCAGCAGTGTTTACAATCCGGTTTTCAACAAAGCTGCGGAAATCATCAAGGCTCAGCGGCACATCCTTGCCGCTATCGTAGAGAGAGGCGTCGGACAGATTTATGCTTTCACCCCAACAAACGCCGTATCCGCCCGGCTGAACAGCGACAGTACGAAACAGACTGTCGCTGTTCCTGATTGGCAGCAGTGCGGAGAGAGGCGGCACATCGCATTTCTTTACCGAGCCATCCCGAAAGAACACCAAAAGGTGCTTGTCGGCAAGTGGTACAACATCCTCAACTCTTTTCAGAAAGCGGGCTGTCAGGCTATCGGGCAGCTCGCTTTCAGCTATGGGGACAAGATAGTAATCATCCTGCGCGCAGCGGCCATTCGCCAGCATCAACAAATCATATTCGTCATAGACATCCAGCGCGTTATCCTTGAGGATTTGTCCCAGATTCTGCCGGTCTGACGGCACAATGCGCTGCTGTACCCAAAGCTTGCTCCAATAGGCATTCACTGTGCGCTCGCCGCGCTTCAAGACGGAGGACAGCAGCAGCGGCGTCTCCCACGGGTCGGCATCGTCCGGCAGCTCGGTATAGAAGCGTTTTTCAGCCTCATAATAAATGAGCCATGCCAGTGTTTTTTCGCTCGAATCAGTTTCGTCTTTGATCGCAAAAAGCTTCATATGCACTCCATCTTTTCCAAAGCATTTCCCATATCTTATCCAGCCATGCCTGACAGATTGCCCCGTCAAGCCCATCAAATAAAACTGCCTTGTCGGATTCCCGCAACGGATTCAGGATCGGCATTTTTCCTACAGGTATCAGTTTTAGGTTTTCCCACGTGGAGTGCGAGCCCACAAAGCATTGTACGGGTTTATCCTCCATGACATCGACGGCGGTAACAGCGGATTCATCCATGCTGTTAAATATAAGCGACAGCCCATGGTCGAAAAGGGGAGCGAGCCGCAGGGTTTTCTTACGCGAATTTCTGAGGACTTCAATGTTTGCTCCATGTCGGTCACGGTTTAGAATCAGGTAGTCCACCACAAGCATTTCCCAGATATATTCTGCCCAGCCGCTGCGGATACAAAAGTCAAGCGGGTTTTCATCGTCCGCTCGCTCCGCCTGATAGTAGGCGTCCAGCGCCAGCTTGCTCTCGCCGCGCTGCTTGAAGTCCCTAGACGCGCAGAGCCATGTCGTATGCGGCTTACCGTCTATGAGAATATCGGCGTGGATTAGCTGATATGACAAGTGCTCAATGCCGAGAATATCCAGCAAGCGATCAACAATCAGCTCGTTTATACACTCATGCCCAACGATACCTCGAACTGCATCATAGTTTGAGAGTTTATAGTATATCTTTTCGCCGCCCAAGTCGGAATAACCTTTGAGAAAAGAACCCGCCGTCCCGGACGAGTTGCGTATTTTTGACCATGACAGCCAGGTCAAATCCTGTTTTTCTCTGATGATCTGTTCCTGCATGAGAGCACCTTCTTTCTGATAGTATTATAATCAGCTACTTGTCATATGTCAAGTAGCTGATTATGCATCATTCCGTCAAAATGTAAAACATATACAAACTTTCCTTGAATGGTGCCAGATTTATGTGTATACTAAAAACATAATACTTGAATGGGTGACGAAAACCTGAAATAGCAATTGCCTTGCATATACGGTTGCGCGCGGAATAATGCTGGAGGGAGACTATGCCGATAATTCTTGCTACCTCTGACATACACGGCAACAAAAAGATAATTGAAAAGCTCAGGACCGCCGCCGCATCTGCCGACATTATAGTCGTCTGTGGAGATATTGGGGGAAAGCATTTTTGCGCCTCGTCGGTCTTGGAGCTTTCAGCCTTACAGCGTCTGGATGCACAGAGCTTCAGCGCGGAGCTTGACGCGATGGGCAAAGATGCGCGCTTTATTCTGGGTAACGACGATTGGTTCGAGTATGACGGAGAGCACTATCTTGTCGCTCCCGAGACGGTCTGCGGCGTCCAACTGCTGCCCTTTGAGTTCGTGAATATCACGCCTTTCAACACGAACCGCGAGGCCAACGAAAACAAGCTGCGCTATGAGCTGGAAAAGCTGCCAGCCGATGGAAGCTCTGTAATCGTTGCGCACACGCCGCCGCTTTTCGCCGGAGATACAGTCAAGTCCGGAGAGCATGTTGGCAGCAGAGCTGTCCAGCTGTGGATAGAGCGAATTCAGCCGAAGCTGTGGCTATGCGGACACATACACGAGGACTTCAGCGCAACTAAAATTGACCAAACCCTAGTGCTCAACTGCGCCTGTCAGCATGAAAAGAACCGATTTCAGGCATGGCTTATAGATACGGACACTGGTAGCTATGAGGCAATTAAGATGTAAAACAACAAACGGCGAGGGCAGGAGAAAAATCTGCCCTCGCCGTTTATCGAATCTTCACTCTATTGTCGCACCGCTTTGCGTATTGCTCCCGAAGAACATGACAAAGTAGATCGGAAGATAGGTTATCTTTCCGCTGGCTGCTATCTTGCGCTCATTGGAGAGTACAAAGGCTTTCTCTACATGGTAGTCGCCGTTTGAGACAAAGCCTCTAAGTGCGCTGTGTACAGTGTAATCCTTGCCGGATTTAACTTCGATGGGCACTGCCGAAAGACTGTCGTAATCGTCAATCAGGTAATCAACCTCGCCGCGGCTGCGGTTGTCATAGTAGTAGAGAGTATTCCCGTGGGCGACGAGCTCACTGGCGACTACGCATTCATAAACCGAACCGAGATTGATGCTCTTAACGTCGTCCAAAATTGCGCGTATATTGTTGCCGTACAGTATTCCGGTGAGAATACCCACATCATTCAGATAGAGCTTCAGCAGGTTCTTTGCCCCCGATTCGATAAGCGGAAACACCGGATTTGAAATAGCCTGCACGCTTAGGGCCACGCCCGCGCTGATAAGGTATTCAAACTCATCGCTGTAATCCGAGAAGGTTTTGCCGCGTTTGTTTTCTATGCTCTGCGCCACGACCCGCTTTTTCTTGTTCTCCATGTTTGAAGGAATCATGTCATATATCCTACGGATTTTCAGCTTCCGCTCCGCGTCGTATTTGGAGGCGTCGGCTGCGTAATAACTGTGTATCTCGCTCTGTATCTCCCGAATTCTGACGATGTTCTTTTCGGTGATGAAGGAGTTGACCGCATCCGGCATTCCACCTACCAAAAGATACTTGTGAAACAGATCCATGAGCTTGTTGTGGGCGGCATCATCCAGCTCCTCACGACGCAGAAACTTTTGCCGCAGCGCATCTACGGCAAAACTGTTCATGCCGTTGGCATATAGAAACTCCTCATAATCCAGCGGGTACATACTCACCTTTCGTATGCTGCCCATTGGGATGGATGTAGTTTCCGCAAGTGTCATACCCAACAGTGACCCGCTGGCAATATAGGTAAACCTGTTGGCCTGCTGCAAAAACTTCAAAAGAGTGAGCAGGTGCGGATATGCCTGTATCTCGTCTATGAAGATCAGTGTGTTTTCACGTTCTTTCATTTTGTCGCCTGCCAGCATACTGACCTGAAGGTAGAAATCGTCCACGGTTTTGATGTCGGCAAAGAGCCTCTCTCCGACAGAGTCTTCGATCATGTTCAGCTCGATGAAGTTCTCATACAGTTTCTGCCCCACATGACGGATAATATATGTTTTTCCGACCTGACGCGCGCCATCGACCAGAAGTATCTTATCTGTGCCGGAGCGCAGGTGCTTTTCAATTACATCAGCAATTTTCCTATACAACATAGTTGCTCATCTCCATTCCGTATCTGTGTTTTCGGTAAAATGAAAGTATCGCAAAAGGTCTCGAAAAAGTTAGCACCCC
>CAYSFK010000100.1:0-7668 GCA_964430345.1 uncultured Oscillospiraceae bacterium | reverse complement strand
AGACGGCGGGTTATTGAACCACGAGGCGGGCCTTGCCCCCTCGCGCACCCCCGCTTCTCTGTTATCGGTAGTTGATATTATAGTTTTTTGACAGTCTGACGGGGAGGCATTACTGCCTCCCCATAAATTTTTGATTATGGCTGAGACTCATAGCGGCCTCTGGGCTTGCTGCGTCTGCGGGGCATCAGCTTCGGCTCCGCCTTGCATTCCTTTTGCTTTTCCCCGGCCACCCGCCGCCAGACCTCCTCAAAGCCCTGCAGCCTCTGTTCCAATTCCCTGTCTTTACTCGATCCCATGGCGTTCCTCTCCCGTCTTTTTCTCCGTCCCATCCTATGCTGTCTATTGCAAAGCGGTGAAAAATGTGAGATAATACCACCATCTATGAACTGATAATATGGAGGAGCAGACTATGCCCAGATTTTTTATGGCCGGGACTAATATCCTGGGCGGCATGGCGATAATAAAGGGTCGGGACGCGGAGCACGTGCGAGTGCTCAGGCTCCGCCCAGGTGAGGATATCGTTATCTGCGACGGTGAGGGCACAGATTATAAGTGCCGCCTTGTCAGCGCTGATAAGGAGCAGGTCGAGGCCGAGGTAATTGAGACGGTCAGATGTCCGGCGGAGCCCAGCGTTAAGGTTACGGTGCTTTGCGGTCTCCCCAAGGGGGACAAGGTGGACTATATAATACAGAAATGCGTGGAAGCCGGGGCCGACGAGATACTGTTCTTCCACTGTGAGCGCTGCGTTGCGAAGCTGGACAACAAGGAGAAGAAGCTGGAGCGCTGGCAGCGTATCGCTGAGGAGGCGGCCAAGCAGTCCGGACGCGGTATTATTCCCGCCACAGGCTGGGCCGGAATTTTGGCGGACGCCTTTAATGTGGCCGTTAAGAAGGACCTGGGTCTGTTCATGTACGAGACCGGTGATCGCGAGCCCCTCAACGACGTGTTGAGCGTATCCCCCGATATAAAGACCGCCGCCATAATAACCGGCCCCGAGGGCGGCTTCGCCCCCTTTGAGGCGGAGCTTGCAAAGATATGCGGACTGCGCGTCTGCTCCATGGGAGAGCGTATACTCAGATGCGAGACAGCCCCCGTAGTGGCGCTGACAGCCGCCATGTACGCCACCGGCAATCTCTGAGCGGCAGCGCTTGTAAATAACAATTGCGGGAGCGGCTTTAGCCGCTCCCGACAAGTATGGTACAACTTTGACTATGGATGTATTTAACCTCATATTGCTGGTCGGCTGCTCACTGGTCTGCGTTCTGGCGCTGATCAAGTCTTTCCGCTCACAGGAGTGCTGTCCGAACGCCGTTCCGACCGGTTCGGAGTGGGAGCGGCTGGCCGGGCTGCTGGCCCTTGTATTGTTCGCAATTGCTCTGCTGCTTCGCCTGTACCGCTTTGGTACGGTGCCCGACAGCATGAATCAGGACGGCGCCATGGCCGCAGTCGACGCTCTGGCCCTGTCGGAATACGGGACAGACCGCTTTGGTATGCGCCTTCCCGTTCATCTGACGGCCTGGGGCTATGGGCAGATGAGCGCTATGCTCTCCTATATGCAGGCGCCGCTGATAAAGCTTTTCGGGCTTTCGGTGGTGACCGCTCGATTGCCGCTGTTGATTGCCAGTATGGCGGGGCTTCTGTGCCTGTATCTTTTCAGCCGTGACGTGTTTGGCGCCCTGCCCGCGCTGGCGGTGCTGTTCTTCGCCGCTGTGGACCCCTGGCATTTCATGCAGAGCCGATGGGCATTGGACTGCAATCTGTTCCCCCATTTTCTGTGCGTCGGTCTGTTTATGCTGAATCGCGGCCTTGAGAAGCGGGGCTGGCTGTACGCGTCCATGGCGGTATTTGGCCTGAGTATGTACTGCTACGGGATATCCATATATACTGTGCCTGTTTTCCTTAGCGTTTCCTGTGTGTATCTGCTTGTCAAACGAGTGCTGCGTCCATGGGAGGCCCTGCTTTGCGTTCTTGCGTATCTGCTGACGGCCTGGCCCTTTATCGCCGTAATGGCTATAAACTATTTTGAGCTGCCCACTGTGGCCACGCCGCTGTTTACCCTGCCCTACTTCTCCGGAAGCGTCCGCTCTCATGATATTCTTTTCTTTTCAGAGGACCTCCCGGCCCAGCTTCTCACTAATGTCCGCGCGCTGTTCAAGCTTGTGGTGCTCCAGAGCAAGGACTTGCCCTGGAACGATATAGAGGGCTTCGGCACCATGTACCTGTTCTCCGCCCCCTTTTTTATTACCGGTCTGGTATGCGGCATACGAGAAGCAAAGCGTCGCTCCGACCTCACGCTTTCGCTTATCCTTTTGCTGACAGGCGTCTGGGCGGGGCTTGTGACCAACGGCGTCAACGTGAACCGGGAAAACATCATCTTCTATCCGCTTATCCTTTTCACCGGGCTGGGCATATACTATTCCGCCCGCGCCCTGCCCTTCGCCCGGATAGCCGTGCCCGCCGTGTATCTGACTGCTTTTGTTCTATTCTGCACTGTCTATTTCGGCTCCTTTGCCCAGGATATAGAGACATATTTCCTCAAGGACTTTGAGACGGCTGTAAGCTCTGTCAAGGACGAGGACGTGGAGCGCATCTATATCACCGTCCGCAGCCAAAGCGACAGCAGCGCCGCTGTCAGCGAAATACTGACCCTGTTCTGTCATGAGACGGACGCCTTGTACTTTCAGGGTAAGACCGAGGTTAACGGCAGAAGCTATTCCCAGACCTATTGTTATACCGATATGAAAGACATTACCCCCGACCCCGGCGAGGACGCAGTATATGTAGCGTCCCTGGATGAGAGCGGCGTCTTTGACCCAGAGCGCTTCGATTTTGAGTATTACGGCCGCTATTTCGTGGCCAGACCCATACGGTAGATACCGACTAAACATACAGAGGTAATTATGGATAAGAAAGAATTCATCGAGGCCGGCAAGATAATCAACACCCACGGTATTGCCGGCGAGCTGAAGATAGATGTGTGGCTGGACTCCCCGGAGTTTCTGCGGCGCTTTAGGCGGCTGTTCATTGACGGACGGGAGGTAAAGCTGTTGTCCTCCCGTGTGCACAAGGGCTTTCTGCTGGCTTCTCTGGAGGGCGTGACCGATGTAAACTCGGCCATGGCGCTGAAGGGCAGGACAGTTCTTGTCCGCCGTGAGGACGCGCCCTTGAGAAAAGGCGCCTTTTTTCTGCAGGATATCATCGGCGCAAAAGTGCTGGATGAGGGCGGCGCTGAGATAGGCGTTCTGGCGGAGATATTCGAGACTCCCGCCTCCTTCATATATGTGGTTCGCGGCGAGCGGGAGCACCTCATCCCCGCGGTGCCGGAGTTTGTCATAGCTACGGACCCGGAGGCCGGCGTGGTGACGGTGCGGCTCATAGAGGGTATGTAAGTATGGCAAGCGAAATGCGTATAGATATACTGACCCTGTTCCCCGACACCGTGGGCGCTGTGCTCCACGAGAGCATTTTAGGCCGGGCCGTCAAGAAGGGTCTGTTGGAGATAAACTGCGTTCAGATACGGGACTATACAGACAACCGGCAGCAGCAGGTGGACGACTACCCCTACGGCGGCGGCTTCGGCTGTGTGCTCATGGCCCAGCCTCTGAAAGCCTGTCTCGACAGCGTTATGGCGACCGCTGACCGGAGGCGAAGCCGTGTCATATTTATGTCCCCTCAAGGGCAGCCCTATACCCAGCAGACGGCGAAGCGGCTCCGGGAGGATTATGACCATCTGGTGCTTATCTGCGGCCACTATGAGGGCGTGGACGAACGCTTTATCCAGCAGTGTGTGGACGAGGAGATTTCCCTTGGCGACTTCGTGCTCACCGGCGGGGAGATAGCCGCCATGGCCGTGGCGGACTCGGTATGTCGGCTTGTGCCCGGTGTGCTGTCGGACGAGCAGTGCTACACCGGGGAGAGCCATTGGGACGGACTGCTGGAGTACCCTCAGTATACCCGCCCCGAGGTCTGGGAGGGCCGGGCCGTGCCGGAGGTGCTGCTGGGCGGCGACCATGAGAAGGTGGAGCTTTGGCGGCGGAAACAGCAGCTGGAGCGCACCATGGAGCGCAGGCCCGATATGTTCCGGGCGCTGGAGCTGACAGAGCCTCGGGATGTAAAGCTTCTTTCTGAGATAGAAAAGCAGCGGGGCCGTGTGAGGCTGGAAAAGGACTTGAGCTGTGTCCCGGCCACGGAGAAGGATATTCCGCGAATAATGCAGATAGTGGCCGATGCCAGAGCCGGGCTGCGCCGCTTCAACGTGGACCAGTGGCAGGGCAAATACCCCACCGACGGGGTATTTGCCGCCGATATAGAGCGGGGCGAGTGCTTTCTTCTCCGCCACGGTGCGGACATTGCCGGCTTCTTCGTACTGAGCACCAGAGAGGAGCCCTGTTACGCTGACATTACCGACGGCAAGTGGAGCGCCGATATGCCTTACTGTGTGCTGCACAGGACGGCGGTGGCGGCAGAGTACCGGGGCAGCGGAATGTCGGAGTATCTGCTCCGCAGTGTGGAGACCCAGTGCCGCGCTTGGGGTCGGCGCTGTGTCAGGGTTGATACCCACGGGAAAAACAAGGCCATGCAGCGGCTGCTTAGGGATAACGGCTATCGCTACCGGGGCAATGTGCTGGTGGTCAGCGAGCCGGGGCACGACCCCCGCAGGCAGGCCTACGAGAAAATATTGAAGGACAGATAATGGAGCTTACTGATATCAACAGCATACGCGGCCTTATGGACAGACATGGCTTCCGTCTGAGCAAGTCCATGGGCCAGAACTTTCTCACAGCGGCCTGGGTACCGGAGCGCATTGCCGAAGAAGCGGGGCTGGACGGAGACACCGCCGTGCTGGAGGTTGGCCCCGGCGTGGGCTGCCTCACCCGGGAGCTGAGCCGCAGGGCCGGCAAGGTGCTCTCCGTAGAGCTGGATAAATCACTGAAGCCCGTTCTGGCCGAAACTCTGGCCGACTGTGCCAATGTGGAGCTGTTATTCGGAGACGTGCTCAAGCAGGATATCCGTGCGCTCTGCGAAGAGAAGCTGGGCAGCGGCCGCAAGGTGGTCTGCGCAAATGTCCCTTATAATGTGACCTCACCCCTGCTGACAGCCTTTATCAATGCCGGTTGCTTTGACGCAGTAACGGTGATGATACAGCGGGAGGTAGCCCGGCGCATCTGCGCCAAGGCCGGTACCGCCGAATACGGTGCCTTTACGCTTTTCGTACAATGGCACATGGAAGCCCGCCCTCTGTTCGACGTGCCTCCCTCCTGCTTTGTGCCTCAGCCCAAGGTGACCTCCTCGGTCATACGCCTTGACCGCCGCAAGGCCCCGCCTGTGGAGGTAAGGGATGAGGAGCTGATGTTCGCCCTTATCCGCGCCGCCTTTAACCAGCGGCGCAAGACTTTGGTAAACGCCCTGAGCGCCGGAATTCCGGGCTTAAGCAGGGAGCAAGCCGCCGAAGCCCTGGTCAAATGCGGCTTTGATACCAGAATTCGCGGAGAAGTATTGGATATTGTTGGTTTTGCAAAAATTACAGACGAAATTTTATACTTAATGACCAAGGATTTGTAAGTATAATGCATTGATAAAAGTACCCTTTTTGTGATATTCTAAACAATGGATTAAGTGTCAATTGTTAAATTATCATAGAAAGGGTCAATGTATTTATGAGTAAAAAATTTGTGTATCTCTTTTCCGAAGGCAATGCCTCAATGCGCGAGCTTCTTGGCGGCAAGGGGGCCAACCTTGCGGAGATGACCAATATCGGTCTGCCCGTGCCTCAGGGCTTCACCATATCCACCGAGGCCTGCACCCAGTACTATGAGGATGGCCGCAAGATAAACGACGAGATCATGGCTGAGATAATGACCTACGTGGCCAAGATGGAGCAGATCAACGGCAAGAAGTTCGGCGACCTGCACAATCCTCTGCTGGTCTCCGTCCGCTCCGGCGCCCGCGCCTCTATGCCCGGCATGATGGACACCATACTGAACCTTGGCCTGAACGACGATGTGGTCGCCGCCATGATCAAGGGCAACCCCGACCCCAAGTTTGAGCGCTTTGTTTATGACTCCTATCGCCGCTTCATCCAGATGTTCTCCGACGTGGTCATGGAAGTAGGCAAGGAATACTTTGGTCGGCTTATTGACGATATGAAGGCCCGCAAGGGCGTCACCTTTGACGTTGAGCTCACCGCCGCTGACCTGAAGGAGCTGGCGGAGGAGTTCAAGTCCGAGTACAAAAAGCAGCTGGGCGCTGACTTCCCCTCTGACCCCGTTGTTCAGCTGAAGGCTGCTGTTGAGGCCGTGTTCCGCTCCTCCTGGGGCACTGCCGTCAGCGTTATGCCCATGGTTTTCGGCAACCTGAACGACAATTCCGGCACAGGCGTGGCCTTTACCCGTGACCCCGGCACAGGCGAGAAGAAGCTTATGGGCGAGTTTTTGACTAATGCCCAGGGTGAGGACGTTGTGGCCGGTGTGCGCACCCCCATGCCCATCGCTCAGATGGAGGAGAAGTTCCCCGCCGCCTATGCCGATTTCATCAAGGTTTGCGCGCTGCTGGAGAACCATTACCACGATATGCAGGATATGGAGTTCACCGTGGAGAACGGCAAGCTCTTTATGCTCCAGTGCCGCAACGGCAAGCGCACGGCCCACGCCGCTCTCAAGATCGCCTGCGACCTGGTGGACGAGGGCATGATAGACGAGAAGCAGGCAGTGCTGATGATAGACCCCAGGAACCTTGACACCCTGCTTCATCCCCAGTTTGACGCCGACAAGCTCAAGGCCGCCGTGCCTCTGGGCAAGGGTCTGGGCGCCTCCCCCGGCGCCGCCTGCGGCAAGGTGGTCTTTACCGCCGAGGAAGCCAAGGCTTGGCATGAGCGCAAGGAAAAGGTCATCCTTGTCCGTCTGGAGACCAGCCCCGAGGACATCGAGGGCATGAAAGCCGCCCAGGGCATACTGACAGTGCGCGGCGGCATGACCAGCCACGCGGCGGTCGTGGCCCGCGGTATGGGCAAGTGCTGCGTTTCCGGCTGCGGCGAGATAAAGATGGACGAGGCCAACAAGAAGTTCGAGCTGGGCGGCAAGGTGTTCCACGAGGGCGATTACGTCTCTCTGGACGGCTCCACCGGCAAGATATACGAGGGCGTTATCCCCACAGTGGACGCCACCATCGCCGGCGAGTTCGGCCGCCTTATGGGCTGGGCCGACAAGTACCGCCGTCTCCAGGTGCGTACCAATGCGGACACACCTTATGACGCCCGCAAGGCCAGGGAGCTGGGCGCTCAGGGCATAGGCCTCACCCGTACCGAGCATATGTTCTTCAACAGCGACAGGATCGCCGCCTTCCGCGAGATGATCTGCGCCGACACTCTGGAGCAGCGCAAGGCGGCTCTGGCCAAGCTGGAGCCCATGCAGCAGGGCGACTTTGAGGGTATCTACGAGGCTATGGGCGGATATCCCGTTACCATCCGCTTCCTTGACCCGCCCCTCCATGAGTTCGTCCCCACCGAGGAGGCCGACATTGAGGCTCTGGCCAAGACTCAGGGCAAGTCCGTTGAGGCTATCAAGGCCCTCATCGCCTCCCTGCACGAGTTCAACCCCATGATGGGCCACCGCGGCTGCCGTCTGGCCGTCACCTATCCCGAGATAGCCGAGATGCAGACCAACGCCGTTA
>CAYSFK010000099.1:0-7697 GCA_964430345.1 uncultured Oscillospiraceae bacterium | reverse complement strand
ACAGCTGCGACGAGTTCATCTTTCTGGAGAATCTGGAGATAGCCCCGGAGCCGGTAAAGGCCGAGCAGAGCGGCGGCAAGGCCCAGGAAAACGGCGCCGCCGAGACCTCGGGAGACAGTATAGAGGAGATACACAGCCTGCTGCGCCTTGCCTGTGACAAGTATCAGGACGAGGACAGCTACGCCAGCATCGGCTCCGCCGGCCAGTTCATCAAGCGGGCCAAGCCGGATTTCGACGTACGCACCTACGGCTTCGTGAAGCTGTCCAAGCTTCTGGAGGCCTTCCCCGATAAGTACGAGATGCGCAAGACAGCCGACGTTATCTCATATAAATGCAAGTTCAACATGGAGGAGGTACACAGCCTGATAAAGCAGGCCTCCGACAAATACAAGGACAGCAAGGGCTTTGTCAACGTCAACACCGCCGGGCAGTATATCAAGCGCTCCATGCCCGACTTCGACGTGAAAAGCTTCGGCTTCGCCAGGCTGCAAAAGCTGTTCGAGGCCTTCCCGGACAAGTACGAGCTGAAAAAGACCGCAGGCCGTGGCAACGCCACCATCATATCCTTCCGATGCAGATGAGCCGGGATATGGAGGGCCGCTTCGCGCCGCTGACGGCTGAACTGGAAAGGCGCATATCCGGGGACGGCGGCGCGCTGCTGGCCATCGAGGGTATGTGTACCGCAGGCAAGACCACGCTGGCGGCGTATCTGGCGGAAAAATACGGCTGCACCGTATTTCATATGGACGATTTCTTCCTCCGCCCGGAGCAGCGCTGCGAGGCCCGCTACGCTCAGGTGGGCGGCAACGTGGACCACGAGCGCTTTCTTTCCGAGGTGCTGGAGCCGCTGAGCCGGGGCGGCCAATTCAGCTACCGGCCCTACGACTGCCACAAGGCGAAGCTGGCGGAGCCGGTGACGGTCACGCCGTGGCGGCTGTGCGTGGTGGAGGGCTCCTACAGTATGCACCCGGCACTGGCAGGGTACTACGATATATCCGCGTTCCTCTCCGTCACCCCCCAGCTTCAGAAAAAGCGGGTGCTGGAACGGCCGGAGTTTCTGCACGACAGCTTTTTTAGGCTGTGGATACCCATGGAGAACAGCTATTTTGCCGGGACCGGCGCCAAGGAGCGCTGCACCATGAGCTTTGACTGTAATATATAGGAGGAAAAATCATGACATTTCAACCTGTTCCCGCCGCCAGCGTTGCGGCTATCTGCTTCTCGCTTCTCGTCGCCTTCGGCCTGCCTATCGCCCTGTTTATAATACTGCGGGTGAAATTCAAGGCGCGGGTGCTCCCCTTCTTTCTGGGCTGCATAAGCTTCACCCTCTTTGCCATGGTGCTGGAGCAGGCCATGCATCAGGCGGTGCTGGGCGGAGCAGCGGGCTCCGTCATAACCGGGAACATCTGGCTTTACGCCCTCTACGGCGGCGCGGCCGCCGGGCTGTTTGAGGAGGCGGGCCGCTATGTGTTCATGCTGCTGGTGATGAAAAAGGACAGGCAGCCTCAGAATGCGTTGATGTACGGCGCGGGCCACGGCGGCATAGAGGCCATACTGCTGCTGGGGATGACCTACATCAACAACCTGGTATACAGCATTATGATAAACTGCGGTCAGGGTCAGCAGATAATCAGCTCTCTGGGCGCGCTGGACGAGGTCACCAGGGAAACCACCCTTCAGGGCATCGTGGGGCTGGCCTCCACGCCGTCCTGGCTGTTTCTTGTGGCCGGGCTGGAGCGCATTTTGGCCGTCACCCTGCATATCGCCCTGTCGGTGCTCATATACACCGCCATCAGAAAGAAGAAATTCGGCTACGCGGTGCTGGCCTTCGCCCTGCATATGCTGGTGGACTCCGCAACTATCATTATCGCTTCCTTTGTCTCCATCCCCGTGGTGGAGCTGGCGGTGCTGGTGATGGTGGTTATCATAGGCGCATACGCGCTGCGGCTGTACAAGCAGGCCAGGGCCGAGGAGGCACTCCCTGCTCCGGAGGAAGAACCGGAGCCTGAAGAAGCATAGGAAATACCCTGCAACAACAGGCTTAACGTGGGAGGCGCTGCCTCTCCTTTACAGGAAATCAGGCCTTCTCCTTTGTGAGAAGGCCTGATTTGACTTTGCGTAAATTTTATAATATTTATTGTCAAATATACTTGACAATAATTCTCGTCTGTGTTACACTTTGTCCCGCAAGCAAGAATTGGAGGTGCCTATGGCAAGAAACATCAGGATAAAGGTGGCACGGGCGGAGAAGGACATGACCCAGCGGGCGCTGGCCGAGGCGGTGGGCATATCCCGCCAGACCATAAACGCCATAGAGCAGGGCGAGTATAACCCCACCATAAAGCTCTGCCGGTCTATATGCCGGGTACTGGGCAAGGGCCTGGACGAATTATTTTGGGAGGAGAACGAGGATGAAACTGTTTAAGAACAATTTGGACGAGATGCAGGAGCAGAAGCTGCTGAAGATAGAACACAACGGCTGCTGGCTGGCCTTTTGGGGGCTGCTGGTCTCTATGCTGGTGCAGTCCTTCATATACGCCGAGGATTCGATGCGGGTTTTGGCGGGCGAGTGGATAGTCTTCATGGCCTTGAGCGTGTATATGCTGGTGGCCTGTCTGCGGGCCGGAGTATGGGACAGGCATCTGAAGTCCAGCCCCAAGGTGAACCTGCTGTGCAGCGCCGCCGCCGCATTGGTGATGGGCGTGGCCTATTTCTTCATCTCTCTGAAAAACTACGGGGATATGCGCACGGCCATACTTACCGGCGTGCTGATGCTGGTATTCATATTCGTAAGCTGCTTTCTGGCCCTGCTGTTCTGCTCGGCCATATATAAGAAGCGGCTGAACAAGCTGGAAAATCAGGGCGAGGATAAGCCCGAGGAATAAAGGAGGAATTACAATGTTTACAGATACCGAGAAAAAACAGCTGACAATATTTACGCTGATAGCCTACGCTCTGCCTTTCCTGTTCGGCGTATATATGTGGTACGGCGCAAAGCAGGGCTATGACTTGACGGTATTCCCCAACGCCCAGATGTTCTACCCCGCGGCAGGGGTCATACTGGCCTTCCTCATAACCAGGCGGGACGAGGCCCTGCCCAAGCACTTCTTCCGGGGTTACATAGTAGTAACCGCGCTTATGGTGGCCGCCTGCATAGCCGGGATGTTCATCCGCGACGCCCAGTGGAGCCTGTATATACAGCTGCCTATCATCGTGGGCAGCGTGGCCGCATGGGTGCTGCTGCTTATTGACAAGAATGACACCCGGGCAGCCTTCGGTCTGCGCTTCAAAAACTGGAAGCGCTCCCTGCTCTGCATCCTTGTGTTCCTGGCCCTGTACATTGGGCGCTTTCTGATAGGCTGCGCTCTGGACGGAGATCTGTCCCAGTTTTCGGCGGCCTTTTCCGGCCCCACCGCCTGGATAATGATAGCCGCGCTGATACCCAATTTCTTTCTGGTGTTTCTGGCCTTCTTCGGCGAGGAATACGGCTGGCGATACTTCCTTCAGCCCCTGCTGCAAAAGCGCTTCGGCCTCCGCTGGGGCGTGATCATCCTGGGCGTGGTGTGGGGCCTGTGGCACCTGCCCATCGACTTCTTCTACTACGCCGTGGGCTACGGCTGGCAGGTCGCCGTGTCCCAGCAGATAACCTGCATCACTCTGGGCATATTCTTCGCCTGGGCCTATATGAAAACGGACAATATCTGGGTGCCGGTCATCCTCCACTATCTCAACAACAACCTTGTCCCCGTCATATCCCAGAACTACGCAGCGGACGTGCTGGAAAACCAGGTGATAAACTGGAGCGATCTGCTGCCTGCTCTGCTGGTCAACGGCCTGCTGTTCGGCTTCTTCCTGCTGTCCAAGGTGTTTAAGGCCAAGGCGCCGGAAGCCGTGACGCCGACAGACACAGCGCAATTGGCCGAATAGGGCTCGGGATGGCGCAGAAGGAATACAGCACCTCCCAGGTGGCGGCTATCGCCGGCATACACCCCAACACCGTGCGCTTCTACGAGGAATGGGGGCTTATCACCAGGCCCCGGCGGCGGGATAACGGCTATCGGGTTTTCACCCAGCTGCAGATACAACAGATACGACTGGCCCGTACCGCCTTTCAGACGGAGATAACGCAGAACGGACTGAGAAAAAAGCTGGTAGATACACTCAAGACTGCCGCCGAATGCGACTTTGACGGCGCGCTGCTGCTGGCAGGCGAGTATCTGACTCGGCTGCGCGGCGAGCGCGAGAACGCAGAGGAGGCCGTCAGGATAGCCCGTGGCATTCTGTCCGACGAAGAGCATTCGGATAAAGTGCTCCTGCGGCGCAGGCAGGCGGCGGAGCATCTGGGCGTTACTGCGGACGCGCTGCGCAATTGGGAGATGAACGGCCTGCTGACCGTGAAGCGGCGGGCCAACGGCTACCGGGTCTATACTCAGGAGGATATCCGACAGCTGCGGCTGATACGGGCGCTGCGCTGCGCCGGGTATTCTCTGGAGTCCATACTGCGGATGCTGCGGCAGCTGTCCTGCGACCCCGGCGCTGATATCCGGCAGGCGCTGAATGTGCCGGAACAGGACGAGGACATCGTGTCGGCCTGCGACAAGCTGCTGGTATCTCTGGACGCGGCAGAGAATAGCGCCCTCAAAATGACGGCGATACTGCAGGAAATGCAGCGGTTATTTTGAAACCCTACAGTATACCACCAACCTTTTCGTTGGTGGTATTCTCTCCTATGCTGATAATAATAGGAGGATAACAACGTGAACGAAGTACAGACCAATTGGAAAAGCCGTACTCTGCTTTTCCTCATAAGTCAGAGCATTACACTCTTTGGCTCCACCCTTGTGCAGCTTGCTATAGTGTGGTACGCTACGGTGCGCACCTCATCCGGCGTATGGGTGGCGGCCTTTGCGGTGTGCTCCTACCTGCCCCAGTTTCTCATCTCCTTTGCGGCCGGGGTATGGGCGGACCGATACAGCCGCAAAAAACTCATAATCTGCGCGGACGCCGCCATCGCACTGGTGACCCTGCTGATGGTACTGGCCATGCCCTACATTACCGGCGAGCCGGTGCTGCTGGGCGGACTGCTGGTCATGTCGGTAATACGCTCCTTCGGTTCCGGGATACAGATACCGGCGGTCAACGCTGTAATACCCCAGCTGGTGCCGGAGGAGCAGCTGATGCGCTATAACGGCATCAACGCCACCATGCAGTCCGTGGTGCAGTTCGCGGCCCCCGCCGCCGCCGGAGCACTGCTGACCGTCAGCACACTGCGGGCTACACTGATGATAGACGTGCTTACCGCCGCCGTGGGCGTCGGTCTGCTGTCCGCCGTTGCCATGCCACGGCAGGAGCCGCCCCAGAATGAGGGCTCCCTGCTGGCGGATATGAAGCTGGGCATAGGCTATGCCTTTTCCCATCAACTGCTGGGCAGGCTGCTGGCGGTGTACGGCATTTTCATCTTCCTGTGCGTCCCCGCCGGTTTTCTGGCCCAGCTTTTCGTCAGCCGTACCTTCGGCGACACCTACTGGTATCTCACCGCCGTGGAGCTGGTGGGTTTCTTCGGGATGCTGGCCGGTGGTCTGCTTATGAGCACCTGGGGCGGCTTCAAAAGCCGGGTCAAGACGCTGGCCATGGGCCTGCTGGCCTTTGGCGCGCTGGCTGTGGGCATGGGCCTGTCCCGGGGCTTCATCCTCTACCTGTCGTTTATGCTGGTATACGGCGTGGCCCTGACCATGATACAGACCGCCGTCACCACTCTTATACAGGAAAAGACGGACACCGCCATGCAGGGGCGGGTTTTCGGCCTGCTGAGCACCATGTATTCCGGATTTCTGCCTGTGGGCATGGCCGTTTTCGGGCCTATGGCGGACGCCGTATCGCTGAGATGGATAATGATAGGCTCGGGGATTGCGCTTGTTTTCGTGGCTGCGTACGTTCGTGCCTCAAAGCCGCTGCGAGGGAACTGAGCAGCTCCATTTGCTCTTGCGTCAGCGGGCACAGACCTGTATAATAAGAGCGAAATTACACAAATACGGAGGACAGTATAATGGCAGACAACAAACGTCCCGAAAATATGCAGCGCATAGAAACGGCAGAGCTGGCCCAGGCGTTCATAGACAAACAGCTTCAGGCTCTGCGGACTCAGATAGGCGACAGAAAGGTGCTTCTGGCTCTCTCCGGCGGTGTTGACTCGTCGGTGGTGGCGGCGCTGCTGATAAAGGCGGTGGGCTCGCAGCTCACCTGCGTCCACGTCAACCACGGGCTGCTGCGTCAGGGTGAGCCGGAGCAGGTGGTGGAGGTATTCCGCCACCAGATGAACGCGAACCTCGTGTATGTGGACGCGGTGGATAGATTCCTGGACAAGCTGGCCGGAGTCTCCGACCCGGAGCAAAAGCGCAAGGTCATCGGCGCGGAGTTCATCCGCGTGTTCGAGGAGGAGGCACGGAAGCTGGACGGGATAGAGTTTCTGGCTCAGGGCACCATATACCCCGACATTATTGAAAGCGGCCCTGTGAAGGCCCACCACAATGTGGGCGGGCTGCCGGAGGATCTGAAATTCGAGCTGGTGGAGCCGATTAAACTTCTGTTCAAGGACGAGGTGCGGGTCGTGGGCAAGGCTCTGGGCCTGCCGGACTCCATGGTCTACCGCCAGCCCTTCCCCGGCCCCGGTCTGGGTGTGCGCTGTCTGGGCGCTATTACCCGCGACAGGCTGGAGGCCCTGCGCCATTCCGACGCCATACTGAGGGAGGAGTTCGCCAAGAACGGCCTGGAGGGCAAGGTGTGGCAGTATTTCACCATCGTGCCGGACTTCAAGTCCACCGGCGTGAAGGACGGTAAGCGCAGCTTCGACTGGCCCGTGGTCATCCGCGCCGTCAACACCCGTGACGCCATGACCGCCACCGTGGAGGACGTCCCCTTCCCCCTGCTGCAGCATATCACCCAGCGCATCACCCACGAGGTCCCCGGTGTCAACCGCGTCCTCTACGACCTGACCCCCAAGCCCACGGGAACGATAGAGTGGGAATGAATATGGCAAAAGACACAAAGGCTAAAAAATTTCGAGCGTCATACCAGTTCTTCCTCAAAATGCAGAACGAAAAGAAGGAATTCTCAAGCGATGATATTGCAACGGCAACGGGTTGGAGTGGCAGCACTATAAACACATACAGAACCAAAAAGTGGTCTGATATTCTTATATTGCACTCTAACAAGTATTTTTCCGCTGATGTGAGCACATATACAGAAGAAGCATATGTGCGAATGATGTCGCAGAATTATAAACAAAGTATCGAACCTTTTAAGCCGGAACTTCCCGAACAAGTGGAAGAACTTGTAATCAAGGCGAGAGATTCCGCTATTTTGGCTATTGACATATATAATAGGCCTATTGTAGCCTTCAGATCTCAAGGCTATATTGTTATGATGATAATTGCATGGGCAGCTCTATTTCATGCAATCTATGAATCGGAAGGAACGGACTACTTTTATAAGAATAAAGACGGTAGTGATAAGTTTGTTGACGGCGATAAAAAAGCATGGGAATTAGATAGTTGCCTTGATAAATGTGGAAATGCCATTTCCGATGCGGCTAAAGAAAATCTGCGCTTGTTTATTTCTTTACGAAATAAAATCGAACACAGATATGTTCCGGAATTTGACTTTGATGTATTTGGTGAATGTCAGGCCATGCTTTTGAA
>CAYSFK010000098.1:0-7734 GCA_964430345.1 uncultured Oscillospiraceae bacterium | reverse complement strand
AAGACTATCAGGCCGGCGGAGCAGCTGGTGGTGAACATCATGGCTATCCAGGAAAACTTGCTGTAGGCGGGCTTGGCGTCCTCGCCCCCCAGCTTTACCTTACCGAAGCGGCTGCAGGCTATCCACACGGAGAACCCGAAGGCGCAGAGGTTGGAGGCCACGAACAGCCAGTCGAACTGCTCCGAGAAGAAGGCGTAGGTGCTGTTTACCGCCGCCTGCACCGAGCTCAAATTAACCGACACCAGCACCAGCAGCAGGACTATCAGGCCAATGGTGGGGAAAAACCGCTTTTTATCCAATTGAGAGCGCATCTGTCATTCTCCTTTTCAATTGCCGCACCGGGCAGCGACTCGTCGGTATGCCTTAATTCCCTGCCAGACCCTGCTCGTACTCTTTCCGGAGATAGTCGAAGTCAGTGTAGTATATAAGGACGTTTTCGCCCTCGGTGTTGGTAATCTTCACCGTGTCGTTCACCAGCTGGATGAAGCGGCAGGTACCCTCGCAGTCGTCGGTGTCGAAAAGAATGTCCCCCAGCGGCTCATAGGGGTGTATCTCGTCGCCCACCCTGGCCAGCGAATCCACCGTTACGCCGGGGATGGCGGCGATCTTTTCCAGTCCCTCTATGGAGCCTATCACACCGCCCTTGTTGGTCCAGAGCATATAGCTGCTGCCGCAGCGGCGGTAGGCCTTCTGCTGAGAGGGGGGCAGCAGGGCCTTGTCGTTGGTTTCACCCAGAGCGTAGTCCACCAGCCAGGCCACCGTATCAAAGCCCAGCACATTTTTGATGGGAATGAACATCATGTCCCCGTCCAGCCGATAGCCCATCTCGATTATGTAGAAATGGCCGTCCTGGTCCAGCATCACCTGCATCCAGGCTATGCCCTCGCGGCAGCCCACGGCCTTCAGGACATTTTTGATATGGGGGTCTATCTCCCGGACGTAGCGCTCCACATTGGTGGAGATGGTGGTGGTGATGGAATAGCAGAACTTGGGCTCGCCGGGCTGGGCGTACATGGCGCACAGAGCCATCAGGCTCACCTCGCCCTGGGCCAGAGAGTAAAACCCGTACCACTCCTCACCCTTGAGCATACGCTCCACCACCAGCTTGCTGCTCTTGGACACGGAGAGGGCGTGGCGGCAGGCCTCCAAGAGCTCCCGCTTATCATGGCAGTAGCTGATGCCCCGGTTGCAGCTCAGGTCAACAGGCTTTACCACCACCGGGAACCGCACACTGTCCAGCTCCTGGTCGGTAAGGGCGGCGCTGAGATAATAGTCCGTGGGCAGCGGTGCGCCCAGCTCCCGGCAGAGGGCCTTAAAGTCCGACTTGTCACGGGAGTAGTGCCAGGCCTCCGGTGTGCAGTAGCACTGAGTACCAAGACGCTGGGACAGGGCCATGCACATCTCCAGATTGAATTCGCTGACGCCGCAGACCACGCCGCTGACGCCTTCCTCCCGGCATTTCTTCTCCAGCGCGTCCAAATCGCCGGTATTCAGCATCCAGTATTCGTCGCTGACCTGCTTGCCGGCGGATTTCTCCGGCGGCAGATAGTCCGTGACTATGGTATAGACGCCCTTGGAACGGGCGTATTTCAGCATCTCCAGACTTCCGTAGCAGGTGCCCAGCATAAGCAGCTTTTTCATGGTTATGACCTATCCTTTATTATTTAATCCACCAGCACCCGGTGCCAGCTCATATCGGACATACGCCGCTGCAGCTCCGCCCCGGTGGGGAAATTCATCACAAGGGTGCCCACGGCCTTATTGGCGCCGGAAAAGCTCTCGACCCGCTCTCCTGGAACGACCCACAAATCCTCCTCCGCAACGAAGGGGCGCAGGGCCTCGTCTATCCACAGGGAGCGAAAAACGCCGTCCCTCTCGCTGTGAAGTATCACCTCGGCGAAGTGGCCTTTGTAAACCGGGTCGTCCATTTGCTCCACCGGCAGGCCCACGGCGGCCCGCACCGCGTTTGCTATCAGGTCCACGCCGGAGGCCATATGCAACACCTCACTGAGCCGGTTGCCGCCGCCACGGGGAGACAGCTCCATTATGTACGCCTTACCGTCCACCCCCAGCCGAGTCTCCGCATTGTACAGGGAGGTGCCCAGGCCCAGCAGGGTGATGAGCCGCTGGAGCTCATCCCTCAGCTCGCGCTGGGCGGCGGCAGGCATGGTGGAGGGCCAGCTGTAAGCCGCGGGGGTATAGGGGTTTTCCGCGCCGCTGTCGAAAAGCTGGTCGTCAAAGGAGGCGAAGCACAGCCGCCCGTCGGCGGAAAAGCAGTCGCTGTCGGTGGAGTGGCCCAGAGGCGCGATGAACTGCTCCACGATTATATCGCCGCAGTGGGAGTGCTCCGCGGCATTTTTCAGCGCGGCGGCCAGAGCGGAGAGGTCGTCCGCCCGGCTGACGCCCTTGCTGCCGGCAGAGTCCACAGGCTTGACTATCACCGGCCAGGTGAAGTCCCCTGCCGCTTTTTCGGCGGCCTCGGCGGACGGAAAGCTCCGCGCCCAGGGGGTGTTTAAGCCGTGCTCCCGGAGGAAGGCCCGAAACCGGCCCTTATTTTGCAGGATGGAGACGGCCTCATAGGAGCCGACAGAGGGCAGGGAAAGCATCTCGGCCACGTAGGCGGCGGTGGTGACCCCAGGGTCGCAGGCAAAGGACATTATGCCGTCGATCTTCAGCGCTTTTGCCAGCTCCAGCACGGCGGCTTTGTCGGTTATGCTGACGTTGTGGTATTCATCGGAGTATTTATGGGCGATGTTATCCGGCAGATAGTCGCAGGTGACGGTATAGAGACCCAGGGCCTTTGCCTCCCGGATAACCGGCAGCAGATATCTGGCGCCGCCCAGCAGCAGCAGTTTTTTCATGCTTGCTCCTCCTTCCCGCGATGAATCAGTCTTTTCGCGATGCCCAGAACATACCCGAAGCTGTCCACCCGGAAAAGCCTTGAGCCCAGCAGGTATACGGCCACGCCCAGGGGCACCTGTATAAGCAGGGTGAGCCAGTCGCCCAGACCCAGCAGAGACACCGGCAGGATGACCGCGCCCATCAGCGCCGACAGCAGCAGGGCAGGCAGGATATCCCTAAGCTGCCGCAGATAGGTATAATCCAGCAGCCGCCTGTTGGGCCAGGCGTTTATGAATATGGAGACGGTGGCGGAGAAAAGCTGGCCCAGAGCCATGGCCATGACGCCGTAGCCCATGGTCAGCAGGAGCACCGCCGTCTCCAGCACCTTCTTGATAAGCTCCAGCTTCAAAAACAGATCGCTGCGGCCCACGGCCTTGATGGCGTTGAGGTTGGCGGTATGGAGGGGGTAGAAGGCGTATATCATGCAAAAAACCTGGAGGTAGGGCACACAGGGCAGCCACTTCTCCGTCAGCAGCAGCCGAATAAGGGGCTCCGCGCATACCGCCAGCCCCATCATCAGCGGCAGCATGATATAGGTGCTGGTCCTGACGGCGCGGCTGGTCATCTCCCGGACCTGGCTTTTATGGTCCTGGTCGGCAGAGAGCACCGGCAGCAGCACACTGTCGATGGAGGCGTTGATATTCTCCACCAGCAGATTGGGCATCTGGTCGCCCCGGTTATAGAAGGCCAGGTCGCTTTCGGAATAGCGCAGGCCAATGATGAACTGATAGGCCTTGAGATACACCGTGTCCAGCAGGGCAGAGGCCAGCAGCTTCCACCCGTAGGAGATAAGCCCCTTCAGCCGCTGCAGGGAGAACATACGCTTGGGCCGCCAGCCCACCGTCAGCCAGAGTATGGCAGTGTTCACGGTGACGTTCACCAGCTGCTGGGATACCAGGGCCCACACGCCGAAGCCCATATAGGCCATGGTGATGCCCACGGCGGCGGAAAACAGCGTACCCCCCAGAGTGGAGAAGAAGAAGCGGCGAAACTGCATGGTCTTGGACACATAGGCCTGCTGGACGTTTTTCACGCCGGAGACTACTATGGTAAGACCCAGCACCCGCACCACCGGCACCAGAGCCGCGTCCTTATATACCCGGCCGATGAGGGGCGCGGCCAGAAACAGCCCCCCGTACAGCAGCAGGCAAAAGGCCAAGTTGAAGTAAAACACCGAGGAGTAGTCCAGGTCGTCGGTATCCTTTTTCTGTATAAGGGCGTTGGCCATGCCGCTGTCCACAAAGACCTGGAGTATGGTGGTGATAGCGGTGACCAGGGCAATGCTGCCGTACAGCGAGGGGTCCAGCAGCCGGGCCAGCACCATGGACACCGCAAAGGCCACCAGCTGGGCCCCGCAGCGCTCCATGAAGCGCCATATCAAATTGCTTATAACCGACTGCCGTTTATTCATGCGCAAAACGAGCCGCTGTGTGGCTCTCCCGTCATAGTATCATCAATCCTCGTAGCCTCTTTTTCGCCGGTACAGCCTGTGCAGCCGGGGAAAGAGGCACTTGATCAGGTTTACGGCCCGGTATCTGAAGGGCTGGGCCCGCAGTATCTTATCGTAGGGCGGCCGACGCTGGTCCCTGTCCCGGCCCTCCACATACATGAGCTCAAACTCACGCTCCAGTATCACCTGCTCCACCAGCGGCTTGTACTGCTGCGGCGCGTGGGGCAGGTAGCAGCGCAGCAGCTCCCGCTTGCCGATGACGAAGCGCTTGAGCTTATCATACTGCTGCGCCACGCCCGAGCTCCAGGCGAGGCCGTTGCTGTAGCGGCGGTAAACGGACATACAGCCGTCCAGATAGCGCACGGGCCCGTTCTCCAGAAGCCAGAGGGCGTCCGGGTAATCGCCGAAGCCGTACTCACAGGCCACGAAATAGTAATCCGGCGGATTTGCCAGCAGCGACTTTTTCGCCAGCAGGGAGCTGGTGTGGTAGGCGGTTATCATGCCGGGTATCACGTCCTCCAGCCGGATGTCCCTGTCGGAATCATGGGCCAGCAGAGGCGCGTCCGGCTCCTCGCCGTTGCAGTAGTGCAGGGTGGTATTGTGGACGCAGGCGGAATACTCCGGGTGGGCCTCCAGAAACTCCGCCTGACGCTGGAGCTTGGTGTCGTCGGTCCAGTAGTCGTCACCCTCGCATAAGGCCACGTATTTACCCCGGGCGTTGGGATAGAACACCACATGATAAATGTCGATATCCCGGGAGTACATATTCTCCTTCTGGTAGAAAGGGCGGATGATATCCGGGTATCTCTCGGCGTACTCCCGGATGATGGCGGCGGTGCCGTCGGTGGAGGCGTCGTCGTTTATCAGCACCTCAAAGGCAAAATCCGTCTGCTGCCGGACGAAGCTGTCCAGCGCGTCCCGCAGATATTTCTCATGGTTATAGGTCGTGCAGAGGACGGAAACAAGACACTGGCGATTATCCATTGGCCACCTCGAAAAAGTCATATAGGGTATTATACTTCATCCGGCAGGTCATTTCAACAAGAAACCGGGGCGCTCGCTCCCGAACGCCCGGTTTTCTGTCAGTTATAGCCCTTCCTCCGCCGATACAGGCCATGCAGCCGGGGGAAAAGGCATTTTATCAAATTGCTGAGACGATAGCCAAAGGGCTGTTCCCGCAGCAGCGCGTCGTAAGGCGCCCGCCGCTGCTCCCTGTCCCGGCCCTCTATGTACATCAGCTCGAACTCCTTGTCCAGTATGGCCCTGTCCACCGCCGGAAGGTACTCCTCCGGCGCGTAGGGGCGAAAGGCCTGCAGCAGTCGGCACTCGCCCTGGGTATACTCCCGGAGCTTCTGGTACTGGCTGTCCACATTGGCGCTCCAGGACAGGCCGCTGCTGTGGATACGGTAGACCGACATACAGCGGTTCAGGTAACGTATGGGGCCGTTGACTATGAGCCAGAGGGCGTCGGGATGGTCGCCGAAGCCGTGCTCCAGGCCCACATAGAAAAAGTCCCGCACATCCGCGATGACGGCCTTTTTCGCCATGAGGGAGCTGGTATGGAAGGAATAGGACACGCCCCGAAGCACCTCTGCCACGCCCACGTCGCAGTCCTGCGTGTGGCGCAGCAGGGGCTTGTCCCGCTGCTCACCCTGGCAGTAGTGGAGCAGGGTGTTATGGACGCAGGCGGAGTATTCGGGATTGGCCTCCAGAAAATCCGCCTGTCGCTGAAGCTTGGTATCGTCCGTCCAGTAGTCGTCACCCTCGCAGAGGGCTATATACTTACCACGGGCGGCGGGATAGAGCACCTCAAGGCAAAGGTCCTTGCCCTGGGAGTATAGATTCACCGGCTGGTAAAAGGGGCGGATAAGCTCCGGGTACCTCTCGGCGTATTCCCGGAGGATGGCGGCGGTACCGTCGGTGGAGGCGTCGTCGTTTATCAGCACCTCGAAGCGGAAATCGGTCTTTTGTGATATAAAGCTCTCTATGGCATCCCGCAGATACGCCTCGTGATTATAGCTGAGACAGCAGACGGAGACCAGAACCTCGCGCTCGTCCATATGTCCGCACCTCACGCGCCCAGCGCCGCCGCCGTCAGGGCGGCCAGACGGGCGTTATTCAGCACCAGGGCGATATTGCTCTCCAAACTGTCGCCGCCGGTGAGCTCCGCCACTTTCGCCAGCAGGAAGGGGGTGGTCTCCTTGCCCCGGATATGCTTCTCGGCGCACTCGGAAAGGGCCTGCTCTATGGCTTTGTCGATAACCGCCTTGTCCATGGAGTATTCCTCGGGGATGGGATTTGTTATAAGCATACCGCCCATATAGCCCAGCGCCCGCTGGGCGTTGTACATTTGGGCCAGCTCCTCCGGGGTGTCCACCCGGTAGTCCACGGCGAAGCCGCTGTGGCGGGTGTAGAAGGCGGGGAGCTCCTCCGTGCCGAAGCCTATGACGGGTACGCCGCGAGTCTCCAGATACTCCAGAGTCAGCCCCAGGTCAAGGATGGACTTGGCCCCGGCGCAGATGACCATGACCGGGGTATGGGCCAGCTCCTCCAGGTCGGCGGAGATGTCCATGGTGGTCTCCGCACCCCGATGGACGCCGCCTATGCCGCCGGTGGCAAAGACCTTTATCCCCGCCATATGGGCAATAATCATGGTGGTGGTGACGGTGGTGGCACCGTCCTGTCCCCGGGCCACAAGGGCGGGCAGGTCGCGGCGGCTGGCCTTAGCGACGCCTCTGCCGGTCTTGCCCAGATATTCTATTTCCTCACGGCTCAGCCCGGCCTTGAGCCTGCCGCCGATGACGGCTATGGTGGCGGGTACGGCGCCGTTATCACGGATGGTCCGCTCCACCAGCAGGGCGGTGTCCACATTCTTGGGATAGGGCATACCGTGGGATATGATGGTGCTCTCCAGAGCCACCACCGGGCGGCCCTGCTCCAGAGCTTGTTTTACTTCGGGGGAGATATCCAGGAATTTATTCATTGCCGCTCCTATTTGGATTTAATAAATGGCTTGCCGTTGGCCGAGGGCACATGAGAACGGCCCACGAACAGGATAAGCACGATTACGGTGACGACGTAGGGTATCATGGAGATAAGCTGAGGGCTGACGCTGGAGGAGCCGCCCAGCACCACCTTCAACCCGGAGCAGAAGCCGAACAGCAGGCAGCCCAGCATGGCGCCCTGAGGCTTGAACTTGCCGAAGATGACGGCGGCGATGGCGATGAAGCCCTGGCCCACAATGGAGATGGGGCGGAACTGGTTGGAGGTGGCCATGGTGACGCAGGCGCCGCCCAGACCCGCCAGAAATCCGGAGATGCACACGCATTTGAAGCGCATGGCGATAACGTTTATGCCCAAGGTCTCGCAGGCCTGGGGGTGCT
>CAYSFK010000097.1:0-7800 GCA_964430345.1 uncultured Oscillospiraceae bacterium | reverse complement strand
GTGCTAACCTTTTTGGGGACCTTTTGCTAACATTTTTACTTGACGAACACAGCCAGGTGAGCGTAAGAAAAAAATCTTAGCGAATATGTCGCTTTTCGGGCGACCACACGTCAGGTTTAACACGGTATATTAACAGTACAATTTATATCAGGAGGAAATATCCATGAAGAAAGTAGTTTCCATTTGCCTGTTTCTCTGTCTGCTGCTGTCCATGTCTGCGTGTGGAGAATCTCAAGTCCCAGCTCAGCCGGAGTCACCGGCTGTTGAAGCGGAGGCACAGATGGAGTCAGCCGCCCAAACAGAAGAAGATTATCTCTATCCTGAGGGTCAGGTATTACAGTCGGTCTTTACCCATCCAGAGCGCGGCAAGCGCAACGGATTGGCTATGGCGCAGCAGGACATGACGCTGTATTACTCAGACGGACATAAGATCTACAGTATGCCGGTGGACGGCGACAGCAGCGGTGTGCGGGTTCTCTGCGATGTAGTTAAGCAGGACCCTTTCGAGAGCAGAGTCTGTGACCTGCAGGTGGTGGGAGACTTTATTTTCTACTCGGACGGCGACACCGTATATGTGGCTAAAATGGATATTAGCCCATACTACGGAACAGAGGAGTTCACTCCTCGGGTGTGTGTAGATGACCAGGTGGACGAGATTTTCAGTACCTATGCGGTCAGAGCCTTGGATCAGGATTTAGAGTTCTACTATATGTGTACTTACGAAAAGCAGGTGTCCGCCTCCCGTTACCAGACCTACTGTGAGCTTTGGGAAACTGAGGGAGGAGAGCTTCTTCAGAGCTTTGAAATGGAGGATAATGAATTCTATTCTCTGTGCGCCTACAACTCCGAGTATATGCTGATCAAATATGATAAGGCCTACGGCGATGGAGACAAAGTATACGCGATACCCTTTGATGACCCCACCGTTCTGATAGATGTATCCGATAAACTTGACGCATCCTTTTTGTATTACAACGCCTCCGATGAAGGCTTCTACGGCAGACCGAACAGCAGTTACACCCAGGGCGGACAGATATACTTCTATCCAAACGACACCTTCGAGCCGATGCTGGTGGTGAGCGATGCCTTCCCCGGTGACGGTGACGAATACGATGACCGCCACAACTACACCTTCTATGCTACGGGCTCCTGTTCTATGGGCTTTTGCGACAATATAGCCTATTTTACGGTCGCCGACGCCCACGGTCCCCATCGGCTTCAGATAATGGATATGAACACAGGTGAAGTCACGGACATGGCAGCTGATCTTGCGGTGAATGTGTTTTGCCCTAAAAATGACCATCACCTGTATTACTCTCTCCAGTCAAGCAATACTGAGATAGGCGGATTCTATCGTGTAGATATCAATACCAGAGAGTTCGAGAATATGAATGACTGCCTGACAGACTGAGCCGCCTGCTGCCCACAGAAATACATATTAGGAGAAATAGAAAATGAAGAAGCTTGCGGCGATTGTATTGGCAGTAGTTTTGGCATTGGCACTATGCGCCTGCGGAAAGACGTATACCTGCAGGGAGTGCGGCAAGAGCACAACAAAGGCTTACTACGCTGTGACAGCATCTGTGGATGATGTGCTGTGTGAGGATTGCGCAAGGATATACTGGATGCCCATTCCCTATGAAAATTGCCGGGTCAAATAGGAAAAAGACTGACACCGAGGTACACGCAAAAGGACGCCCTGCATAGCAGCTATGCAGAGCGTCCTTGTATGTGATGAGCTTACAGAAAACGGGTGCGGACCAGCATAAGCACAGAGTAACATACGGCAGCCAGATGCAGGACACCCAAAGGCCAGAGAAACACGGAGTATCGGCCGATGACCAACCCCGAAGATGTGAGAATCGACAGCAGAAGACACACAGCCAGCTCCAGAAGCGTGAGTTTCCGCCACCGACGACAAAAGATCGCGAAGAAAACGCCTCCGGCCAGAGCAACCAGGGTAGCCCCGTACCAGTAACTCACAAAGAGCAAAACCAGCTTTCCCGCAGTGTTACGGAGAAAACTGCCGGGGTTATTCCGTACATACTGCAGTGCTGCGGTTTTCAGCGCATTCTCTCTCCTTCGGGCTCAGGGACGGGTCTGCTTTGATGGCAAAGTATTTCTCGTCGGCAAATTGGCTGATTCGGGAGGAGGCGTAATAGGACACCTTTGTCTGGGGGTTATTGGCCAGATACACACTTGCACCGGAGTAATTCTCCAGCAGAATTAATTCTCCGGTTTCCCGCCGGTTCATGGCGGTGTTTACCCCCAGCAACAGACAGGGCACCAGCAAAAAAGCGGCGGCGCTCCTCACACGGCACTGCCTGCGGACAAGCAGGACGATGGTATAGACCCATATGGCCGCATATACCGGCGCCAACACCGGCCGGGAGACAAAGGCCCAGAAACCGGCCAGATGCAGGAAGATCAGGCACTTTTCCCGGGGCATATCCCGGCAGGAAAACAGCCATAGAATCACACAGAGGAGAGGAAGATAGTAATGCTCCACACTGAGGTCGCTCAATGGAAGATGAGCGCGCAGAAGCGCCAACGTATACAGCGCAGGGGCCAGTCCTCCCAGACCAAAGAGATTCCGCTCCGTTTTGTACAGCAGAAAGCAGGAGACGCCAAACGCAGCATACTGTGCGCAGACAATAGCCGCCGGCCCAAAGGCGAGGGCGCGGAAGACAGTCAGTAGGACGGGGACACCAAAGGGAACAACGAAATCCTCTACGTCGCGAGCTGTTTGAATAAAATGCCCGGTTTGCAGATAATTGTCGGCTATGCTAAGGTACAGTTGGGCGTCCGGCCCAAGGGACACCGAACTGACCGCTTTTGAGCGAAGCGGCCAGCATCACCAGCATCGGCACAAGGCAGACCAACCCTGGCCACAGAAGGGCGGAGAGTTTCTTCTTCATGTGTTCGCCTCCGTCGGGATCGGGACAGGTATGGAGGACCGCACCGTTTTTACCCCCGCTTCTCCAAGCGGGTCACCCACCGGTGCAGCCTCACAAGCCAGGGGCGAGAGCGAAATTTGAAAAACAAGCGTGAAAACAATGGTTTTATTCATGCTGCACCTTTTCTCCTACATTATTGCTTCATAATACCACAACCGGCCGAATCACAGTTGCCAAAATATATTATAGTTATTTGGCAGTTTTACACAACCGCAACGCGAATGTCGAACTTTCATTATCGGGGCGATACCGTCGTTGCTGTACGCAAAATCCCACTTGTCGCCGTAAATACCAAGAATGGATTGATAAATGCACCTTTAACGTAGGGTAATAATCCCGGCCTACCCGCCCTCAACGCATCACCAGCACTATGTGAAATTCGGTTTCGCCGCCGATGCTTTAAAAACCAGCCAGCGGATGGAGCAGCACTTGTTAATGGTTTCAATAAGTGTTACCGAATTATACTTCATCTGAGTAAATATACACTTCAAAACTGCTTCCCTTTGTGACTGACAAATTCCTGTAGTGTACCGCCTGACGACCGTGTGTGTTTACATATCAGAATATCTAGCTTATATCTCCATCTCAAGCTTTTCCAGCTCCCGGATTATTTGGGTGCTGCGCTGATAGAACATCAGCTCATCGTTGTGCCGGTAGTACTCATCACAGCCGTAGCGGGCGATGAACCGGGCGGAGAAGGGGTTGGCGGTAAGCTCCGTCACAAGGATAAGCAGCTCCTGACTCTCCGGCCAGACCGCCTCGCAGAAGCAAAACAGATTACTCAGAGCGACGCCCGCCTTTTCGGCGCTGCGTTTCATCCCGGCGACCTCAGCGTCAAAGTCGGCCTTCAGCGTGTCGAAGTCCGTCTCCTGATTGCGCTGGAGGAAGTCCAGCATATACTGGAAGCTCCGACGCTTTGCGGGGGAGAGGCTGGCCCGGCGCTCCGCCCGCTCCAGCTTTTCAGCCACCGCAGCCTGCTTTTCCCACACTGCCGCTCCGGCCTTTATCTCCCGAAGCAGGGGCAGCAGCGCGGCAAGGCTGTCCTCCCGCTCTATAACGGCCCGCAGCATCCCGCCGCAGCTGTCCTGGAGCAGACCCAGCAGACTCAGCCTCTCGTCAAAGGGGGCGTCCGCGGCGCGGGCCTTTATCTCCGGGTTCACGCTGCCGTCAAGGATGCGCTCCACCTGATAGTCGGACTTGTACTTGCTGAAAAGCTCGTAGTAGTCGGCGAAGCGCTCCGCCGTGCCGCTGTCCTGAAGGTACTGGGCGGCCAGGTTCTTGTCCGACGCTATGCCCAGACTCTCGTAGAGCTTCAGTATCTCGCTCAGATCGTCCCAGCCTCGGGCGGTGACGAAGCGCTTGCCCTCCGGGGTGTTCTCCACCCGGTAGAAGTCCTCCCCGCGGATATCCAGATAACTGAGCACCGCCGGGTGAACGCCCTTCGCGGCGGCGTACTCCCGCCATACCGTGTAATCAGGCTCCACGTCTATGCGCTTGAGCCTGTCCCAGGTCACCACATCAAACTCTCGGACGTTGCGGTTATACTCCGGCGGGTTGCCGGCGGTCACCACTATCCAGCCGCCGGGGACGGCGTGTTTGCCGAAGGTCTTGTACTGAAGGAACTGGAGCATGGCCGGGGTCAGAGTCTCGGACACACAGTTTATCTCGTCCAGAAACAGTATACCCTCGGTGACGCCGCCATCCTCCATCATATCATAGACCGAGGCGATTATCTCCGACATGGTGTACTCCGTGACCTTGCACTCCTGTCCGCCGTAGGTCCTGGTCTGGATAAGGGGCAGGCCCAGGGCGCTTTGGCGGGTATGGTGGGTCATGGAGTAGGCCATCAGGCCCACCCCCAGCTCCTGGGCTATCTCGCTCATAATGGCGGTTTTGCCTATGCCCGGAGGCCCCATCAGGAAAACCGGACGCTGGGCCTGAGGCGGAATGCGGTAATTGCCGTACTCGTCCCTGGCAAAATAGGCCCTCATGGCGTTTTTGATCTGCTCTTTAGCCTGCTTGATGTTCATAGCTCAAACTCCCCGTCCTGTATTCCGGCGCCTCCCCGGCATTTCAGCAGCAGCGCGGTGATCTCCGTAAGCCCCAGTCCGGCGGCCTGCCGCACATAGGCATTTATGCTTTCCGGCTTTATCAGTCTCTGCGTCGCAAGCCCGGTCATTGCGGCCACATTGTTGTATTTGAAGATCCGCTCCATGATAAGGGGCTCGTTTCGTTGGATATAATCCCTGGCCCGACGGGACTCCGCCTCCCTGTGCCGCTCCGGGCAGGAGCACCACAGCAGGGTGTACAGCAGCTCCTCCGGCGGACTGCAAACCCCGGCGCAGCCGGGGGCGATGTAACCCCGGGTCAGCTCATAGCAGCAGCCAAAGGCGTTTTCCTCTATCACCGTATCCCGGCCCAGGACGTTGGCCTCCCTCAGCGCCTCGCATTCCCAGAAGGCGTTTTCGCCGATATATTCCACGCTCTCCGGCACAGTGACGCTCTGAAGCCCGCTGCTTTGAAAGGCCATGGCCTCTATGCGCAGCAGCCCATCGGGAAAGCAAACGCTTTTCAGCGCGCCGCATTCCACAAAGACACCCTCGCCGATAGTCCGCAGCGACATCGGCAGCCCCACGACCTCCAGCGCACCGCAGCCCAGAAAGCAGGCGGCACCCAAGTGCGTGAGAGAGTCCGGCAGTATAAGCTCCCGCAGGTTCGGAGAATTGGCGAAGGCCTCGCTGCCGATGCCGAGCAGAGAGCCGGGGAGTATGATACGCTCCGCCTCACAGCCGGCATATTCGCCGTCCTCTATGTATTCTGTTCCGAAAGGTATCAGCAGTTCCATCTCAACCACGCCCCAGATTAAGTACCTCGGCCTCGCTCATGCTCATGCTGACGGCCCAGGAGGGGACCGGCGGCGGCTCCAGCTCGTCACCGTGGAGCACAAAGGCCGTCTCATAAGGGGGCTTCCTTGAGGGAAACACGCCCTGGCCGTCGGTAAAGTATATAAGTCCCCGCAGCTCCGTCAGCTCCTTCTTTTGCAGCAGCCCGTCCACGTAGGCGAACACAGGGCGAAAATCTGTCTGCCCAAGACCCTTTATTTCCATAGTGGACAGATAGCGGTCAAAGTCCTCCCGGCCGGTTATTCTCACGTCCTCACGTATCCTGTCATCGCATTGGATGATGTGCATATTCACTTTGGTGAAGAAGCTCTCCTGCCGGGATAGTATATCATGGGTGTGCTGGATGAAGGACTGCACCGCCTCGCCCTTGACGGAGCCGGAGGTGTCTATGGCAATGACGAACTCCCTTATCCGCCGCTGCTCCCGGTATTCCAGCGGCTCTATCAGCGGCAGGTTGCCATAGAGCTCCAGCCCGTAGGTGTAGTAGTTGTTGTCAAACTCCTCGTCGGAGATGCGCAGAGCCTCGCCCCAGACGCCGAAGCGCCGCAGAAACTCCGTGTAGTTATACCGCACCCGGTTCAGACTTCTCAGGCTCTGGACAAGGGGACTGCTCTTGTCCTCTCGCAGCAGCTCCAACTCGTTCTGGACCTTTTTGGATATCTCCTCCCAGACCTCCTCCGGCTCCAGCTCCAGCTTAAGGGCCTCCGGGTCGTCGGAGTGATACCATATGCCGTGCTCGTCGCCGAAGAACTTAAGCCGCAGCTCCTTGGCCTCGTCCTTGCTCATCCCGCTGTCCCGAAGCCATTTATATATGCGCTCCGCCGTCAGGGCGGGCAGCTCCCGCTTTAAAAGCTCCAGATACTCCCGCTGGCCCGCGGCCCTCTTGGCGTCGGTGCAGCTGAGCTCCAGGGCGTTTATACTGTACTCCACTGCTATGTCGGCAGCCAGATCCCAGTACTCCCGCTGAATGTCCTTGCCTACGTAGCCATGCCGGTATATAAGATGCAGCAGCAGGTGGAGCATATCACGGTTCACGCCCAGAGGGTCGGCCTTGTACTGGCCCAGCACGTACCAGGGCTCGTAGTACAGCCTGCGTCCGTCGCTGGCGAACCAGGGCTTGTCGCCGCTTTTCAGCTGCAGGCGAAAAAGAGGGCGCTCCAGAAAGCGCAGACTTGCGGCCAGAGTGGCCTGGGACAGACTCAGTATCTCCGCCGCCAGCTTCGCCGCCGCCGCTGTTCTTTCGCCGCTTTCCACACGCTTTCCCTCCGTTCGTGAACACTTCACGGCAATCATAGCATATACCCGACGCTATTGCAAGAAGCTGTGACATTTTCTGAACAAAGCTCAAGACACCGCTATTGACAAGGCGAGATGGAATACGTATACTTTTATCAAACTGAAAAGGAGGCGCAGCCATGGACGAGCAGGAACGTGAGCTATTACGGCAGATGTCCCAGAGACTGGAGCGGATAGAGAAGCGACAGCGGAGGGCCCGGTGGTGGAAGGCCATAGTTTGGTGCTGTGTGCTGGCGGTGCTGGTGGGGCTGGCTTTTTACGCCGGGCCCAAGGTCATCGCGGCAGTGCAGAAATATAACGACGCCGTGGACAAGATAGAGAGCGTGTCCGCCGCGCTGGAGGGCGTGAACATGGATAAGCTCAAGGAAACCATGGATTTTCTGGGCACTGTGGACTATGGGAAGCTGCGGGAAAAGGCAGATGAGCTGGGCAAGCTTTCCGAGCAGCTGGGCAAGCTGGACATAGACGCGCTGACCGAGGAGGTAGCGTCGCTGAAGAAATCCATAGAGCCGGTGCTTAAGTACCTGGAGTAAATATGAAAATCGCGGAGCCGAGGCTCCGCGATTTTTTAGTACTATATTGAAGAACTATATCTTCATGCAGACGTCCCATGCGCGCCAGATAACGGTACGCAGGTTGCCTAT
>CAYSFK010000096.1:0-7900 GCA_964430345.1 uncultured Oscillospiraceae bacterium | reverse complement strand
GCTCGCTGTGTATGTACAGCTCGCCCTCGCCCAGCTTGCCGCCGCTCAGATCGCTGACGGTGACGAATTCACCGTAGTCCGGAACCTCGTCGGCGGTGGTGACGGTGGCCACACCGTCGTCTATCTGGGCAATGGAGCCGGTCTGTACCGTTCCGTCGGACAGGGTGACGGTGACGCTCTGCCCCGGTACGAGGCCGTCGGCGGGGATGTCCAGAGCCATGAGGCCGTCCAGAGACACAAGGATAAGGGCCCCGTGCTCATACATGGTGTCCAGCACCGGCTTGTACTTCTCGGCGTATATGACCTTGACCCTGCCGTCGGTGGTGGCGGCTATCATGGAGGAGATATTGTCGGCGGCGGCGGTCTCTATCTCCTCGTCCAGCGTGTCCAGCTTCTCCTGTAGCTCCGCCGCCGCGGCCAGCACGGAGCTCTGCTCCACCACCGCGATAACGTCGCCCTCCTTGACGGACTGGCCGTTTGTCACGGTGTAGCCCAGAACCTCCACTGTGGCGGGGACCTTGATCTCCGTGGCCGTACCGTCGGCCAGAGAGCCGGAGCCGCAGAACACGGTGTCGATATTGCCGGTCTGAGCCTGAACGCTGAGCACCGATTCCTCCGCCGTTATCTGGCCGCCGGTGCTTGCAGCTTCCGGCAGCAGGGCCAGTATGGCTATGACAGCCGCCACTGTTACGCCGCCCGCGATGAGACGACGCCTTGTTTTTCTGCGGCGCTGCTCGATGCGCTGCTCATCGCTGAGCTGCTGGGCGGGCTTCTTTTCTTTTTTGGATTTGGATAAAAGCATTTCTTCCTCCTGTCAGCCGCCGTAATGGAGGGCGTCTATGGGCAGCATTCTGGCGGCCTTGTTGGCCGGGTACAGACCGAATACCACGCCTATGGCAAAGCAGAACAGCACCGAGATTATGACCACGTTGCCCTGCATACTGAAGCTCATGCTGAGGCTGGAGACCACCACGCTTATAACGCGCAGGATGCCCCAGGACAGGAAGATGCCGATAAGGCAGCCCATCATGCACAGCACCACGGCTTCCAGCAGAAACTGCTGCAATATGACGCTTCTGGTGGCGCCGATGGCCTTGCGTATGCCTATTTCCCGGGTCCTCTCGGTGACGGTGACCAGCATAATGTTCATGATGCCTATGCCTCCGACTACAAGGGATATGGCCGCGATACCGCCCAGAAGTATGGCCAGGATATTGGTGACGCTGCCCATGGCGTCCTCCAGCGCGTCCTGGGAGCTGAGGTCAAAGGCGTCCTCGTCGCCGTCAAAGCGCTCCATCAAAAGCGCCGTCATGGCGGCCTCCGCCGTCGCCATGTCCGAGCCCTCCTGGGCGCTGACGTAGAAGCTGCTTATGCTGGAGGGGACGGTGGTGCTGAGGCGCATAAGGGAGGTGTAGGGTATGTAGGCCGCCAGCGAGCCGCTGCCGAACATACTGGTAAGGGAGCTGTCGTCATCCTCCAGCACGCCCACCACCGTATATTTCGTGCCGTTCAGGGATATCTGCTCGTTCAGGCAGTCCACATAGCCCACAAGCTCCGTTGCTGCGGTCTCGTTTATGACGCAGACATAGTTGTGGTTCTCCACGTCCGAGGTCTTGAGGAAGCGGCCCAGCAGCAGCTTGAGCCCCTGTATCTCCTCGCAGGCGGCGGTGGTGCCGTAGACCGTGACGGTGCCGCTCTCAGTGCCGTACTTGCCGGTCATGCTGCCCTCGGCCTCGGGGGCCACAAGGCCTATGCCCTCCGCGTCCATCCACTCATTGAGGGTGGCCAGAGTGACAGGCGAGCCCTTGTCGTCCTCGATGGAGACGGTGAGCATATTGCTGCCCAGACTGGAGATGGTATCGGTGACGGTGCTGGTAGCGCCGTTGACAAGGCTGACCAATATAACCAGGGCCATCACGCCGATAATGATGCCCAGCATGGTCAGAAAGGCCCGCAGCTTGTTGCCGGCAATGGACCTCAGCGCCATTTTGAAGGCCTGTATCATAGCTCTGCCTCGCCTACCTTTCCGTCCAGAATGTTTATCCGCCGCTCCGCCTGGGCCGCCACCGTGTCGTCATGGGTTATGAGGACGATGGTATTGCCGTCCCGGTGCAGCTGATGGAAAATGCTCATGATGTCCCGGCTGGTCTTGGAGTCCAGATTGCCGGTGGGCTCGTCCGCCAGGATAAGGGAGGGCCTTGCGGCGATGGCGCGGGCTATGGCCACACGCTGCTGCTGGCCGCCGGAGAGCTCCGTGGGCAGATGCTTGGCCCGCTTCTCCAGCCGCACCATGGCAAGGGCCTCCGCCACCCGCTCCATGCGCTCCTGCTTTTTTACCCCCTGATATATAAGGGGCAGCTCCACATTCTCCTCGGCGGTGAGCTTGGGGATAAGGTTGAAGCTCTGAAAGACGAAGCCTATCTTATGATTGCGCACTCGGGCCAGCTCGTTCTCGCTGTAGTTCTCTATGGGTATGCCGTCCAGCAGGTATGTGCCGCTGTCGGCGGTGTCCAGACAGCCGATGATGTTCATAAGGGTGGACTTGCCGCTGCCGGAGGGGCCGATTATGCTCACGAATTCGCCGGGATTGATGTGCATACTGGCGTGATCCAGAGCCCAGACCTCCTCGGAGCCCACAACATATACCTTGCAGATGTCCTTTAAGTCTATCATTTCGTTACCCCGCCGTTCAGCCCCTGCCGCCGGGCATACTGCCGCCGGAGGGCCTGTCACCGGAAGGCATACCGCCGCCGGAGGGCATTGCGCCGGACTGGCCGCCCTGCATTCCGCCGGGCATAGCCCCGAAGCTGAACATCTGCTCCTCCACCTTCTCGTAATACACCGTGTCGCCCTCGCTGAGTCCTGCGCTTATTTCCACATATGTGCCGTTATTGAGGCCCGCCGTCACCTCTTTGACGCCGCCCAGCTCCCCGGTGGTCGCGTCATAGCTGGTGTAGACATAGCTCATGCTGCTGGTTTGGGAGATAGCGTCGCTGGGTATGAGCAGGGCGTTGTCTATACCCTCGATATTGATGACCACAGAGGCGGACATACCCGAGAGCATACGGGCGTCCTTGTCCAGAGTGATCTCTACTGTGTAGTAGGTGACGCCGTTGGAGGCGGTGCCGCTGTTGCCGATGACGGTGACCGTACCTGTAAACTCCTCGTCAACGATGGAGTCCACGGTTATAATGGCCTCCTGCCCCAGAGACAGGGAGAGGATGTCCGACTCGTCCACGCTGACGGAGAGGGTCATGGTCTTGTCGGGGCAGACGCTCATGATGACGCGGGTAGCTGAAGTCTCGGTTTCGCTGTCGGTTTCGGTATCGGTATCATCCTCGGCTTCCTCGGCGTCCAGGTCAATGACGGAGGACACGCTGCCGGAGATGTGAGAGTAAAGGGCGCCCTCCTTATAGATGGTGACCAGCTCCTGAAGCTGCTCCACCAGCTCGTCCCTGTCCTTAAGGAGCTTGCCGTAGTTGGCACCGAAGCCGGTATCGCTGAGATAAAACAGGGGGCAGCCGGAATAGGTCGAATCGTTTTCCGACAGATAGCCGTTGGTTATGGTGCCGGCATAGCCGGTGACGGTCAGGGGCTTATGAATGTACAGCTCGCCCTGGCCCAGACGGTTTCCCCCGGCGTCCAGCACAGTAACCGTGTCGCCGTAGACAGTGCCGTCGTCGGTGATGAGCACCGTGGCGCCGTCTCCGCCCACATTGGAGACTACGCCGTCATAGCTGCGGCCCTGAGTGTCCTCCACGGTGACGCCGTCGCCCTCGGTCAGACTGACGCAGTCGATATCCGCGGCCATATACCCGTCCATGGACAGCAGCATAAGCGCGCCGTGCTCAGCCATCACCTGGGCCACGCTGTCCCCGGCCTGAGCGTATATTTTCTTGACGCGGCCCACCACGGAGGCGCTGATGGTCTCGTACGCCGTCTCGGAGGCGGCGGTGGCTATCTCCTTATCCAGCGTGTCGATATCCGTCTGCAGCGCGGACATGGCGGCCACCACCGAGGGCATATCCAGCTTTGCAAGAAGCTGGCCGTCAGCGACCTTTTCACCGGCGGCGACAAACAGCTCGGTTATCTCCACGTCGGAGGGCAGTTCCGTGTCCTCCACGTCCTGATCCTCCAGATTGCCGGAGCCGGAGACTGTGGAGCTGATGCTGCCCACGGTAACATCGGCCGAGAGTATGTCGCCGCTGGCCTCCGCGCCGTATCGCTGGCTGACCGAGCGCTGCAGCAGCAGCACAGCCACCGTGCCCAGCACCGCAACTATCCCTATTATGATAAGTATACGAATCAGCTTCTTCTTTCCGGCCTGCGCTTTTGAAACCCTCATGGCGTCGTTCTCCTTTATACCAAGTGTATCAAGCATAGCACGGAATACTGAAAAGATGCTGAATATTCCGTGAAAGCTGAGAGCCCCGGGAGCGATTATAGACGAGCCTCGCGGCCTGTCCCTGTCGGTAATAAAATCTTTAGAGGCTTTTAAACTGCTTGTAATAATCTGTTCGCGACACGTTCACTTTTGGGTGTTAACCTATAGCTGTTCAGAGATGGACAACAACCAAGGACTTAAAGGCTACTGCCCGCCTTGCGGATGTGCGAAGTGGCAGACCACCTGTTCCGCCGGGTCTCCGGCGTTTTCATATATCTTCTTCTTTTCTCCCCACTCAAAACCGCTGCGGCCGATAAAGCCGCAGCGGTTTCTTAGCATTTCAAAACTTTCTTCAAAAGTTATGAAATGCGTATCATTGAACGTGAAAGACACCCCTGATGGGTTTCTTTCACATTTCTTCCTTTCCGTCGCCGAGACACTTTCATAAGTTCTTTGACAGTCTGCAAAACCGCTGTGGCCGATAAAGCCGCAGCGGTTTCTTACTATTGCCTGTTTGCCGTGTAATTGTTATAATCAGTGTCGAAATATGGAGGAGGCGGAAGGATGAAATACAGCGTCAGGCCATACAGGCCCGGAGAGGAACTATACGTCGCCCAGGCCCACAAGCGCATATATACGGAGGAATACCGCTGGGGCGACAGCTTCACCGGCTACGCCATGAAGATAGCAATGGACTTTCCAGACCGGGAGAAAACCGACCGGGAGGAGCTGTGGATAGCGGAGGCCGGGGGAAGGCCGGTGGGCTGCATCATGCTCAGTCAGACGGAGGAGCCTACGGTGGGGCAGCTGAGGCTGTTTCTGGTGGAGAAGGCGTACCGCGGCTTTGGCATCGGCGCGGCGCTGACCGGCGCGCTGCTGGAGCGGGCCGGGGCCGTGGGCTACGAAAGGCTTGTGCTGTGGACCGCAAGCCCTCTGCGCGACGCGCTGAGGCAGTACGAGAAGCTGGGCTTTCGCTTCGTGGAGGAGGCGGAGAACAGGCAGTGGAGTATGGACGGGGAGCCGCTGAAAGAGATAAAGCTGGAGAAGCTGTTATAATGGGGCGTTTCAGCGGAACAACGCGGGATATAACAAGTCTGAGCAGATAATAATTTAGGAGGCAGCAGTATGCAAAAGAAAGCACTTGTCATCATCGACATACAAAACGATATCACCAAGAACTACAAGGAGATAATCCACAACATCAACCGGGCCATCGACTGGGCGGTGGAGCAGGATATCCCGGTGGTCTACATCAGGCACTACAACCTGTCCGAGGGCACACGCACCTTCAAGCCCGATACCCCTGGCGCAGAGCTGGCGCCGGATATGAAGCTGGTATCCGATAACGTCTTTACCAAGAGCAAGGGCAACGCCCTCACCAGCCGGGATTTTGCGGAGTTTATCGAGAAAAACGGCATCACCGACTTCTGTATAGCGGGGGCGGACGCCGTGGCCTGCGTGAAATCCACCTGCTTTAATATGCGCAAATGCGGCTACGGCGTCACCGTCCTGTCGGACTGTGTGACCAGCTATGACAAGCGGAAAATCGACGAGATGCTGAGCTATTACGAGAGCAAGGGCTGCACGGTGGTCAGCCTGGACGAGCTTATAAAAAGAAGCAGGACTTAAACGCTGAACTGCACCCCTATTGTTACTCAGTATATTATACTGTCTAACAATTGGGGTGCAGTCTATTTATACCTTGCCCGGGTGTTCTAGCCCATAAGCGCGCCGGCGGCGGTTATGAGCTGGGGGAAGAACATCAAAACGGCGAACACCACAAAGCTGCCCAGTATATACCAGAGAAGGTATTTCAGTGTAGAGCCTACCCTGATCTTCATAAGGTCGCAGGCCACATACAGGCACATACCCACAGGCGGCGTCACCAGGCCTACTCCTATCATGCAGGTCACCAGCACACCCAGAACTATGGGATCAATACCCACGCTCATGGCCAGCGGGTACACGATGGGCATAAAAAGCGTCAGCGCCGCGATGGACTCCATGAACATGGTAACTACAAAGAACAGAAGCAGTATCATCATCAGGATGACCTTGGGGTCGGTGCTCACGCCCAGCATCACGCCGGTGAGCCACCGGTCGAAGCCGGCGGTAGTCAGCAGGATCGTGTAGAGCTTCGCGCCGGCGATGACCACAAAGATACGGGCAGATACCCTCACGGTTTCCGTAAAGCAGAACTTCAGGTCACTCAGCTTAAGCTCCCGATACACCAAGCCGCCGCAAACCAGACCGTATACCACCGCGATAGCGCCGGCCTCAGTGGGGGAGACGATGCCGGAGGTTATGGTGCTTATGATGATAACGGGCATAAGCAGCGCGGGCCAGCTGCCCAGGAAAGCGCGTCCGAAGGCCTTGAACTCAAAGTGCCCAGGCTCCGGCTGCACACCCTCCTTCTTGGCAAAGAAGTAGGAAATAATCATCTGGACTATGCCGATGAGTATACCGGGGATGATACCGCCAAGGAACATCCTGCCGGTGGATATGCCGCAGATACCGGCTATGACCACCATGGGGATGGAGGGCGGGATTATGATGCCGATGGTGGAGGACACCGCAGTGACCGTGACGGACAGCTCCTTGGAGTAGCCCTTGCGTACCATCTCCGGCATGAACATACCCGACACGCCGGCGGTATCCGCCACGGCGGAGCCGGAAATGCCCGCAAAGATCATGGAAGCCAGCACGTTCACGTGGGCCAGGCCGCCGTATATATGCCCGACTATAGAATAACAGAAGTCCATCAGGCGCTTGGATATTCCGCCCTTGGACATGGTGTAGCCCGCAAAAGTGTACAGCGGGATAGCCAGCAGGGCCCAGCTGTTCATGCCCTCGAACATCCGCTGGGTCACGGTGACAAGGCCGCCGCCGCCCAGGAACAGTATGCCGCCCATGGCGGACAGGCCCAGAGATATGCCGATAGGGACGCCAATGACCATCATAACGGCGAAGCTGATAAGCAGCCATGGTATCATTTCTCCGTGACCTCCTCTGATTCTTTATTCTCGGTGAGTGTTACCAGCAGATGCACCACCGCCGCAGCGACGCAGAAAACGCCGGCTATGGGGAAGATGATATATACCTGACCCATGGTGAACTCAGGCATGGTGGATACGGCCTGAACAGCCTTTTGCGAGAGTGTTCCGCCGCTGACGGTCAGTACGCAGTAAAAGACGATAAGGAACACATCCACTATGGTGCAAGTGAGCTTTTTGCCAAAGGGGAATTTGCTGTTAATGGAATCGATCACTTCCACCCTCAAATTTGTGCCTTGGACGGCGACGCCCACAGCGCCTATTAGCATGGCCCAGACATTCGCGTACTGGCTGAACTCCATATACCATTTGAAACCGCCCACGGCGGGGATCAGTCTGAGGATCACGTTGGCCACAAGCACGAAGAACATCACGGCCAGCAGCGCCGCCGCGATACCGGTGCTTATTTTGTCTATCCACGTCTGTATTTTTTTAAGCATAGCGCAGATTCTCCAATCATATG
>CAYSFK010000095.1:0-8131 GCA_964430345.1 uncultured Oscillospiraceae bacterium | reverse complement strand
GAGGAGAAGATAAGCGGCACGGAGCTGACGGTACCCATTCTGGACGACAGGTATCTCAGCGCCATAGAGATAGTGCCCCCGGAGGGCGGCAGCTTCGACTATGTGGCCAAATACCAGAGCGGCAGCATAGGCGCCCGCGAGATCTGCCCCGCCCGCATCTCTCAGGAGGAGCAGCGGCTGGTGGGTGAGGCGGCGCTTAAGTTCCACAGGGCGTTGGGGCTGTCGGTGTATTCCAGGACGGATTTCATCCTGGACTGGGAGGGCAAGGCCTGGTGCCTGGAGGTGAACACCCTGCCGGGCATGACCCCCAACAGCCTTATTCCCAAGGCCGCGGCGGCAGAGGGCCTGGATTACGCCCACCTTTGCCAGCGGATAGTGGAGCTGTCTATGGAGCAGAGAAGGCGGGAGCGGGGAGCCTGACAGACCCGGGTCGCTTGCTCTTTCCCCGCGAAGCCCGGCGTCTTTTGAATCATGTTAACAATTAATTGATGTTTTTGACGCTCATTGTGGTACAATCAACTATCATAAAATCATGCTTAGCGTCGAGGGTGTGCAATGAGGGAAAAACTGGCCCGGTTCATGACCGGACGAAACGGCAACGATCAGTTAAATATATTCCTGCTGGTTGTAGATGTGATTTTGCTGGTATTGGCGCTCATCTTCGCCGGCGGCTTCGGCAAGTACCTGAATATGCTGGTGCTGGCCCTGATGGGCTATGTTTATTTTCGTATGTTCTCCCGGAACCTCTACCGCCGCCGGGAGGAGAACGGCAAATTTATCCGGCTCAGGTACAAGTTTTCAGCCGCTTACAGGGTGCGCAAGGAGCGCTGGGTGCAGCGCAAGGACTACAAGTTCTTTACCTGCCCCGCCTGCAGGACAACGCTGCGGGTGCCCCGGGGACACGGGAAGATAAAGGTGGTTTGCCGCAAGTGCGGCTGCTCCTTCACAGGCAGGAGCTGAGATGTTCGGATATCTGACAGCCTCCCCGGAGGGGCTGACGGAGGAGCAGTTCAGCCGATACAAGGCCTGCTACTGCGGGCTGTGCAGGAGTCTTGAAAAGCAGCACGGCCAGCTTTCCCGGCTCACCTTGAACTACGATATGAGCTTTCTGATGCTGCTGCTCAACTCCCTCTACGAGCCGGAGGAGACGGCGGGGGAGGACAGGTGCCTGCGCCATCCCGGAAAGCCCCGCCCCTGGTCCGGCGGAGAGACGGCTGACTACGCCGCACATATGAATGTGGCCCTGGCCTACCTCAAGCGCCTGGACGATTGGGAGGACGACGGCAGCATAAACGCGCTTGCGCAGGCGCGGCTGCTCAAGGGCGCCTATGAAAGAATAAAGCATGACTACCCGCGCCAGTGCGCCGCTATGGAGCGCGGCATAGATGAGCTCCGCGATATCGAAAAGCAGAAGCTTGAAGCGCCTGACCGGGCCGCCGCCTGCTTCGGCGCAATGCTGGAGGAGCTTTTTATATACCGGCAGGACAGATGGGAAAAGACCCTGCGTCCCATGGCCAACGCTTTGGGCCGCTTCGTATATTTGCTGGACGCCTGTATGGATCTGGACGCCGACGCTATACGGGGCAGATATAACCCCTTCCGCCGGTACTACGGTTTGCCGGATAACCCCGGCCGGTTCCGCGATATCCTTAAGATGCAGCTTGGCGAATGCGTCTTTTATTTTGACCGGCTCCCGCTGGTGCAGGACGCGTACCTTTTGAAGAATATCCTCTGCGTCGGGCTTTGGACGCAGTTTGATAAGAAATACGGCGGAAAGGATTCCTAAATGTATCAGGATCCCTATCAAGTCCTGGGCGTGTCGCGGGACGCCAGCGACGAGGAGATAAAAAAAGCTTACCGTGAGCTCACAAAGAGATATCATCCCGATCTGAATCCGGGCGACGAGAATGCGGCCCGGAAAATGAACGAGATAAACTCCGCATACGACAGAATAAAAAACGGCAGTGCTCAGGAGGCGGCCTACGGCGGAGCCCAGCAGTACGGCACAGGCTACGCCGAGCCCGGCTGGAACGGCTGGAGCGGCTGGAACCCCTGGTCAAGCTGGGGCGGCGCGCAGAGTCAGCAGAGCGAGCGCAGCGAGTACACTGCCGCCAAGAACTATATCCGCAACGGTATGTATCGGGAGGCGGTGAACGCCCTGTCCGGTGTGCCCGCGTCGGAGCGGGACGGCAAGTGGTACTACCTGATGGCCGGCGCGGATATGTACATGGGCAACAAGGTGGCGGCCCTGGAAAACGCCAAGAGAGCCGTGGCTATGGAGCCTGACAACCAGGAATACCGTCGGCTGCTGGAGCAGCTCCAGGGCGGGGGAGACTTCTACGACAGCTATTCCACGGGCTACAGGTCTGGCGTGAATCCGGGTACCCTGTGTCTGTCTCTGTGCGCATTCAATATGTGCCTGGGCCCCCTTTGCGGGTACAGGATATGCTGCTGCTGAAGGATATCAATATCAATTGGGCGAAGCTTTACGCTTCGCCTTTTTTCATCCAAGCAGCCGTGTTATCTCGTTTGTGGCAAAGGCGTCCAGCGAGGGATGATCCATGTATGGACGGTAGACCTGCTCCAGCCGGTCGTGGAGCCCCTTGGCCAGAGCCAGCTCCTCCAGCGCCGCGTCCATGGCGGACTTCTCCATGGCGGAGTATCTGCGCCTCAGCCGCCGCGGTTCCCGCGCCCTGTCGGAGCTTACCAGCGCGTCTATGCGCATATGCCTTGAGCGGTCCAGTCCCCAGTCGCCGGCAGCGAAGCCCAGGGACGCCTCCGGCAGCAGCACCGCCTCTAAAGCTTCCGGCCTCAGCGGGTCGGGGCAGCATATTATGTCTGCGCCCCGCTCCAGCGCCTCGCTGCGGATCAGCTCCAGCGCAGCAGCCCCGGAGCCGAAGCCGTCGTCCAGCTCGTATATCAGGGAGCAGAGCTCAGATAGGGTGTGACTGAGCCGGATTTGCCCCTTGCAGCTCAGGGCGCTGAGGAATACCCGACTCTCGCTGCCCTCGCCGCCCCTGGGTATTCCGGGGGAACGGCTGAGTATTCCGCGCACTCGCTTTTGTATCACTGCCAGCTCCGCCGTTCCCAGCACTTCGGTAAGAGACGCCTCTCTCAGCCGCGCCGCCGCCGCCAGACAGGCGTAAGCTCTGGCGTATACGGCCTTGTACTCCCGGCCCAGACCCTCGGCGCGCTCCTTATCCGCCGGACTCATGGGCAGACGGCAGAAGCTGCCTAGGTTTACATAATCAGAATCCACACCAAAGCTGACGGGCTCACGCACATGGGGCGCGGTGCCGTCCACCCAGGCCTCCCCAAGCTCCGGCAGGTACAGGCCGTCCAGAGAATCCGGGTCGCCGGAGCAGAGCACCTTTTCCGCGCGCAGGCCCCGGCTCTCCGCCGCTTCCGCCAGCTTTTTCATGAAGCTGGATTTGCCGGTGCCGGGGCCGCCCTTGATTATGTGCAGCATACCCGTCCGGCTGGGCGGGAAGCCGTCGTACAGCGAGTAGAAGCCCTGTGAGGAGTTTGCCCCCAAAAAGTATGTTATGCTCATGTCCATCTCCATTCCGCCCCGGCTTTTGATAACAGCCGGGCCCTTGCTTGTCTCACAAACATTCTATGCGGATAGAGCGGCGCATTGACTTTGTGGGCGCAATAAAATATAATCACGGCATATGTGAAAGGAAGGAAACCGATGTACGACTATATACTGTTCGATTTTGACGGCACCGTATTTGATACCGTGGAGGGGATCACCCGCTCTGTGAGATACGCCATAAACAAGCGGGGGCTGGATGCGGAGCTTGATGAGCTGCGCTGCTTTGCGGGGCCGCCACTGGAGGATATGTTCATGGAGCGCTTCGGCTTCGACCGTGAGGACGCGGAGCAGGCTGTCAGCGATTTCAGGGAGCGGTATGTGCCCATCGGCCTCCACGAATGCCGGGTGTTTCCGGGGATAAAGGAGCTGCTTATAAAGCTGCGGGCTGCCGGCAAACACACAGGCATCGCCACCTCCAAGCCTCAGGTGCTGGCGGAGGAGCTGCTGGGAGACGAGGGCATGACGGAGCTGTTTGACGTCATCTCCGGCAGCGGCGGCACCGGCAATAACAACGCCAAGTGGCAGGTGCTCAAAAGGGCCATGGATATGCTGGGCGCTTCCCCGGAAAACTGCGTTCTGGTGGGTGACACCAAGTACGACGTAGAAGGCGCAGGGCTCTGCGGCGTACCCTGTATAGGCGTACGTTACGGTTACGCAGCGGCCGGAGAGCTGGAGCGGGCCGGAGCCGCGTATATCGCGGAGGATATGGCAGAGCTGGAGGCAGTGCTGCTTAGGGAAGGGAGTCGGGAGAAATGAGGATTGAGCACACGGCGGTGTACGTCAGTGAGCTGGAGGCGGCCAGGGATTTCTTTGTCAGGTATTTCGGCGCGATCTCCGACGAAGGCTATCACAACAAGAGCACGGGCTTTCGTTCCTACTTTCTCAGCTTTGATGACGGCGGCAGACTGGAGCTTATGAGCAAGCCGGGGCTGGAACCGTCCACGGAAGCGGGGGATAAGGCGGGCTATGCCCATATGGCCTTCAGCGTGGGCAGCAGGGAGCGGGTAGACAGCCTGACCCGGAGGCTTGAGGAGGACGGCTTTTCTGTGCTCAGCGGCCCCCGTACCACCGGCGACGGCTATTATGAGAGCGCCGTCAAGGCAGTTGAGGGCCTGCTGATAGAGATAACCGTCTGACAGTACCTTAGTATTCAGCGGGATACTCAACCAGACTGCGCAAGAATGAGTATAAAGAATAGAATATAGAGATGGCCTGTTCTCTGCTTAATTGCGGAGAACAGGCCATCAGCTTGTGAAAAACCCGCAACCACAACGGTTGCGGGTTTCCATTTACTGGTGCGAGAGAGGAGACTTGAACTCCCACGTCGGTTGACACACGCCCCTCAAACGTGCCTGTCTACCTGTTCCAGCACTCTCGCATATTCAGCCGGCGCATTTGCTGCATTTAAAGTATCCTGCTGATGCCGACTCGCCACATTTAAGGCAAGTGGAATTATAGCAGATTCTCAAAGTTTGTCAAGGCCGTTTGCGAAAAGTTTTTCCCTGGGGTGTCCGGAGCTCCCGAATAAGCAGCGCAAATGTCATTGCCAGAATCAGAAAAAGGGCCCAGGTGCCGTAGCTCATAGGCAGCAGATACCGCATCTTCAAATAAGCGTGATAGCCCAAAAGCGACGCGAACTGGCACAGGGCGGGGGCGGCAAACAGCCGGGGCGCGGCGTAGGCCAGCACCACCGTCAGGGCGTCGGCCAGATAGAAATACCTGTCGTGCATATGGGGCAGCAGCAACGGTATACCCACAGCCAGCAGCACCGCCGCCGACAGCACAGCCACATTTGTGACAGTGCGGCGGCGCAGCAGGCAGACCAGCAGCACCGCCAGCATGAAAGCGAAGGCCGCCGCGATACCCAGCTTTGCGGCCAGAGCCTCATTGGGCACACTGCGAAACAGGGCGAATACGGAAGGGGAGTTGTAGTTCAGGCCGGAGCCTACGCTGCCCGACTGGTCAATATACAGTGTGATAGTCTCCATAAATGGTCTGCCCAACGCCACGGCAGGCAGTACCAGCAGCACATAGAAAACCGGGAACAGGAAAAAATGCCAGAGCCTGAACCGCTTTTGCATCCACAGCACCGCCAGCAGCGGCAGCACAAACACGGCCTGGAGCTTAAAGCCGAAGGCCACGGCCATACAGGCGATGGAGAGCACCGGCCTGTCCTCCATGGCCAGATATATGCCCAGCAGAGCCATGGCCGCGTAGGTGCTGTCGCACTGGCCCCACAGCGCGCCGTTCAGCGTAACCGTAGGCAGCAGCAGCACCGTCAGAAAGCAGGCCCTGCAGGCGCCCGCGGAAGCCTTCGCCTTGGACAGCAGCCCCGCCGAGGCGTAGGCCAGCACCACGTCGAAGAATATGCTCAGCAGCTTTATCAGGTACAGATCGTCTATGGAGGAGTAGGAGAACAGAGCAAGAAAATACAGGTAGGGGATGTTGTAGTTGCCCACGGAGCCGGACAGCGCCCTAAAGCCGCCGTTATCCCGGAAGTGCTGCACCCATACGCTGAGAAAGTCCTTGTAATCCAGAGTCTCATAGTTCAGACACAGCCCCCGCAGGACGAAGGCCAGTCCCAGAATCAGCGCGGAAAACAAAAAAGCCCTGCCGCCCTGCCGGTTTCCGCTTTTATACAGCAGCCAGAGTGCAAAAAGAGCTTCCAAACACAGTATGAGTATTACCCGAGCATCCATGGCGTCCGCCTCATAATAAAAAAACTAGCCGGAGAACACTCCGGCCGAAAATCATGGTAATTTTAAAATATATTTCTTGACTTCACACGCGGCAAATGTTAAAATGTCTTGATTTGTGCGCCGAGGAAAGGAGCATAAACCCCCACTTTCATCTGAGCACAGTATATCATCGCCGACCCGGAAAATCAACACCGGCCGTGAAGTCTTTGACAACGCAGCCGTGTGTTCGCTACTACGAATAAGGAGAGTGCGCTAATGCCAAGAGATGTCCTCTGCGGCAAGACTCTGAGAAAGAGCTTTGCCCGTACCCAAGAGATCATGGAGATGCCCAACCTGCTGGAGATTCAGAAAAGCTCCTACAAGTGGTTTCTGGAGACAGGCCTGCGGGAGGTCTTTAAGGATGTGGACTCCGTATCGGATTACTCCGGTAATCTGGAGCTGAGCTTCATCGACTATTCCATGAACGACAATCCCAAGTACTCCGAGGAGGAGTGCAAGGCTCGCGACGCTACCTACGCCGCTCCGCTCAAGGTGAGAGTCCGCCTGCGCAACAAGGAGACAGAGGAGATAAAGGAGCAGGAGATATTCATGGGCGATTTCCCGCTCATGACCGCCGGCGGCACCTTTATCATCAACGGCGCGGAGCGCGTCATAGTCTCCCAGATAGTCCGTTCTCCCGGCGTCTACTTCGACAAGACCACGGACAAGGCGATGATAAACACCTACGCCTCCACTATCATCCCTTACCACGGCGCATGGCTGGAGTACGAGACTGACGCCAACGACGTGTTCTATGTGCGCATAGACAAGAACCGCAAGCTGCCAATAACCTGGTTCCTCAAGGCCATGGGCAAGTACGATGAGGCCCGCCCTGCCACCTGGCTGAGCTGCGTGGACGACGCTTTTGTGGGCGCCGTCACCAACGAGCGCATAAAGCAGATATTCGGCGAGGACGAGCGGATGACGGCCACTCTGGACAAGGACACCACCGACAGCCGGGACGAGTGCCTGCTGGAGATATACCGCAAGCTGCGCCCGGGCGACCCTCCCACGGTGGAGTCCGCCGAGAGCCTGCTGGACGGGCTGTTCTTTGACCGCCGCCGCTATGAGATATCCAATGTGGGCCGCTACAAGTTCAATAAGAAGCTGTCCCTTTACCCCCGCATCATGGGCTTCGAGCTGGCTCAGCCCGTGGCCGACCCCTTTACCGGTGAGATCCTGGCTGAGGCCGGGCAGGCGCTCAGCCGCGATATGGCCAGGAAAATTTCCGACGCCGGAGTTACGGATGTGACGCTGATGGCGGACGGCAAGCAGGTCCGGGTCTTTTCCAACGGCATGGTGGATATGTCCCTCTTTGTGGACTTTGACCCGGCGGAGCTGGGTGTAAAGGAAAAGGTCCGCGGTATAGTCATGCGCCAGCTCTGCCAGCAGTATCAGGGCGAAGCGCTGAAGGACGCCATACGTGAGAATATCGACGTTCTGGTGCCCAAGCACATCGTGGTGGACGATATCTTCTCCTCCGTCAACTACCTCAATTGTCTGGCTCACGGCATAGGTGAGCCGGACGACATAGACCATCTGGGCAACCGCCGTGTGCGCTGCGTGGGCGAGCTGCTGCAAAACCAGTTCCGTATCGGCTTCAGCCGTATGGAGCGGGTCATCCGTGAGCGTATGACCCTGCAGGATCTGGACATCGTTACGCCCCAGAGCCTTATCAATATCCGTCCCGTGACCGCGGCGATCAAGGAGTTCTTCGGCTCCAGCCCGCTGTCCCAGTTCATGGACCAGACAAACCCCCTCTCCGAGCTTACCCATAAGCGCCGTATGTCCGCAC
>CAYSFK010000094.1:0-8139 GCA_964430345.1 uncultured Oscillospiraceae bacterium | reverse complement strand
TGTTAGACGGCGGGTTATTGAATCACGAGGCGGGCCTTGCCCCCTCGCGCACCCCCGCTTCTCTGTTATCGGTAGTTGATATTATAGTTTTTTGACAGTCTTAAAGGGAGCGCTTCAAGCGCTCCCTTTAAGTTTGTTTATTTCTTATTCCGTGGTTACTATGCGTCTGGCCTCGTAGCCTCTGTTGCTGTAGTAGCCGCTGAGCTCCGTTACTATGACGCCGGTGGCGGAGTTGGCGGAATGGACGAACTTACCGTCGCCTATGTATATACCGGAGTGGCCGATATAGCTGCCGCCGGAGTAGAAGCAGAGCACGTCGCCGGGCTCCAGATCGTCCACGTGTACGCCGTTCATGGCCTGGTCCGCGGCCACCCGGTTGAGGGTATAGCCGAAGTGCTGATACACGTAATACACAAGGCCCGAGCAGTCAAAGCCGGTGTCCGGTGAGGTGCCGCCCCAGCAGTAATTAGTACCCACGTACTGCAGGGCGAACTTGGCGATCTCCTGGCCCTGGACGCTGCCGGTGGAGGAGCTGGTATCATAGCTGTAGGTGCCGGTCTTGACGTACTGCGTATACACGTAGCCCGCCTCGCCGTTATAGGTCACGGCTGTCCAGTCACCGGAGGTGCCAGTAATGGTAACGGCGTTGCCGAAAAACAGCTCCCCGATTATCTCAGAGGTCATGGAGGGGCCGCTGCGCATACGCACATTGTTGCCGTTAACGTAGCCCGCAGTGCTCTGAGTGGGGCTCGCAGACGGCGCCGGTGTGGCCGTAGGCGCGGGACTGGCCTGGGTCGAGCCACCCTGCTCCGGCTGGGCGGTCTCCGTGACGGTGACGTACTGAGAATACACATAGCCGTTCTGGCCGTCTATAGTACAGGCCGTCCAGTCCCCGGAGGTGCCGGTGACGGTGAGGGTCTTGCCTCTATTATAGGACTCGATTATGGAATGGCTGGTGGAGGCACCTGTACGAAAACGCACATAGTCACCGTTTATGTACCCCGCCAGAGCCACAGGCGCGGGAGTGGCTGTGGGCACCGGCGTCGCCGTAGGCGTCGGGGTGGGCGCCGCAGTCGCTGTGGGCGCAGGCGTCGCCGTGGGCGCCGCTGTTGCCGTGGGCGTGGGCGTCGGCGTCTCCGGAAGCGCCGGAAGCTCAATGATGTCGCCCGGTATCTGGGAGGGCGCGGGGGTGGGCGTCGGCGTCGGCACCGGCGCGGGGGTCTGCTCTATTTCGGTGACGCCGCTGAGATACTTGTCCTCCGGGACGGCGGGCAGCGATACGGCGGAAGCGGCGGAGATGTAATCGGAGTACACATACCCGGCCTGACCGTCGATAACGCAGGCTGTCCAGTCCCCGGAGCTGCCCGTGACTGTGACGGACTTGCCCTTATTGTACTCGCCCAGGATGGAACTGCCCGAGCCGGGCCCGCTGCGGAAGCGGACGTACATAGCGTTGATAACATAGTCCCCAGTGTCCCCGGTGCTGTCAGGCACTGCCGGAAGCACGGGTATCTCCTCCCCGGACTGGGACAGCCTCAGGAAAGAGGCGGACATGAAGCCCGACACGCCGTCGGCGTCCACCGCGTACCAGGAGGAATTGGAGCGGTCTGTAACATTGACCAGGGTGCCTGTGGACAGGCAGTCCACCACCCGATAGTTCATGCCGGGCCCCGCCCGGAGATTCACGTCGCTGCCGGTGACCTCGGCGATCTCTGCGTAGGCCGGAACGACCAGCAGAGCGCCCATAAAGACCGCGGCGGCAATGGTCCTGATAACATTCTTGCGCATATGAAATACCCTTTTTCTGTCTCTTGTCCCTCGGGTCTACCGGGAGGCAAGCGCTCTCTCCAGCCAGACCGCCGCCACGTCTATGGCCGCGTACAGGCCGTCCTTCTCGCTCTTCTTGACTACCCTGTCCCTTGATTTGATGCTGGCGTCGGTAAGCTGGAGCTGAATGGACACCTTGGTGGCCACGTCCATGTCCCCTACCTTTTTGGACTCCAGTATCTGGAGCATGATGATATACTTGTCGGAAAAGCTGCCGTAGTAGATGATGTTGTCTTTCCTCTGGAGCGGGTGCCCCTTATATTCCAATGTGTTAGCCAACAATAGCGCCCCTTTCAATTGTAATCAAATTGTAACATGATGAATCGGTATTGTCAATGGGAATATGTGGCGCGGCAAGTCTACCAGACCATGACGCCGTTATTGTCCCCCAGGAAGCCGCCGCCTCCGCCGGTGTCGCCGCTGTAGCCGCCGTAGATATCGTCGGTGCCGCCGCCGCCGGTGCCGTCGTCGATATAATCGTTGCCGCCGTAGATATCCTCGGTGCTGTGCTCTATGCCGAACAGACCGGTGTCCGGGCCGATATAGGGATAGGTGAAGGCCTTCCACTCCAGCCCGTCGTGTATGGGGGCCATGACCTTTCTCCAGAGCTTGGCCGCCGGGTTGCCGCTGACGTGGATGCGCTCCGGGGTGTCGTAGCCAGTCCAGACCGCGGCAACGTAATAGGGCGTACAGCCCACAAACCAGCGGTCCTTGTATTCGCCGGAGGTGCCGGTCTTGCCGGCCACGGGCATGGTCCACAGGGCCGCGTCGGTGCCGGTGCCCTGCTCAACGCCGTTTTGCATCATGTAGGTCATGGTGTAGGCGGTATTGGGCTCAAAGGCCTGCAGGGTACTGGGGTCGTTTTCAATGACCGGGTTGCCCTCGCTGTCGGTGACCAGGGAATAGGTGCGGCTGTAGGTGAAGATGCCGTCGTTGACAAAGGAGCAGTAGGCCGCGGCCATCTCCCTGACGGTGATGCCGTTGGTGAGCTGGCCCAGGGCCATGGGAGCGTAGGATATATCGTCTGGCACCAGGCTGGTGACTCCCAGCCGGTTGGTGAGATAGTCATAGGAGGTCTGGGGCCCCATGGGCAGCTTATCCACTATCTGGGCCGCCACTGTATTCAGGGAGTATTGCAGGGCGGAGAAGATGGTAAGGACGCCGTAGTTCTCGTTGCTGTCGTTGGAGGGATACCAGCTGGTACCGCTGAGCCTTATATTGGGGGAGTCGTTGACCAGAGTCTCCGGCGTGATAAGCCCCAGGTCTATGGCGGGGCCGTAGGACGCGATGGGCTTGAAGGAGGAGCCGGGGGAGCGCTGGGTACCCGTGGCCCGGTTAAGGCCGAAGTTTATGGTCTTTTCACCCACGCCGCCGGACAGAGCCAGGATGCGCCCGTCATAGGGGTCCATGACAACGATGGCGCTCTGGAACTGCTGGTCGCTGTAGGCGGTCTCGGGTATGGCCGACAGGTCCGTATATATGGCGTCCACGCTGGCCTGAACATCCGGGTTCAGGCAGCAGTATATCTGATAGCCGCCGTTATAGAGCAGGGTCCTGGCCGTGTCCCAGCCTATGCCCTTTATCTGCATCAAATCGCGGGTCACATCGTCTATGACCACCTCGGTGTAGTAGGACATTATCTCCTGGCTGTAGTCCTCACCGGGGCTGCGGGTGAACACCAGCTCCTCGGCCACAGCGTCCTTGTACTGCTGATAGTCGATATAGCCCTGCTCATACATCTCCCGCAGGATAGTCTCCTGTCTGTCCTTGTTGTTCTGCTCGTTATAAAATGGGTCGTAATAGGTGGGGAGATTGGTGATGCCCACTATGGCGGCGCACTCCGCCATGGACAGGTCGGACACGTCCTTGCCGAAGTAGGTCTGGGCGGCGGTCTGCACCCCGTAGCAGCCCTCGCCGAAGTACACGGCGTTAAGATACCACTCCATTATCTCCCGCTTGTCGTAGTTCTTCTCCAGCTCCAGAGCGCCGAATATCTCCGTAAGCTTGCGCTGTATGGTCACCTCATTTTCGCCGGTGAGGTTCTTGATGAGCTGCTGGGTGATGGTGGAGCCGCCGTAGCTGGTCTCCATTCGGGCGAACATCTGCACGAAGGCGCCCGCCGTGCGGTACCAGTCCACGCCCTTATGGTCGTAAAAGCGCTTGTCCTCGATGGACACAAGGGCTTTCTCCATATACCAGGGGATGTCCTCGTAATCCACCCAGACCCGCTTTTCCTTGCCGGCAAGGGTCACCAGCTCCCGCCACTCGCCGCCGGAGTCCTGAGCCCAGACGGTGCTGGACTCGTTGAGCTTAAAATCCTCCAGGGACAGGTCCAGATTGGGGGTAAGGCAGGTCTTGACGTAGTACGCGAAAACGCAGGCGAACAGCATACCCGTCACCAGCATTATAAGCAGCACGGAGCCTATGACCTTGAACACCCCGCTCACTGTGACGGACACGGTGTCCACCGTCAGCTCCGCCGCCTTTGTCAGGATACGGCGGGACTTGCGGCCCTTGCTGTTATTATCTTTTGTCTCTTTGGTTTTCCTGGCCATAGAACTTGAAAGCGCCTCCTTCGGGAACTGCCGCCGACGCGGGAAACGACCCGTCTGACTGTCGATCATGCCGGGGGTAAACAAGCATAGAGTTTATTATACCACAGCTTTTATTGCAGCGGTAGCAAAAATGTAAATTTTGTGCCTTTTCATTATATCCACATAAACCTGAACGGAACCTGAATGGAGGGGCCGTTCAGGAAAAAACCGGCCCATATGTATATTTTTCCCGTCGGGAGGAATAATTCCCATTAAATAGTAATGAAAGGAACGGCCATAAACATGAAAACAAAAATACGAGCGGGGCTGCTTATCTGCCTGGTTATCGCGGCGGTATTCTCGGCCTACGGCGCCTACGGCAGCATACACCGGGGCTCCGCCGGAGCGGTGCCTCAGGAGCTGTACGCGAAATTCAAAAGCAGCGAGGGCAGCGCGGAATACTACCTGCGCTCCCTGAACGGCTATGTGGCCGTATACTCCGTAGGACGCACCCGCTCGCCCATGGCGGTAACGGACATAGAGACGAAGCTGCTGCGGGGCGCGGACAGGGCGCTGCTGGAGGGGGGCATACCCGTTCTGGATCAGGCTGACCTGCTGTATCTGCTGGAAGATCTGGGCTCGTAATCGGCTCTTGATTTATTGCCCCGTATGGTTTACAATGATATCAGACCATATGGGAGGTTCAATATATGAGTGAAGAATTTGGCAGTGATTTCATTACCATAACCGACGACGACGGAACGGAGTTCGAGCTGGAGGTCCTGGACACCATGGACTACAAGGACCAGAGCTTCGTGGCCTTCCTGCCCGCCAACATGGATGAAAACGACCCCGACTACGGCATAATAATCCTGCGCTCCATCATAGACGAAAACGGAGACGAGCTTTTCGAGTCCATCGACGATGACGACGAGCTTCAGGACGTGTATGAGCATTTCTCCGCTATCCTCTTTGACGGCGAGGACGAGGAATAGTTCCTCACAGCGGGACATATGATTATTATGCCCCTCCAAAAAGGGATATAGAAAAAAGTCCCTGCTTTGCGCGTGGCGTCACCTTTGACCCTGCGGCTCATTAAACCCACATCTCTAATAAGGGATGCCGATATGAATCTGCGGATTGCAGGCCTCCCGGTCACACCGGACGTTGGAAGCAGCGAAACAGAGCTTAGGCGACCCACCTGCCTTTTGTGCAGGTTATAATTGAGCCGGCACGGCATTTGCGGGGCAACCCTCCAGACCCACGGTCTGGAGGGCGTTTATATTGTCAGCGAAGCCTTACCAACTGTGAGGGATAAAAGATATATGGTAAACCTTCTTCTGGCCGTCATATACGCGGCTTTTATAAGTCTGGGTCTGCCGGACTCGGTGCTGGGCGCGGCCTGGCCCACAATATACACAGACTTCGGAGTGCCTCTGTCCTACGCGGGCATCGTCTCCATGATAGTCTCCGCAGGTACTATAGTCTCCAGCCTTATGAGCGACACCCTCACCTTCCGGCTGGGCACCGGGAAGCTGACGGCACTGAGCGTGGCGGCTACGGCTCTGGCACTTTTCGGCTTCTCTGTCAGCTCATCCTTCTGGATGCTGTGCCTGTGGGCCATACCCTACGGACTGGGGGCCGGCAGCGTGGACGCCTCCCTGAACAACTACGTGGCCCTGAATTACGCCAGCCGGCACATGAGCTGGCTGCACTGTATGTGGGGAGTGGGCGCTTCACTGGGGCCTATGATACTGAGCCTGGCCCTCACCGGTGGTCAGGGCTGGTATATGGGTTACCGGTACATAGCCCTTATTCAGACGGGGCTTACGCTGGTGCTGATGTTCAGTCTGCCCCTATGGAAAAAGCGCCCCGGCAGCGAGGGCAGCGGCACCCCGGTCAGGCCCATGAGCCTGCGGGAGATCGTGGCCGTGCCGGGGGCCAAGGCGGTGATGCTGGCCTTTTTCAGCTACTGCGCATTGGAGCAGACCTGCGGCCTTTGGGCCAGCAGCTATATGCTGCTCTCCCGCGGGGTGGCGGAGGAGGCCGCCGCCGGTATGGGCAGCCTATACTTCATAGGCATTACGGCGGGACGGGCCATAAACGGCTTTCTCACCTTCAAATTCAGCGACTCCGCCCTTATCCGGCTGGGCTCCGGGGTGATACTGCTGGGGGCGCTGCTGATGCTGCTGCCCTTTCAGGCGGCGGCGGTGCTGGGTCTGGTACTGGCGGGACTGGGCAGCGGGCCGGTATACCCCTGCATCATCCACTCCACGCCGGAGCATTTCGGAGCGGAGCGCTCTCAGGCACTTATCGGAGTGCAGATGGCCAGCGCCTACACCGGCACCTGTCTTATTCCGCCGCTGTTCGGACTGATCGCCAACCGCATCGACACCGGCTTTTTCCCGTTCTTCCTGCTGTTCTTCCTGGCCGTGTCCTTTATTTCCATCGAACGGCTGGGCAGGGTATGCAAGGGCTGAAAAAAGTGGCAGTACCATATATTGGGAAAGGCACTCTCTGCCGTACCATTGGAAACCGCCGAGCAAATTAACTAATGCCGTAGGGCGGGCTGTGGGCAGCCCGCCCTACAGGGTGAAAAACACTGCTCTGCGCTTATATGAAGGGGACAGGCAGCGGAGAGATAGAGCAAGGCCGGAACATCCAGTTATTGTTGGGTGTTCCGGCCATTTCTCTACCTCAGTCAGAGGAAGCCAAAAGCAGTTTGCGCAATATCACGATAGTGCTACGGCCTATTATTTGACATCATCAGGCCACGACGGCGTCCTTGGTGCTTTCCGGCAGAGTTATGGCATCGACGGTATTGAAGTCGGAAAGGTCAACGGTGACCTTCAGGCTCTCCACCTTGGTGCCGTTCATAAAGCTCAGGTCCATGCCGTCCAGATAATACTGGGCCACATCGTCCATCTCGCTCTCCAGACGCACCGGCAAGGAGCTCTCCTTGTCTATCCAGATCACCACCGTAAGCTCCTGGGGCCGGGCAGCCGTACCCGTCTGACCCGCCGCAGGAAGCACCTGACCGGGTATCACCACCGTCAGAGGCACGGCGGCCTTGCCGTTTATCTCAGCCGCCTCGCCACGGGTGATGGATTTGACGTTTTCCTTCATATACTGGATAAACTCCTCCACGCCGCCGGAGAAGGCATCCTCCGAGGGGGCCAGGGTCTGCTTTATCCACATAGTGCGTGTGAGTATGCTGACGCCCACATAGAGGGTCATGCCGCCGTTTTCCGACACCACATAAACGGGCGCGCGGAGTGTATCGTCGTCATCATCATCGTCGTCATCGTCCACATCGTCGATCATGAATTCCGTCTCCGCCTGAACCACAGTGGGGTCAATGACGCAGACGCCCTTGGCTCCGGCCATAAGCTTCACATCCTCATCCAGAGCCCTGCCCATGGCGTCGGCCTTGGCGTCGAACCCGAAGCTCTCCACCCCGGCCATGGCCTCGCAGGCCTTCATGACCAGCAGTCCCGTGCCAACGTCCGCGGCGCAGCCCGCAAAGCTCAGGCACACGGCAAGGCACAGCAACAGCGCCGCCAGCTTTTTCGCAGTTTTTTTCATTCGGCATCTCCTTTATTTTTTCATTATTCTCAACTATACATATGACTGAGTATAACGAAAAAAGTTCCAGAAAGCAAGACCAACAATGCCCAGTATAAAACAAGGGGCTGTATCACTATTCGCAGATTGCACAGGAAGAGACACTCTCTGCCGTACTATGAGAAACCGCCGAACAAATCAACTAATGCCGTAG
>CAYSFK010000093.1:0-8254 GCA_964430345.1 uncultured Oscillospiraceae bacterium | reverse complement strand
TGAATCACGAGGCGGGCCTTGCCCCCTCGCGCACCCCCGCTTCTCTGTTATCGGTGGCTGATATTATAGTTTCTTGACAGTCTGCAAACCCGCCGCGTCACTGGGACGCGGCGGGTTGTTGCATTATCTTTTATTTTTTCTCTTTCTTAAAGCATATCTTCCGCAGCAAAAGCATCAGCGCAGCCAGGTACACTGCGGCGATAAGCATGGTGATTATGCACATCAAATCGCTCTTGGGCGCAAGGCTCACCAGCACCAGCACCGGAGCGCCGAAGATAATGGCCACGCTGCTGCCGCTGACCAGATTGTTGGCGGCGGGGGTGGCAAAGTTCTGGTCTATCTCACGCAGCAGCAACACACCGGAGCTTATGGTGCCGGTGAGCATACCGTACATAGAGATAAGCCCCTCGTAGTAGTAGTCCTTGTAGGCCCATTTGCATACCAGCCGCAGGAAGAACCACGTGATGATGCCGCCGGCCACAGCCAGCAGCAGGAAGGGCACCCACAGTCCGGTCAGGTCCTCCGGATTAATGGAGGCTATGCCCGCCACTATCATAATATCGAAGAAGAAGCCGGAGATACGGTTGAGCAGATAGTTGTTCTGGTACTGCCGCTGTATTATCCCGGCCTTTTTCGCCTTCTCCAGCAGTGTCCGCACAACAATGGCCAGCGCGGAGCCCACAATGAAGTTGAAGCCCCAGAGCAGGGCGTTGAGGGTCTTGGCCAGTCCCGCTGAGATGGCGGCTATGCCGGAGGTCAGCCCCCAGGTGGCCAGGAAGGTCAGCACATAGGTGACCAGCACCATGGCCAGCTGCACCGACAGCCTGTCTACGGAGTCCGCCACAGGCAGCTCGTTCTTATCCTGGAAGAAGCCCACGGACAGGTCCTCGTCGGAATCCGTGTGCTTTGCGGGCACCACCTTGCCCTTTTTCACCAGCACGTTCAGCAGTATAACGCCCACAATGCAGGCGCAGAGATAGCCCGCCGCCGCCAGAGCCAGGCCGAAGCTGTGCCCCCCGGCGAAGCCCAGGCTCTGATAGCTGGTGCCCACGTTGTTGGCCTGACCCGGGCCCTGCCCGTAGCCCATAGGCAGCAGCAGTCCCGCGGCCTTGAACATACCGGGCATAAAGGTGTAGCCCAGCAGTATGGTGATGAACAGACCCACCACGCCCTGCACCAGATAGCTGCTGACAATGATGGCGCCGGACTTCAGCGCCGCCCCGTCGTTCTTATCCTTGCTCTTGTCGGTGACCCGCAGGCTCATGGCGATAAAGCCCATGGCTATGCCGTGGTATACCAGTATCTCCAGAATTTCCGCGTCCAGACTGATTATCCCCAAATACTTCAGGATAAGCAGCAGGAAGCCGGCCATCACCGCCACGGGCATCATGCCCCGGCGGATAAACTCCACCCGGTTTCGCAGCATATTGCATAAGAGTATAGCGGCGGCGATAAGCCCCAGCTGGACGATGACGTTCCATAGCGCGGTATTGGCGGCGGAATAATCCATGTTATTGCCCTCCCTGCGGATGATCTATATTTATAGTTGATGCTCTTTTCGGCTGTTTTCCCAGACGGCCAGATACTTTCTCAGACAGCGAAAGCCTCCGGAGCGTATCTCGTAATACTCCTCCCCGGCGGTAAACAACAGCACACTGGCCTTGACCATGGCCATGCTGCTTATCTGCCTCAGGGGGAAGCTTCTGTCCCCTATCCGCAGGCAGTCCTCATACTGGGTGAGCCTGCCCCGAGTCAGCGCCCGCTGCTTGTGCCTTGCGCCGATGCCGTTGAGAACAAGCCCGTCGTCGTGGAAAAGCTCCTCCGTGCCGTGGACGAATTCTCCCTGCTTCAGTCTGTCAAACTGCCAGATATCCCAGTCCCGTATAGTTTCAAAGGGCTCCGGCGGGTCGAAAAAGCCCTGGTCCGTGTACCTCGTCTCAAAGCCGCAGCCGCACTTCACCCTGTCGCCCAAGCCCCGCAGCCCGTCGGTGCGGCCGCACTTGGGGCAGAGAAACAGTGCCTGCTCCATGTGCTCCGCCGGAGCCTTCGCGCGAAACTCCCTGTGCTCCGTCCGCTGCCGCTGCCAGGCGTCCTCGTATATGTCCCGGTTAATTATCGCCAATATCTCCTGGGGCTTCATGGCCTTAAGCTGCTCCGGCGGATATATGCCCACCGCGCTGCCCCGCACTTTGCCCCGGCGCAGCTTCCGGCTCCAGCGGGGCAGGGACAGGTAGCCCCCCTCCAGCCTGTAGGTCACCAAGGTGGCGCCGCTGCTTCTGACCATTTTCCCGGTGGCGGGGAATACATCCACACCGACTCCGTCCCAGGTGGCGTCCCCCTCGGCGAAGATGCAGACGCTGCCGCCGGCCTTGATAGCTCTCAGGCTCTGCATCACCGTGTCTGCTGCCATGGAGCCCTTGCGTCTTGCTATAGGCGCCACCAACGCGCTGAGCAGCCGGGACACAAGACCCAGCCGGAAAATATGCTCGCTGGCCACAAAGTGCAGGTGCTTGTATCGGAAGCTCATAGCCAGCAGCAGTGGGTCCCAGGTGGTCACGTGGTTGGAGATGACCATACATGGCCCCTTGACCTCACAGGGCACAGCCTCCAGGTTGAAGCGGCGGATTATGAAGCCCCGCAGCAGCCACTGCAGGCGCCGCCATGTCCTCTCCAGTTTGTCCCGCTTATCCACAGCACCGCCCCCATGTCTATCTATACGCTGACACAGCCCAGTTTACCACCATTTTCGACACGATACAACTTTTAATTTACGCTGAAACTTAAGACAGCTCCAGCAGCTTCTGGCTGAAGCCGTATCTCTCCCGCAGCTCCTGAGCCTCCCGGGCCCCGGCGCTCCGGCGGCTGCCCTCATAGCAGGCCCGCAGCATAATGTTCTTCGGCGAGTGCTCCATATCCACAAACTCTATCACGTCCACCCGGTAGCCTCTGTCCTCCAGCACCGCCGCCCTGATGGCGTCGGTCAAAAGGGCGCTGAAGCGCTCCTTGATTATGCCGTGCTCCAGAAGGATGTCGAAATCCCCGCCCTTTTTTATAGTGGAGTTTATCTCGTGCTGACAGCAGGGCACGGAGAAAATATGCTTGACGCCTCTGGAGGCGGCGTAGTGCAAAGCGTAGTCCGTGGCGGTGTCGCAGGCGTGGAGCGTCACCGCCATGTCTATGTGCTCATCCGCCAAAACATCTCTGGAAACATCCGCTTTCTGGAATCTCAGCCCCACATATCCGTATTTTTCGGCGATTTCGTTGCACTTGTCCACCACATCCGCCTTGATATCATAGCCTATGATTCGGGTCCTGACGCCCTTTTTCACCGCGAAATAGTAGTAGAGTATAAAGGTGAGGTAGGACTTGCCGCAGCCGAAGTCCAGTATGCTTATCTCCTCCGGCAGCCCCTCCTTGAATTCCTGCTCCACCAGCTCCACAAAGCGGTTTATCTGTCTGTACTTGTCATATTTGGAGCGCACCACCCGGAAGTCCGGGGTAAACACCCCCAGATCCACCAGTGCCGGGATGTTCTCCCCCTCGGAGAGTATGTATTCCTTCTCCCTGTTGTGGACAGCGCCGCCGGGCATGGGCAGGCCGGGAGCGGAGGCCGTCCGTTTATATCCGCCCTTCCGGGTCAGCACGTATTGTCGGCTCTCGCTTTGGGTGACGATAAGCACCTGTCTGTATCGCCCCTCCAGCTCGCTTTCGGCCAGCGCCGGCAGCTCCGACGCAGAGAGATTTCTGTGAAAGGCCTTGTTGTCCCGGAGGCTTTCGGCCTGATACAGCGTCTCCCCTCTCAGATGCACCGGCCTCACAGTCAGCTTTTGGTCGCTGAGAGCGTCCGCAGGCTGGGAGAACACCGCCTTAACCAGCCCCGGCAGAGCGGCCTCCAGCTCGCCGCATATCTTCATGGTTATGACCATTCCTTTCTTTTTCTCAGGGCACACAATGACCATGAAAAGGAATGGTCATTGTGCATGGTTTTCGCTTGCCGCTTCAGCGGCTGGAAAACCGCACTTGAATCTGATGAAGTTTGAACCTGTTCAAACTTCATTCCTCCCCGCCGAACAGCCGCTTAAGGTTCAGCGCGGCGGCTTTAAGCTCGTTCTTGCTGTAGGAGTTGTTCTCGTCCGCCAGCACTGCGGCAATGGCGTCCCTGGCTCCAAGCCTCCCGGTGACCATAGCGTCGGTGAGCATGGCCTCGGCGGAGACGGTGTGCTCGGTCTTGTTGAAGATATAGTCCTCCCCCACCTCTATCACCACGGCGTACTCGCCCTTGTCATAGCTGCCCTTGTTTAACAGCTGCTCCTTCACCTCTGCGGGGTTGCCCCGGTAGCAGGCCTCGTGGAGCTTGGTCAGGTCGTTGCAGAGGCACAGGCGTACGCCCGCCTCCGCCTCGATGAAGAAGTCCACCATGTCCATTATCCGCTTTGGGGACTCGTACAGGGCGAAGCTGCGGGTGTCCCCCCGGCGGAGCTTTTCCAGCAGCCGCCGCCTGTCTGCGCTCTCCCTTGGGAAGAAGCCCAGAAAGGTGAAGCTGCTCAGGTCAAAGCCGGAGACGGACAGGGCCGTCACCGCCGCGCAGCAGCCGGGGATGCCCACCACCCGAATGCCCGCTTCCACCGCGGCCTTGATAAGCTCATTGCCCGGGTCGGAGATACAGGGCGTCCCCGCGTCGGTAATGACCGCCACGCTCTTGCCCGCCAGCATCTCGCTTATGAAATATTTCGCCTTGCCGTACTCGTTGAATTTGTGGTTGGACGCCAGCTTGTTTCTGATGCCCAGCTTACCCAACAGCACCATCGAGCGGCGGGTGTCCTCGGCGGCGATGATGTCCGCGTCGGTGAGCACCTGGGCCCCACGTGGTGACATATCCCTGGAGTTGCCGATAGGCGTGGCCACTATATACAGAGTTCCGGCGCTTTTGTTTTCGTCCATGGGTCTACCGTACCTTTTCATTTTTTACCTAGAGATTATATACTCTTGTGGGCTTTCCGGCAATAGAAGTCTCAGAATTTCGACAAAATCATTGAAAAAGGCTTTTTATTCCTGTATGATGACTGTGTAATTATTTGCGTCTCCGGCTGCGCAGCCGAAGGCGGATATCGGTAATTGATCAGGAGGGGACATATGTGGAACTGTAGGTATTGCAACAGCAACAACTCGGACAACGACATCCTCTGCGCGGCCTGCGGACAGGCCAGGTATCCCGGGGCTTCTGAAGCCACAGACGCCGGTTCCACCGGGCAGGTGGAAAAGCGCAAGCCGTCCAGGCGTACGCTGCTTATTGCCGCCGCAGCCGCTGTGGCGGTCGTCGTACTGGTCATCTGCCTCCTCGCGGCCGGCCCTGCGGGGTACTACCGGAGCGAGAGTGGGGAGTATTCCTTTTCACTGGAAAAGGACGGCTCCTGCTTTTGGTATCAAAACGGCATCCGCTTTACCGGCAGCTATGAGAAAACCGAGAATGGCCTGATGCTCAGCATGACCGGAGGCGGCGTCTACAAGGACACCAGCTTCACTGCCGTCCGCCAGGGAAGGAACGCCTACCGCGTGGAGGGCGGCACCGTGGACGGCGAGCTTTTCACAAAGCAAAAGAAGCCCGCCGACATAGCGGAGCTCGACAAAGATCAAAGTGCCGCAGACAGTGAGCAGGGACCGGCCGACAGCGTCGAGAGCGCCGTCCCGAGTCAGCCGTCTGGCGGGAAGATCTCCATCCAGCCCACGACCATGCTGGACGCGGAGGGTATAAAGGTGGTCGCCACGGAGTATTCGGGCTCGAATCTGACCGGCTTCCTGACGCTGGAGGTCAGCAATACCAGCACCAAGGAGCGCTGGGTCGAATCCGACCAGGTGCTGCTCAACGGCGAGCCTGTCTCTGCTTTCTTCATGTGTTCCCTTGATCCCGGGGAGACACAGGACAGCCTGATGCTGCTGAACGAGGAGCTGCTGTACTTTTTGGGCGACGACCGGATAGAGTCCATATCCATGTCGTTTTCCGTAATGGACAACGGGTTAAATGTCCTCTATGAGTCGCAGTCGGCCACTCTCGACGTCCAGGATGGGCGCAGCCTTGATTTTGACTGCTCGCCTTTGGAGCTGCCGCTGATAGACGAGGACAGGCTGAAGCTCAATGTGGTGGGCTATCGGCTCGGCAGCAATCCCGGAGAAGTGCACTTGTTTTACGAGCTGGATAATCGCTCCGATATAGGTGTTTATATCAGCGGCAACACCTGCACTGCGGATGGAGAGGAGTTCAGCTTTGGTCTTTCGTCGCAGGTTGGCAGCCAGTCGAAGATGCTCATTCACGCCGCGGCTTATCTCAGCGCCGGTGCGGCCGCTCCGTCCTCCTTCAGCTTCCAGCTTGAGCTTACCACGTATGATGGGGAACAGCTTACCAAAAGCGGCAACGTGACTCTGGAATTCGACTCATCCGGCGAGGCCATCGCCGCCGCCGTTGATCTGCCTATCTATAAGGAGTCTCAGGCGTGGAAAGAGTATTTTGCCGCAGGCTCAACGGCAGCCGCGCCTTCGGGCAGCACTGCCAAGCCCCAGTCCACCGCCCCCTCCGCAGACGGCGGAAACGAGAAGTACCGGTATATTACGTCAGCTTACATAGACAGCGCCCCATGCTATATAGTAAGCGTGGCCGACTTTGGAGAGGATACCGGCTTCAAACGGTTCTTCGGGCAGACAGATACGGCGGATTTCTACGACAGCGGCAGCAGCTTTTGCTACTTCCAGCTGCAGCAGCCCATAGAAAACGCCCTGCTTTTCTGTATGGATCTGACAATTACAAGCGGCGGCGACGACCTGTCCGGTATAGAGTGGGCCTTCGTGGTTCATGATGCAGAGGCCGACAAATGGTACATATGCGAAGATTATGACTATGTGGACAGCGAGTCATCGATCGGTCTTTACTACTCGACTAAGCCAATGACCATTGACGCGGTGACGGTTTTGCCCGTTGACGCTCCCAATGGCTGCGGCGGCTTTATGTTGTCCTTTGATTTCGGCGACGCCACTATCGGCTTTGGTGATTACGACTCCGCCTGCACCTTTATAGACAGTCTGGGCTAAGGGACGCCGCGCAATAAGGGACGCAGAAGCATTCAAAAAATGCTCCTGCGTCCCTCAGCTTGTCAAAGAAGTCCTCGCGGCCTTCTTTGACTGCGCTTCAACCGCCGAGCATTTTGGCCGTACACAAAATGCAGCTTCGCTCTAAAAGCTTGATACATCAAGCTTTTAGACGGCGGGTTATTGAATCACGAGGCGGGCCTTGCCCCCTCGCGCACCCCCGCTTCTCTGTTATCGGTGGCTGATATTATAGTCTTTTGACAGTCTGAGGGACGCAGAAGCATTCAAAAAATGCTCCTGCGTCCCTTTTGTTCCATCGGTATCCGCTTACAGTTTATAGCTCTCGCAGAGCCAGCCTGTCAGCTTTTCCTCGTCCAGGCCCAGCTCGCTGGACAGAAAGACCGCCAGCTCGTTGAAATTCAGCGCCTTCATGCGCTCAAAGTTAGTCATTTTCGCGGTGTTGTCTCCCATGTCGCGGCCTTCCATATAGCCGCACTCATAGCACATGGGCACGGAGTACTTGCGGTGGGAATCCATTGCCATTTCGCTTCCGCAGCGGGGGCATTTCATAGGACAGTCCTCCTTATGTATATATGAGGATATGGTAAATCAAACCGGTTCTATTTGCAAGCGTTAAATTAAAATCAGTCCTCGTTGAGCCCGTCGTCGCAAATGAGTCCGTAGCCGCCCTCATTGCGGGTATACACCACCGCCACAGCCTCGCCGGCGTCGGTGTTCTTGTAGACAAAGAACTTGTGGCCCAGCAGGTTCATCTGAAGGATGGCCTCCTCGGTGGACATGGGCTTTATGGAGAAGCGCTTGCTGCGGACGATTTTGAATTCCTCGTCGGCGTCGTCCTCGTCGATGGCGTAGACCGCTCTGGCCTCACGCTCCAGCGCTCCCTCGCGCAGCTTCTTCTCCAGCCGCTTTTTGTTCCTGTGTATCTGGCGCTCTATAGCCGCCACGCCGGAGTCCACAGACGCGTACATATCGTTGGTCAGCTCGCTGGCCCGGTAGAACAGGCCGTTGTTGTGGATGGTTATCTCCGCCAGGAATCTGCCCCGCTCGATGCTGAAGGTGACATAGGCCTCAGCCTCGGTACGGAAGAACCTGTCCAGCTTGCCTATCTTTTTGGTGGCGTAGGCTCTGAGCTCATCGGAGGAATCCATCCTTTTCT
>CAYSFK010000092.1:1255-8373 GCA_964430345.1 uncultured Oscillospiraceae bacterium | reverse complement strand
ATGGCTGAGATGCAGAGATACGCTTCTTTTTTATTCGACAATTTCTTCCCTCCCCTTATCGGGATAACGCAGCCCGGCCGTCACTGGAAGAGCACATCGGCCAGTTGGGCCGACATCTCCCCCCGGCAAAGCTCAACCAGAAGCTCCGCCGTGCAGTTGGCCTCGATGCTGCCGCGCCGCAGGATCAGCCCGCCGGCGAAGTCGCCCGCGGTCTCGCTGAGGGTCATTTTGCCGCCGCAGAGCCTGTTGGCAAGGCTGACCACGGCGTCGCCCACAGCGGCCCTGTCTCTGGCGTTAAGGACTATCTCCTCCGTGCCGGTGACCGAGGCTTCGGACGCCAGCTTCGCGAGAAGCTCCGTGTACTGCTGGGCCGGGAGGTTTACCAGCATATCGCAGGCTCTGTCAAAGCTTTTGGAGACCATCTCCTGCTTGAGAGCCAGCACCGCTTTCCTCGACTCCATCTGGTTGATGCGCTCTACGCTGTCCAGCTTGTCCTGGCAGACCCTGACGCCCTGGCGAATCTTCTCGCCGTAGCGCTCCTTGGCCTTCAGCTCGTAGTCCTGCCGGATATCAGCGCACTGCTGCTCAGCCTGAGCGAGAATCGCGTCGGCCTGCGCCTTAGCGTCAGCCTGAATATGCGCGATTATTTTTTCAGTGCCTTTCATAGTACCTCCGTTCCTCCTGCCTTTTTGTCTTATTTTTCAACTGTATGTATCAGATGAACAGCAGCATCATCATGGATGCCAGCAGAGACAAAATGGCGTAGAACTCAACGGTGATGCAGAGGATCATGCCCTTTGCCCAGTGGTCGGGGTTCTTGGCCAGCAGCACCACCGACGCGGCGGCCACCTTGCCCTGTGCCACAGCGGACACCAGACCGCCGATGCCTATAGGCAGGCAGGCGGCGAAGTAACGGCAGCCCTGCACGAAGGTCAGGTCCATAGCGGTGCCGTCCAGCAGACCCATCTGCATTATAGCCACGAAGAACACCACCAGACCGTAGAGGCCCTGGGTGCCGGGGATGACCTGAAGTATCATGACCTTACCGAACTTGCCGGGGTCCTCCGTCACGAGGCCCGCGCCGGCTTCACCGGCTATGCCGGTACCTACGCCGGAGCCTGCGCCTGCAAGGCAGGCCGCCAGGCCCGCGCCGAGAAGGCCTATCGCAAGGCCGGAGTGAGCAAACAAGAATTCCATAACTATTTCCTCCTAATATTATTCTGCAACTTCGTAGTATTTTGTTTTTATTCTAAGGGGCTCGAAGGGCCGGCCGCCGTCCTCGTAGAACTTGCCGAAGTACTCAAGGCACTGGAGCCTCAAATCGTGGACATAGCAGCCCAGCAGATTCAGCGCGAAGTTCAGCGAGTGGCCGATGAGGAAGATGATGATGAAGAACACCAGATTATTGGCGATGGCGCCGATGGTGTTAAAGACGTTGGCGATAACGCTGCCCGCCAGCATCAGGGCCATGATACGGGAGTAGGAGAGTATATCTCCGAACCAGCCCGTCACGGTATTGTACAACGTGCCAAAAAGACTGGTGAGCTTGCCGAAGCCCTTGGCGCCTCTGGTGCCGCCATAGAATACCATCAGCACTCCCACGATAAGCACCACGGGGATGCCGGCCACATTGCCCAGCTTCAGCACGAACAGCACTATGCCCACCAGGGTCACCCACAGAGCGCCTTCTTCAAATATGGCGTCCGCCAGCTGGCCCCGCTTTGCCTTCTTGACAAAGTTGATGACCATGCCGGTGTTCAGATGGATAAGACCCAGGGCCATCGCGCCCACAAGTATGTATATGGTATCGGTCATGGGGTTAAAGAGCGCGGGGAGCACGCCCCAGCCCTCGCCCAGATTGCATATCTTGCCTATCTGCTCCAGAGCGTTTCCGAAGAAGCCGCCGGTCAGCGCGCCCATGACAAAGGTGGATATGCCGCCGTAGAGCAGCAGCTGGCAAAAGCTCAGCGTACCCTCTCTGGGCTTTATCTTCTTCATGGCCACCAGCGCCGCCACTATCATCAGCAGGCCGTAGCCCATATCCGCCATCATCAGGCCGTAGAACAAAATGAAAAACGGCGCCATCAGCGGGTTGGGGTCAAGGCTGCCGTAGGCCGGCAGGGAGTACATATTGGTGACCATATTCAGAGCATTGGTTATATTGTTGTTTTTCAGCTTTACCGGCACCTGAGGATATTCCTCCTGAGTAGGCGTCAGCGTCTCCCAGGCGCAGCCGAAGCGCTCGAACACCTCGGAAAGCTCCTTTTCACGGGACTCGGGGATCCAGCCCTCCATCACCACGGCGGACTCGGTGCCGTACAGCTTATCCTCGGCCTCGGCCAGGGATATCTGCACACTGACCCTGTCGGCGGCAAGCTTCAGCTCATCCCGGCGCACGGCCTCGTCCACTATGCACTGGGTGCAGCTCTCCTTCTCGGCGGCCAGCTCCTTAAGGCTGTGCTCGGCGGCTGCCAGACATTCTCTGGCGCTGCCGTTCATGCCGCCCAGAGAGGACGGGGTAAAGCCGAAGCCCCGCAGGCACTCCTGCATGGCGGCCAGCTGCTCCTTCAGACACACCAGCACCACATAGCGCACCCGCTTGTCCTCGCTGACGGAAAAAAGCTCGGACTCCTGGTCTATTGCTTCCAACGCGGCGCTCACCTCGGAAAACTCCGTTTTCATGGGTATGGTGCCCATGAGCAGACCGCAGCGCTCCGTGCCCTCGGAGTTCAATGGCAGGTCCAGCTCCAGCCAGGGCTGCAGTGATTCCACCACCGCCCGCTGGCGGCTCTCCTCGGCGCTTATGCGCTTGAGGCGGGAGTCATAGCCCTCGATGGCCTCCGCCACCTTCAAAGCGCCGCTGAGCCCTGTGTCGTCCAGAAGCACGGCCTCGTCCAGCTCGGGCTTGGCGCTGAGCAGCTTGCCTTTCTTAGGGGCGTAGCTGTCCAGCAGGGCTATAGCGTGGCTGAGGCTGGAATGCCTGGACTTCAGCGAGGTGATGTCAGCCGTCTCCCGGTTGACCAGAGCCTCCGCCTCGCTGCCCTGTATCACGTCCTCCAGCTCTGAAAACTCAACGCAGCCGCTGCGTATCAGCTCCCGCAGGAGGGCGTCCTTTCTGGAACGGACAGCTATAAGCCGGAGCTTTTTCATTTTTTCAATGGCCATCAGCTATTCACTATCCTTTCCACTACGAGACTTGCGGCTTCCTCGAGCCGGGCTTCCGCCCTGGCCCGAAGCGCGGCTTTTTTGCTTTCCAGCTCGCCGGCTGTAGCTTCCGCGCCGCTCCTGGCTTTATCGGCCGCCTGCAGGTTCAGCTCCTGAAGCTCTCCCTCGGCCTTGTCGCAGGCTGCCTCCACGGCCAGCTTTCCCGCGCTGTGAGCGTCGGAGAGCATCTGCCGGGCTTTCGCCTCGGCGCCCGCGACCGCCGCTTTACCAGCGGCTTCGGCGGCTGCGATACTTGTAATCGCTTCAAATGACATTGGCACACCCCCTCTTTTTTACGTTTTTCGGGCTTTTCATATCTGTTTCTTAACGGCAATAAGAACATGATACCCCACGTGGGCCTTTGTTTCAAGAAAAAATCCTCATATTCCTTGACAAAAATGCTACATTCCCGTTAATGACTAGACGGATACTTCTGTATTATAGTACATTGATACTTTCTTGTCAAATTTCAGGCTCCACATAGATTGCCAAAAATTAAGCAAAAAAACCAGCGATTTAAACAATGAGCTGCTTAAAGCTCTATGCGGCGTTGACTGCCGTCGGCGGCGTCCACGTACACGGTGACGGCCCGGCCCTCTATACCGGCGCAGCGGTACTCATAGCAGGCCATATCCCTGCCACCGGCGCTTTTGATTATCACCCGGCGCACAGACAGGGGCTCCAGATTCTCCGTCAGGCTGTCCCGCGCCTGCGGCTCCTCCACCGCCCACTGTACCTCGCTTTCCTCTCCGCAGTAATTCAGGGCATTGAGGGTGTAAATACTGCCGTCGTCCAGAGCCACCGACACCGACACATAGTCGTCCAGAGCCACCGCGTCCTCCTGCTGTCGGGAAAAGCGGAAGCGGGCAAGACCCGAGCCCTCTGCCCGGAAGCTCTCCGTAAGGCCGGTAAAGCCCTGCTTCTCCAGATAGTCCGCAGCTATCTGCGCGGCTCTGTCGGCGGTTATCCTTCCCTGGCCAATAAGCCGGGACTGGGCCATGGACTCAAGGCCCCGCGAGCTGACGCAGATAAGCAGCTCGCCCGCGCTGTAGCAGCGGCGACCGTCCTCACCCTGATACTGGTATTCTTCCTTCAGCGCTCTGCTCTCCACTCCGGCGGCAGCCGCCGCCAGCTCCATGGCCTCCTCCTTGCTCAGCTCTCCCCCGCCCCGGCTCTCCCGGGCGCAGTACTTGCCGTCATAGTCCAGAGGCTCCGCTTTCGCAAGGCCGCCCTCATAGTCCAGCATGGCGGCGCTGAGCTTTGGCGTCTCGTCCCCGCCCACGTTTTGCAGTGGCTGCTCCAGAGTATCAATAAGGGTAAGACCGTTGTTGACGCCGGACTGGAGCTCCCGCAGCAGGGCGGCATAGCTTGTGGCCGAGGCGGAAAGCGCGGTCAGCTGCCGGACCTGCTCCTCATTGAAGCCCTCCCTGGACACAGCGGCGCACAATGAGTAGGCGTAATCCCCGGCAGTATTGAGAAAGGCGGCGGTCTGCTCCAGCTGCTGGGTGGAGAAGGGCAGCGTGGACAGGGCGGCCTCCGCCGCCTGCGCGCTGGCGTAGGTCTCCATGCACACGCCGGAGCTCATACCGCCGTCGGAGGCGTAGACGCTCTTTTCCAGTGACAGGCTCAGGGCGTCCACCGCCCGCACCGTCTCCTCAAAGGCCCTTCTGGCGCTGTAGGCGGAAGCCCGTCGGCTGTCCTCCAGACGGCTGTATACCACTGCGGACAGCAGGCTCAGGCTCACCAGCGCCGCCGCGGTATAGATCAAAACAAGTCTTTTTGCTTTCCTGTTCATATAAAACACCCCTTTTCGGGTTATCTTTCCCGAAAAGGGGCGGCTTGATATATGCAATTTATGCCAGCTTCTCAAGGCCCAGGCTCAAACGGCGCAGCGTCTCCCCACGACCGAGAATGCGGCATATCTCCACCGCACCGCCGGGAGTGACCGCCTTGCCTGCAGCGGCTATGCGCACGGGCCACATGACCTTGGCGTTCTTGCAGTCCATGCCCTCGGCCAGCTTCACCATGGCGTCCAGTATGGCCTCATCCTCCCACGTCGGCAGCGCCTCAAAGACAGGCAGCACCGCGCTGAGCACCTCTCTGGCGGAGGCAGCGTCGGACTTGGACTTTTTATGGGTGAACAGCTCCGCGTCATATTCCGGCAAAGCATCGAAGAAATCCACCTTCTCGGGTATGTCGTTCAACACCTCGGTGCGCTGCTGCAAAAGAGCGGCAACGGCGGCCGCGTCTATGTCGGGATTCTTCACGCTCTGTCTAATATAGGGCTCCGCCACCCGGGCAAAAGCCTCCGGGCTCATGCGGCGGATATACTCGGCGTTAAAATAGCGCAACTTCTCGATGTCGAAGATAGCCGGGGACTTGGAGATGCCGGAGATATCGAAAGCCGTCACCAGCTCGTTCAGGGAGAATATCTCCTCCTCGCCCCGGGGGCTCCAGCCCAGCAGCGCCACATAGTTCAGCACTGCCTCGGTGAGATAGCCCTGGGCGATAAGGTCCTCATAGGAGGGGTCGCCGTGGCGCTTGGACATCTTATTGTGGGCGTCCCGCATGACCGGTGAGCAGTGGACATACTTGGGGATAGCCCAGCCGAAGCCCCGGTAAAGCAGGTCGTACTTGGGGGCGGAGGACAGGTATTCGCTGCCCCGGACCACATGGGTGATGCCCATAAGATGGTCGTCCACCACATTTGCGAAGTTATAGGTGGGCAGGCCGTCCCGCTTTATCAGCACCTGGTCGTCCAGCGTTGAGTTCTCTACGGTGATGTCTCCGAATATCTCATCGTGGAAGGTGGTGCTGCCCTCACGGGGTATGCGCTGCCGTATGACATAGGCCCGGCCCTCCTCCGCCATAGCGTCGGACTCCGCCCGGCTCATGGAGCGGCAGGGGTCCTCCGCCCGGTCGAAATCCCCGGCAGCCTCCTCGCTCTCCGCCTTCTCGCAGAAGCAGCGGTAGGCGTGGCCCCGCTCCATCAGCAGCTCCGCGTACTCCTTGTAGAGCGGCCGACGCTCCGTCTGCACATAGGGCGCCACGGGCCCGCCCACATCCGGGCCCTCGTCGTGAGTAAGGCCGCACTCAGCCATAGTCTTGTATATGACCTCCACGGCCCCCTCCACCAGACGGCCCTGATCCGTGTCCTCTATGCGCAGTATAAAGCGCCCGCCCTCGTGCCGGGCTATAAGATAGGTGTAGAGGGCTGTGCGCAGATTGCCCACGTGCATATATCCCGTAGGAGACGGGGCGAAGCGGGTACGCACCTGCCCTGTGGGGATGCGCCGCTCCATCTCCTGAAACCAATTCATATCCTTCATCTTTACCAGCCTCCTGTATCGTATGAAAACAACACTTATATTATTTTAGAAAATAGCAGTTGTCAAGATGAAGTTAATTTGGTAAAATATATAGACGCGCAAATCAGGCATAATTACTTGGATATATAAGGAAGAACTCACATGGATAATAACGCAGAGGCGAAAAAAATAATGCTCTCCGGCATACAGCCCTCCGGGGACCTGCATCTGGGCAACTATCTGGGCGCCGTGAAAAACTGGGCGGAGCTGGCGGATAAGTTTGACTGCTACTACTTTATGGCCGACCTGCACAGCCTCACAGTGCGGCAGAACCCGGCGGAGCTTCGCCGCCGCTCCGTACACCAGCTGGCCCAGTACATCGCCTGCGGGCTGGACCCGGAAAAGAACGTGCTGTTTTTGCAGAGCCATGTCCACGAGCACGCGGAGCTGGGCTGGATACTCAACTGCTTCACCATGTTCGGGGAGCTGAGCCGTATGACCCAGTTTAAAGATAAAAGCGCCAAGAACTCCGAGAATATAAACGGCGGCCTTTTCACCTATCCCGCCCTGATGGCGGCGGATATCCTGCTGTACCAGGCTGACTAT
>CAYSFK010000092.1:0-1245 GCA_964430345.1 uncultured Oscillospiraceae bacterium | reverse complement strand
CACTGCGAGCTTACGCGGGATGTGGCCCTGCGCTTCAATAACATCTACGGCGAGACCTTCAAGGTGCCGGAGCCCTACATCCCCAAGGTGGGAGCACGGATAATGAGCCTGTCCGCGCCCACCTCAAAGATGTCCAAGTCCGACCCTCAGGGCTGCGTGTTCCTGCTGGACAGTCCCGAGGAGATAGCTCGGAAATTTAAGCGGGCCGTCACAGACTCGGACACGGAGCGCTGCGTCCGCTACGCCCCCGCCGAAAAGCCGGGAGTGGCGAACCTGATGAGCATTTACGCCAGCGTCACAGGCCGGAGTTACGATGAGATAGAGAAGGAATTCGACGGCAAGGGCTACGGCGTATTCAAGCCCGCCGTGGGCGACGCCGTTGTGGAGGCCCTGCGCCCCATCCGCCAGGACGCGGAGCGCATGATAGCCGACAAGGACTATCTGCGGCAGGTATATACCCAGGGCGCTGAGAAGGCCACCGCCATCGCCAGAAAGACCCTGCGGAAGGTCTACAAAAAAGTGGGCCTGGTGGAAAAGCCCTTCTGAAAGTAAAATACAGAATCGGAGATTTTCGATGTTTCCTGATATATGCGAATGGCTGAAGATGCTTCTGGCCTTTTTGATATCGCTCAGCATCTGCTTTTTTATGACGCCGCCGGTGAAGAGCTTCGCGGAGCGGGTGGGAGCCATGGATATCCCGGATAAGGAGCGGCATCTGCACCATGACCCCACGCCCCGTATGGGCGGTCTGGCTATATTCATGGGCTTCGTGCTCAGTCTGCTGTTCTTTGTGCCCATGACCACGCAGGTGGCGGGGCTGCTTATCGGCTCGGTGGTCATCGCAATGATGGGCGCGGTGGACGATATCGTTAATTTGCCGCCCATAGTCAAGCTGGCGGGCCAGGTGTTGGCGGCGCTTATCGCCATACGCTGCGGTCTGGTGTTCGACGCCATCTCCAACCCCAACTTCTTTGCCGAGGAAACTACCATAGAGATAGGCTTTCTGTCCATACCTCTGACAGTGCTGTGGATAGTGGGCTGCACCAACGCCGTGAACCTGATTGACGGACTGGACGGGCTGGCGGTGGGCGTGTCGGCCATCAGCTCGGTGACGATGCTTATTGTGTCCCTGTTCGTGTCGGAGCCGGTGGTGTCCATAATCCTGGCCGCCCTTACCGGGGCCTGTCTGGGCTTCATGCCCTATAACCTGAACCCGGCCAAGATATTCATGGGCGACGTGGGCAG
>CAYSFK010000091.1:0-8415 GCA_964430345.1 uncultured Oscillospiraceae bacterium | reverse complement strand
GGTTTTATTTGTTTGCATTTTTATCCCCCAGGGGGGGTTCCGCCAAATATACATCTGTGTTACAATCTCACACAGTGATTTTAGTATGATTCCGGGAGATATACAGACCTGATGAGAAACACAAGCGCCTTTCAGAATAAAGACCGGAACAAAATAACGGCAGTGGTATTGCTGCTGGCCGCCGTGCTGGTCATGTCCTTCGTCTGCCTTTTTGTGGGCTCCTCCCATATGACCGTTTCGGAGTGCATCGCGGCCCTTGCGAAGCAGAGCGACGGGGCGAGCACACGCATAATCTGGAACATCCGCATTCCCCGTGTTCTTGCCGCCCTTATCGCCGGGGCCGGGCTGGCCGTCTCGGGGCTTATAATGCAGACGAATCTGAATAACTCCATGGCCTCGCCCTCCACGCTGGGCGTATCCAACGCGGCGGTTTTCGGGGCAAACCTCTCCATCATCGCCTTTGCCGGAGGCTTCCTGTCTACGGGCAATAACCTGACCAGCTATACCGTGGGGGCCAATCCCTACGCCACATCGGTAATGGCCTTCCTTTTCTCCACGCTGTCCATTCTGCTGATACTGGGCCTTTGCCGAGTGCGGGCGTTCTCCCCCAATGTTGTGGTACTGGCAGGCATCGCGGTAGGCGCGGTATGGACAGCGGCCACCACCATATTGCAGTTCTACGCCACCGACGTGGGGCTGTCCGCCGCCGTCATATGGAACTTCGGCGACCTGGGCAGGGCTACGTATAAGACAGACCTTATCATGCTGGCAGTCGTCGCCCTGGGTACGCTGGTGTTCGCGCTGCTGAGCTGGCGCTATAACGCCCTTTTGAGCGGGGACGCCACGGCCCGCAGCATGGGCGTCAACGTGGATCTGCTGCGCTTTGCGTCACTGCTGCTGTCCTCGCTGATAACCGCCGTGTGCGTGTCCTTCCTGGGCGTCATAGGCTTTGTGGGCATTATCTGCCCCCACGTGACGAAAAAGCTTTTAGGTCAGGACCACCGCTTTTCAATACCGGCAACCGCTCTCAGCGGCAGTCTGCTGCTGATACTGGCGGACACGCTGTCGCGCAGTATGGGCAACGGCTCCGCTTTGCCGGTGGGCGCAATAACCTCGCTGCTGGGAGCCCCCTTCTTCATAGCAATTATCTTCTCAAGGAGGGAGCACAACTGATGCTTAAGATCGAAAACCTCTCCTTCAGCTACTCCAAGCACTCACCCGCTGTGCTCAGCGGAGTAACGATGGAGCTGAGGGCGGGCGAGATAGGTATTCTGCTGGGCAAGAACGGCTCAGGCAAGACCACGCTCTTCAAGAATATTCTGGGCATTGCAGCGCCCAACAGCGGCTCTATCCTGTTTGACGGGGAGGATATACTGCGGATGCCCAAGCGGGAGCGGGCGCGGCGCATTGCCTACGTGCCCCAGCATATCCACTTCGGCTCGCTGAGCGTATACGACTCCATACTTATGGGGCGCGTATCCTATTTCGGGATGAGGGCCGGGAAAGAGGACTACGCCGTTGTGGATGAGATACTCTCTGATATGCAGCTGGAGGACTTCGCGTACCGAAACGCCGAGGAGCTGTCCGGCGGAGAAAAGCAGAAGATAGCCATAGCAAGAGCTCTGGCCCAGGACCCGAAGCTGCTGATATTTGACGAGCCCACCGGGAATCTGGATATAGCAAACGAGGAGCTCATCATAGAGGAAGCGAAAAAGGTGGCGCGGGAAAAGAACATCGGCATTCTGAGCTCCCTGCACGACCTGAATCAGGCGCTCTACTTCGGGGACAGATTCTTCTTTCTCAAGGACGGCACAGTGAAATACTCGGGTCCGCACGACATATTCGAGCCCGCCGTGATAAAGGACATTTTTGATATCGATTCGCGCATTATAGAAATAGAAGGCAAGAAAATAATCTTAGGAGGAAAACAATATGAAAGCTAAAAAACTGACCGCGCTGGTACTGGCGCTGCTCACGGTATTGGCGCTGTGCGCCTGCGGAGCCGAGCCCGCCGCGGCGCCTGCCGCTCCGGCCGCCACAGAGGCTCCTGTAGCGGAGGAAGCGCAGGCAGAAGCCGCCGCCGGGATAGCGGTGACAGACATGATAGGCAGAGGGCTGGGCATTGTGCCCGGCAGCTATAAGCGGGTGGTATGCATAGGCGCGGGCGCGCTGAGAATGTACAGCTATATCGGCGATATGTCCCTGCTGTGCGGCGTTGAGGATATAGACAACACTACTCTGGCCGAGCGGCCCAAGATGTTCGACTCCGTGGCGAGGCCCTACGTGCTGGCCTACGGCGATGTATTCAACGCTTTGCCCTCCTGCGGCGTAGGCGGCCCCAACGCTCAGACGGCGGAGGCCGAGAAGATACTTGCCTGCAATCCCGATATCGTCATCTCCGAATATGAGGATGTGGAGAAGGCGGACGCGCTCCAGCAGCAGCTGGGCGTTCCCGTTGTCACCTTGAAGGCCGGGCCCAAGGTCGTATTCGACGACAGCTTTAAGGGCAGCCTGACCCTGCTGGGTATGATATTTGACGCCGACGAAAGGGCGGAGGAGCTGATAGCCTTTATCGAGGCCGAGACCGCCGACATCACATCCAGGACCGCGGACATCAAGGACGAAAATAAGCCCGGCGTATATATCTGCGGCCTTGGAAACTGGGGCACCACCAACCACCTTGTGACGGCACAGAGCTATGTATCCTTCGGCATTGCCAATGTTCGCAGCGCGGTGACCGACCTTGAAAAGGACGGCATTCAGCCCATCGAGGAGGAAAAGTTCGTAGCGCTGGGCGACGACATGGACATCATGATAATCGACGCGGCGGCGGTAAAGAACATTGCACCTCTCTATCAGGAGAACAACGCCATGTTCGACACCTGCAAGGCGTGGCGGGACGGCGAGGTGTATCTCCAGATGGCCTACAACGCCTACTACACCAACTATGAGATAACCCTTATCAACACCTGGTTCATCGCCAAGACCGTCTATCCCGACCTGTTCAAGGACATTGACATGACCGCAAAGACCAACGAGATAACCTCTATGTTCCTGGGCAAGGAGCTGGCCGAGCAGATATTTGCCTGCCCCTCCAGCTTCGGCGGCTATCAGAAGATAGACACCGCCGCATTCTTCAATTAAACTTCACTGACTCGGACGGTAAGCAGATGATTGAGAAAAGTGATATAGTGCAGTTCTTTGACTCCTGCGCGAAAACCTGGGACCAGGAGCTGATACGCAGCGACGAAAAGATACGCATCATTCTTAATAACGCGCAGGTGCGCCAGGGAAGCCGCGTGCTGGATGTGGCCTGCGGCACAGGCGTACTGATCCCGGACTATCTGAGCAGGAAGGTGGCCTCCGTCACCGGCGTGGATATATCCGCAGAAATGATAAGCCGAGCCAGGCAGAAGTTTACCCAGGATAATGTGGGCTTTATCTGCGGCGATGTGGAGGAGGCTGATGTGGGAGGCGGCTATGACGCCATCGTGGTATACAACGCCTTTCCCCATTTCCCGGAGCCGGAGCGGCTGATAGCGCATCTGGCGGGGCTTCTGGCGCCGGGCGGGATGCTGACAGTGGCCCACGGCATGAGCCGGGAGAAGATAGACATTCACCATCACGGCTCCGCCAGCAAGGTGTCCGTGGGGCTTATGCCCGCCGAGGCTTTGGCGGAGCTGTTCGGGAAACACCTGGAGGTCACAACCATACTTTCAAACGACGAGATGTATCAGGTGGCCGGAAAGCGCCCAGCAGCAGCGGACAGGTGAGCCCGCTCCGTTTCCGCGCCGTGACTCCACACAAGACGAATGACAAAACCCCCGAAGCCGCAGCGGCTTCGGGGGTTGCTGCTTCGCTCTAGCAGCTTGAAAACTCAGGCTGTTAGACGCGGGATCATTGAATCGCGAGGCGGGCCTTTTCTCGCTGCGGCTCTGTTATCGGTGGCTGGTATTACAGGCTCATGCACCTTATCCATCGTCGCCTTGGCAAACCGGGAGTTGTGGTACTTATTTGCTGTCCGCGTAGAGATAGGCCTGCAGCAGCCATGATATCAGTTCATCGTCTATTTCAGCCGCGCTCCCTATCACGATATGCGTTGTCCATCTGCCGGGATAGGGCTCCGTTTTTACCGCCACTCTATCTGAGGCCAGCGGGTAGGATAATCCCAAGGTTATGACAATATACGGATCAGGTAATTCAGCCTTTTTCCTGACTCGCTGAAACGAAACGCAAGCATACAAATGGCGGTTGAAAAAAGAGATCTGGCTCTTTTGTACCCGTATCTTTGTCTCTGGGAATACTGCCAGCAAACGAGCTTCAAAAGCCTTATATAAGGGCAAGGCTGCCGGCTGTTTATCAAAAAACATAAGCGTATCCTGTAACACAGTGTCCTCTCCCTCCGGCGGCTGCGCCGGGTGTACATCTATCTCCGTCTTAAAATTCATGACACGCTCCTGAAATAAACTGTGGGCTTTTCCGGCGTTATTAGGCACAGCTCAACGGCACCTCCCATGTCGATGCAGCCAACTTGACCTTCTCCAAGGGAGCGGACAGTGTGGATTTGCGTTGGTCAATTCAGTGGAAACCGGCAATATTGTCGTCACACGGGATCATGGACTTACCGTCATGTGCCTTGCTGCCAGTCCCGGATGATCTGTGACAGTTGGCGGTCAACATCTAAACGCACTTTTTTGCACTCCTTCGGGCAGCGCCGCGCCGCACGGAACATTACCCATGGAAGCAGCCCGGAGAACAAAGGCAAGGCAGCATTCAAAAGGCTCTGTGGGAAGATGAAATGCGTACCGTGGGGATAAATTAAAATCTGGAGCCGGCAGTCGTGCGGCTTATCCTGCAGCCGCTTTTCCATACGGCGAATATAAGTGCAAGTGTCCCAGAGGACATCGTCCTCCGCTCCAAGCAAGACAAGCTTGCCTTTGATATCCTCCACGCGAATGCGCTCCTCCTCCCGGATGGGGTGCAGCCGCTCAGACTCCTCAAACATTTTGCGGGAGGCAATGACATCTCCGCCTGCCTTGGATTCCGCCCGGATCATCTGCCAGTACAGCGGATGCCGATAAGCATATGGCAGATATGGCAGCGGCTTTCCACGATAAGTCAAGCTGGATTCATTTTCTCCGGGGCGCTCTTTTGCGCCGTCTTTACCGTCCTGATAGAAACCCTCCATGATAAAGTCCGGGGGAGATACCGCTATTGTTAAGGTGATATCCGGGCAAATCGAAGCGGCTACCAACGCCACCATGCCTGTCGTGGAAGCGCCTGTTATGCCGATTTTTTGATTTCCCTGCTGTCGAAGATAGTGTACTGCGGCCTCAAAACGTTCCATTGGATAGCTGTGATGACCGTAATCCTTTTTGTCCGGCGACATCGCAAGCGCATTGCACCCGAGTCCCTGCACCCACCTTGCGCCGCTGATTGCCAGCCTGTCATCCGAGGAGTCGCCCAGCAAGACAATCATAGCGCTGTTCGTTGGATTCGGATTTGGATAGTAGACGCCGTGAAATCCGGCGCTTTCCGGGGATAGATATTCTCTGTTCATCGCAGCCTCCTTTGAATGTGAGCATTGACGGATATGAAATATTAGCTTTCTTATATAGCTATAATGGCATACCCTGCGCTAAGGGCCTCACCGTTTTGATATACATATTTATGGCAGCTTGCCATTGCTATTTTACTTTATCTGCCCGTATTAATCAAGGTTTTAAGCACCCCTCGCTGCTTACTGATGGCACTTGCCGCTCATTGCGCAGCCGCTGCAGCCACCGCCGCAGCTTCCGCAGGCGCAGGCCACGCTCTTGCCCTTTTTCTTATTTCGGACGGCGCTTGCCACGATGGTGAAAAACACAGCCGCTACGACTAACAGAACTACTATTGTTGGCAGATTCATTTTTTACGCCTCCTATGATTTGTTTTACTTGCCAGCCGCTTCAACTGCGCTGACGCTGAGATGATTCTCGTCATACCTGTTCTTGCGCAAGAGCATATAGAGCAGGAATGTGAGAACGATCATCGCTATTGCAGTCCAGACTGTGAAGCCTGCGCCGGCGAAAAACATACCAAGCTGGTACACAATAAGAGAGACCGCATAGGCAAAGCCGCACATATAGCCGATAGCAAACCAGGTCCACTTGGCGCTGTTCATCTCACGCTTGATCGCGCCCATTGCTGCAAAGCAGGGTGCGCAGAGAAGGTTGAAGATAAGGAAGGAGTATGCGGCCAAGCCGCTGCCGCCGAAGAATTCCTGACCGATGAGATTGAGATTTGAAACCTCGCCCTCGATAGCGCCCAGAAGGTCTGCGGCCGCTTCGGGGTTTGCAGAGGCGAACATACTGGAAAGAGTACCGAACACGCCAACCACCTCTTCCTTAGCAACAAGGCCGAGAATGGTGGCAACGGCAGCCTGCCAGCCGCCGAAGCCCAGAGGAACAAACAGTACCGCAAGACCCTCGCCCACTACATTCAGAATGGAGATGGACTCGTCACCCTCAAGGATGTAGTGGAAGCCGCCTGCAAAGCTCAGAGACTGCAAAACCCAGATGACAATGCTTGCCGCAACGATAACCGTGCCTGCGCGCTTGATGAAGCTCCAGCCGCGCTCCCATGTGGCACGGAGAACGTTGGCGGCGACAGGGGCATGGTATGCGGGCAGCTCCATAACGAAGGGAGCCGGGTCGCCTGCAAAGGCCTTGGTCTTTTTAAGCATAATACCGGAGATAATAACTGCCGCAACACCGATGAAGTATGCGGAGGTGGATATCCAGGCGTTCCCGTCAAACAGCGCGCCTGCAATAAGACCCACGATGGGCATCTTTGCGCCGCAGGGAATGAAGCAGGTGGTCATAATGGTCATTTTGCGGTCACGGTCCTGCTCGATAGTACGGGAGGCCATAACGCCGGGAACGCCGCAGCCGGAGGAGATAAGCATGGGGATAAAGCTCTTGCCGGAAAGACCAAACTTGCGGAATATTCTGTCCATTATGAAGGCGATACGGGCCATGTAGCCGATGTCCTCAAGAATTGCAAGAAGGATGAAGAGGATGAGCAGCTGAGGCACAAAGCCGATCACAGCGCCCACGCCGCCGATAATGCCGTCGGCAACGAGGCTCACGAGCCATCCGGCAACGCCCCAGCCCTCCAGAAGGCCGGCAACGCCGGGGACAATCCACTCGCCAAACAGCGTGTCGTTGGTCCAGCCGGTGACCCAGTCGCCCACGGTGCCGATGGAGATGTAATACACAAGGAACATGACGACTGCGAAGATGGGCAGCGCCAGAATTCTGTTGGTGACAACGCGGTCTATCTTGTCGGAGGCGGTCATGCTGTGCTTGGCGGCCTTTTTCTTAACAGCCTTTTCGACCACCTTGTTTATGTAAGCGTAGCGCTGGTTGGTGATGATGCTTTCAGCGTCGTCATCCAGCTCTTTTTCGCAGTCGGCAATGTGCTTTTCAATGTGCGCTTTCAGGGCGTCATTCAGTTTCAGCTCCGCAAGCACCTTTTCGTCACGCTCAAATATCTTTATGGCATACCAGCGCAGATAATTGTCCGCCACCATGCCCTGTATGGATTCCTCGATGTGGGCAAGCGCGTGCTCAACACTGCCGGTAAACACATGGGGCAGCTCTCCCGCCGCATGGACTTTCGCCGCCTCAACGGCTTTTTCTGCCGCCGCCATGTGTCCCTCGCCCTTGAGGGCGCTCATTTCAACAACGCTGCAGCCCATAGCCTCGGCAAGCTTTGCAAGGTCTATCTTGTCGCCGTTCCTGCGGACGATATCCATCATGTTGACCGCCATCACAACAGGCAAGCCAAGCTCAATTAGCTGAGTGGTGAGATAAAGGTTGCGCTCTATATTGGTGCCGTCCACTATGTTCAATATAGCGTCCGGCTTCTCGTTGACGAGATATCCGCGGGCTACGACCTCTTCAAGGGTGTAGGGCGAAAGAGAGTAAATGCCCGGCAAGTCCTGAATAATTACATCCTTGTGTCCCTTCAGCCTGCCCTCCTTCTTCTCTACCGTGACGCCCGGCCAGTTGCCCACATACTGGTTGGCCCCGGTGAGCGCGTTAAAAAGCGTTGTCTTGCCGCAGTTCGGGTTGCCCGCAAGGGCTATTTTAATATCCATAACTCAATTCCTCCTGTTAAAGTCCTCTAACTGTTGTGCCGAAAAAATGAAGTCACCGGACTTCTATCATTTCCGCGTCCGCCTTGCGGACGGAAAGCTCATATCCTCTTACGTTCAGCTCCATGGGGTCGCCCAGAGGCGCAACCTTGCGCACGTGTATCTCCACGCCCTTGGTGATGCCCATATCCATGATGCGGCGTTTCACTGCGCCCTCACCGTTGTTTTCGGTAAAATGAAAGTATCGCAAAAGGTCTCGAAAAAGTTAGCACCCC
>CAYSFK010000090.1:0-8461 GCA_964430345.1 uncultured Oscillospiraceae bacterium | reverse complement strand
TGGTCGTCCAGCTCCTGCGCCTTGGGAGGGCGGGCGCCGAACAGGGTGCGCCCGGTATATATCAGGTCCTTGCGCTTGTCGTAGACGCCTCTGTCTATAAGGAAATACTCCTGCTCCGGGCCGGAGGTGGTCTTGACGGAGATAACGGAGTCGTTGCCGAAGAGCTTGAGTATGCGCAGGCACTGCCTGTTCAGCGCCTCCATGGAGCGCAGCAGCGGCGTTTTCTTATCCAGAGCCTCCCCGCCGTAGGAGCAGAAGGCCGTGGGTATGCACAGCACATTGTCTTTAATAAACGCGTAGGAGGTGGGGTCCCAGGCGGTGTAGCCCCTGGCCTCAAAGGTGGCCCGCAGACCGCCGGAGGGGAAGGAGGAAGCGTCAGGCTCGCCCTGTATCAGCTCCTTGCCGGAAAACTCCATGATGACCTTGCCGCCACCTACCGGGGAGATGAAGCTGTCGTGCTTCTCGGCGGTGATGCCGGTCATAGGCTGGAACCAGTGGGTGAAATGGGTGGCGCCCTGTTCTATGGCCCAGTCCTTCATGGCGTTGGCCACCACTGTGGCGGTGGCGCTGTCCAGCCTTTTTCGGGCCGTCATGGAAAGCTGCACCAGCTCGAACACGTCCCTGGGCAGACGTGCCCTCATAACGGAGTCGTTAAATACGGCGCTGCCGAATACTTCTGTGACGGTGTTCATGGGGCATCCTCATTTCATAATGGAATAAAAATAATCATATGTCACAACAGACAGTTTGTCAATGCGGTTTTTGTATATAATTACAAGGAAAAGGCGTATACAGTCTCGCTGTGGAGCCGCTCCCCCCGGTGCAGCACCGGGGAGGGGAACCCGTAGCAGTTCATGGCGTTGGGGTAAAGCTGAGTCTCCAGACACAGGGCGCACCTGGGCGAAAGCTCCTGCCCGCCCTTGCCCCTTCTGGGTGAGAGGAAGTTGGCGCTGTAGAGCTGGACGCCGGGCATATCCGTGTACACGCTCATGAATATACCGCTTTTGTCCCCCAGCACCGTGGCGGCGTCTCTGGAGGAGAGGACGAAGTTGTGGTCGTAGCCGCCGCCCAGCTTAAGCTGGGGGTGCTCCGCCTCTATGTCCCAGCCCAGGGGCTTGGGCTCCCGGAAGTCCAGAGGCGTACCCTCCACCGGCAGAATGCGCCCGGTGGGCAGGGTGCCATCACCCAGCTCCGTGAAGCACTCGGCGTTTACGGACAGCATATGCCCCAAGGCGCTGCCGCCGCCGTTGAGATTGAAGTAGCTGTGATTTGTGAGACTGACTATGGTATCGGCGTCGGTGTGGGCGTCGTAGCTGATGCGCAGGGCGTTGTCGGCAGTCAGGGTATAGGTGACGCTGACGCTGAGGTTTCCGGGGTAATTCTCCTCACCGTCGGGGGAGACGCGGGAAAAGCGCACAAAGTCCGCCCCCTGCTCTGCCTGCCAAAGCTGCTTGTCAAAGCCCTTCAGCCCGCCGTGAAGCTGGTTTTTCCCGTCGTTTGCCGCCAGCTTATAGGTCACGCCGCCAAGGGAAAACGCGGCGCCGCCCACCCGGTTGCCCATACGGCCGATGGTAGCGCCGATATAACCGTCATTCTGCTCGTATTCCGCCACCGTATCGTAGCCCAACACAACGTCGATGAAGCCGTCCTTTCCGTCGGGTACCATGAGCGAGCGCAGGGTGGCCCCGTAGCTTATAAGCTCCGCCCGCGTACCGGACGCGTTTTCAATAGTGTAGGAGAGGACAGGCTCCCCGTCCTTTGTATAGCCGAAGATATCAGACATGATCATGACCCTTCCTTTCGCTCTCCGTTTTAGCGGCGAGACAACCCCACTTAACTCAGGCAAGCCTGCGAATTGTTTGATGCCTAGATTCTATCACATTTTGTGCCGCAGTCAACAGTGTATCTCCCGTTGACAGCGGCTGGAAATTCTACTATTATATAAATAGTAAAGAAAAGGGAGACAGCGTCATGTCTATAGTGGTTGTGGGCAATGTGTTCGTGGATATAAAGGGCTTTCCCGAGGACCTGTACAGCCCCACCGGGAAAAATGCCGGCAGTGTGAAGGTAGTACACGGGGGCGTGGGCCGGAATCTGGCGGAGGATATCGCCAATGTGGAGCTGCGGCCCAAGTTCGTCAGCATGGTGGACGACAGCGCCGAGGGGGAGGAGGTGCTGCGCAAGCTGCAAAACCACAAGGTCAACACCGACTACGTGGTTTCCGTGCCTGACGGCATGGGAATGTGGCTGGCTATCTTCGACAATACCGGGGACCTGGCCGGTTCCATCTCCAAGCGCCCGGTGATGGACGCCATGGTAGACCTGCTGGACGAGAAGGGCGACGAGATCTTCAGCGACGCCGACAGCATAGTGGTCGAGATAGACATGGACAAGGAGATAATCAAGCGGGTATTTCGCTACGCCGAGAAGTACAAAAAGCGGGTGTACGCGGTGGTGGCCAACATGGGCATCGCCTCCCAGCGGCGGGACTTTCTCCAGTCCATCGACTGCTTCGTATGCAACGCCCAGGAGGCGGGCATCCTCTTTGTCAGCGACTTTTCGGAGTATAATCCGGAGCAGCTTCGGCAGGCGCTGTCGGAGCGGGTGGTCAGCGCACGAATCCCCTCCATGGTGGTCACCATGGGCAGCCGGGGCGCGGTATACGCGGACATGAACGGGGACAGCGGCGTTTTCCCCGCCCGCACGGTGAAGGTGCGGGACACCACCGGCGCAGGGGACGCCTTCTGTGCCGGTGTGGCCATAGGCCTGACCTACGGCAAGACCATGCGTCAGGCGGTGGAGATAGGCACCACGCTGGCCGCCTCTGTTATAACCGGCTCGGAGAACGTCTGCCCCAGATTCCTGCCTCGGGAGCTGGGCCTGGATATCGAAACGGATATTTTAGATAAGGAGTGATACCTATGATGAAAAAGCTGACTGCCCTGGCGCTGTGTCTGGCGCTGATGCTCTCCCTTTCCGGCGCGGCGTTTGCCGTCACTCAGACCGTAAACTGGGAAGTCGACAAATCGAAAACGCTGACAGTGTCCTGCAGCGGTGAGATGCCTGACTATTCCTTAATTAAATCTCCCTGGGCGTCGAAGCTGGCCAATGTGAAGGAAATCATCATATTCGACGGGACGACCAGTATCGGCGACTGGGCTTTCGCGGACAGCGGCGCCACCGCCGTGACTATCCCCGGCAGTGTGGAGGAGATAGGCAAGGCGGCGTTCAAGAGGAATACCAAGCTGACGGAGCTGGATATACCCGCAGGCGTCACTGAGCTGGAGGAGGCCTGCTTTGAAAGCTGCACAAGGCTGAAAAAGGTCAGTATCCACGAGGGCTTGACAGAAATAGGTGATTCGGCCTTCGGCAAGTGTACGGCATTGGAGAGCGTGGCTCTCCCCGCAAGCCTGGAGGAGATAGGGGGCTCGGCCTTTCAGGGCTGTGAAAAGCTCAAGACAGTGTACTACGCGGGAACCGAAAGGCAGTGGGCCGAAATAGAGATAGCAGGCTATAACAAGCCCTTGAAGAGCGCCGATATCATTTTCGGTGAAGCGTTTTCTCCGTCGGCGTATGATCCCATCGTGGATATCGACGGGACTTTCAGCGTCGTTGTGGGCCTGAGAGCCGACGGCACCGTAGAGGCTGCAGTCGACAGCACGATGACAGCGCCGTACTACTTTGAGGACCAGCATCTGCGCCAGGTGAAAAGCTGGACGAACATCGTGGCGGTGGCTGCGGGAGGTACATATGTGGCGGGTCTGAAAGCCGATGGGACCGTGGTGGCCGCCGGCAGCTTAGGGGACGAGTATCATCCCGATCTCAGCGGCTGGACGGATATAACGGCCATCGACTGCACCAACGGCCACATTGTGGGCCTGCGCAGCGACGGCACAGTTCTGGCAGCGGGAAAGGGATACTACGGAGAAAAGGAAATAAAACAGCTGAGGAATATGAACACCATCCTGGCCGAAGTCTGCTCTTCGGGATGGTACACCGCGGGTATTCGCAGAGACGGCGCGGCATATTCAACGTACATGGATGGCGGCGCCTGGTTTGCCGAGGACGTGGTGGATATTGCCAGCAGCGGCTGGCTCACCCTGGCGCTCCGTTCCGACGGCACGGTGGCGGGCTTCGGCGAGGATTACGGGCTGGTTGCGGACGAGATCGCAGACTGGCGGGACATAAAGCAGGCGCTGCCGGACGACTGTATGGCCATAGGGCTGAAGAGGAACGGCACCGTAGTCACGGCCGGATATGACGACGATATGGATGATGTGAGAAAATGGAAGGGTATAACAAAGCTGTTCGGCGACGGGGAGGGCACAGTTATCGGGCTGAAAGAGGACGGTACGACCGTTGTACACCTTGGCGGCTATTCGTTAGATGAGGAGGACGCACGGAAAATATCCTCGTGGAGAGATATAGAAAAGATAGTTATATCCCAAGTTCGGGCCCTGGGCCTGAAAGCTGACGGTTCGGTGGTCGCCGCCGGAGGCGATGAAGCCGTGCTCAGAGAGATACAAAGCTGGTAAAGACGGGGAGGCGGAGTATATATAGGCTCCCGCGGGGCAGGTCTTTTGTCAAACTGCTCAAATCTGTATAACACTATTTGTCTATTGCTCCAAAGTTTTGCCGGAGCCTCCAAGTCGCTGTTGACTTTGGGGCTCCGGCTTGCTAATATCAAAACATAAGCATCGGTAACGTTACCGGGAACGATATCGGGAGTTTTTTGCTGACTTTTCGGGAGAGTTGTAGAAATGACCATCAAGGATATAGCCAAGGCCTGCGGCGTCAGCGTCAGCACGGTCTCACGGGTCTTGAACAACAGGCCGGACGTCAGCGAAAGCGTACGCTCCAAGGTGCTGTCGGCGGTGGAGTCCTCCGGGTACATCCCCAACAACAGCGCAAGGGATCTGGTGCGCAGCAGCTCCGACGCCATAGGCGTGGTGGTCAGGGGTACGGGGAACCAGTTTTTTGCCAGTATGCTCAAGACCATTTCCAGCGAGATAGACCGCTGCGGCTATACCATGGTGCTGCATTTCATCGACTCCTGTACCGACGAGGTAAAGGCAGGGGCCATACTGGAGCGGGAGAAGAAGCTTCGCGGACTTATCTTTCTGGGCGGGCGGTACGACTACACCCCGGCGGAGCTTTCGCTGGTGGGCGTGCCCTATGTGTGCTGCTCCTATACCAACTGCTTCGGCTCCTTAGACGAGGAGGACTATTCCTCCGTCTCCATCGACGACTATATGACCGCCTATCGGGCGGTGGAGCGGCTGATAGACCTGGGCCACAGGCGCATCGCCGTGCTGCTCCCCGGCTGCAACGACCGCTCCATAAGCGAGCTGCGCTACAACGGCTTTCGGGCTGCCCTGAGGGACAGGGGCGCGGACTTCGACCCGGCTTTGATGGTGGAGACGGGCAGCTTCGAGATGGAGGACAGCTGCCGGGGCATGGCAGGTCTTATAGACAGCGGCGCTGAGTTCTCCGCCGTGTTCACCGTGTCGGATACTATGGCCATTGCCGCCATAAAGGCGCTGGAGGACAGGGGCCGCCACGTTCCCGAGGACTGCTCCGTCATAGCTATAGACGGGCTTACCGTGTCCGAGTATATAAACCCCACCCTCACCACTATGGTGCAGCCGGTGGAGGAGATGGGCCGGGAGAGCGTGGATATACTTGCCGCCATGCTGGAGGAAGGCGCGGCCGCAAGACATCTCAGGCTTGAGGCCAGACTGCGGGAGGGCGCTTCCGTCAGGGCCATATAACGATCGATTTTCCTGCCTCCCCGGGGAGGCTTGAAGATACCACCCATTAGTGGGAAAATTACAATGAAGGAGAAATCTAAATGAAAAAGACTTTAGCTATGCTTCTTGCTCTGGTCATGGTATTCGCGCTGTGCGCCTGCGGACAGGCTGCGGCCCCCGCTCCCGCCGCTCCCGCCGCCGAGGCCCCTGCCGCCGAGGCTCCTGCCGAAGCTCCCGCCGCCGAGGCCGGCTCCGTATACTGGCTGAACTTCAAGCCCGAGTCCGACGAGGTGCTGCAGAATGTGGCCGCCATGTACACCGAGGAGACCGGTGTCCCCGTGAAGGTGGTCACCGCCGCTTCCGGCACCTACAACGAGAACCTGACCGCCGGTATGGATAAGACCGACGCCCCCACCCTGTTCGTTGTGGGCAATCAGGGCGCCATCACCACCTGGGCCGATTACTGCTACGATTTGACCGGCACCCCCATAGCAAACGAGCTGACCACCGACGCCTACAATCTCTATGACGCCGACGGCAAGCTCTGCTCCATCGGCTACTGCTACGAGTGCTACGGCATCATCGTCAACAAGGCCCTGCTGGAGACCGCGGGCCACTCCATCGACGAGATAACCAACTTTGAGTCTCTGAAGGCTGTTGCCGAGGATATCCACGCCCGCGCCGCCGAGCTGGGCTTCGATGCCTTTACCTCTTCCTCCATGAGCTCCGACTCCAGCTGGCGCTTCACCGGCCATCTGGCAAACCTGGAGTACTACTACGAGTCCGTGGATGATCCCGCCGCCTGGGAGTCCTGCCCCGCCACTATCAAGGGCACCTATATGCAGAACTTCAAGAACCTCTGGGACCTCTACATCAATAACAGCGCCACCGCACCCTCCGCTCTGGCTGCCGGCGGTCTGGACGCTCAGGCCGAGTTTGCCGATGGCAAGGCCGTGTTCTATCACCAGGGCAACTGGGAATGGTCCGCTCTGCAGGAAAAGGGCATGAAGGCCGAGGACCTGACCATGATACCCTACTACTGCGGTGTTGAGGGCGAGGAGAAGGCCGGTCTGAACTGCGGCACCGAAAACTGCTGGGCCGTCAATGCCGAGGCTGACGAGGCCGACATCCAGGCCACTCTGGACTTCATGTACTGGATGGTCACCAATGCCGACGCTTCCCGTATGCTGGTAGACTCCTTCGGCGTTATGCCCTACAAGCAGGCTGCCGAGTCCACCAACCCATTCCTGGCCAACGCCAACGCTTACTCTGCCGCCGGCAACTACGTCATGCCTTGGGTCACCAACTTCCAGCCCAATGTTGACGCCTACCGCGACTCGCTGGTATCCGCTATGAACGCCTACGACGCTGACCCCACCGACGCCAACTGGGAGCTGGTCAAGACCGCTTTCGTGGACGGCTGGGCTGTCCAGTATGTGGCCGCCAACGGCTGATAAGCAGAGAATAAACCGCATATTATAAGGACGGAGCGAGCGTCACGCTCGCTCCGTTTTAATAAGACGCGGCACAGTTACCGGCAACGGTGTTATCTAAAGGTTTATCTGTAGGGGCCGCCCTGTGCGGCGGCCCGGTGAGGGGCGAGTCACTTGGGCCGCCACGCAGGGCGGCCCCTACGGCAGATCTGTGACCACAAGAGAAGCCATTATGGATCAAAAATAAACGCGGGAGTTGAGAGAGATGAAAAGCAAATCCGGCGGCGCGGCGGTAAACAGCCGACTGCTCCGCACACCTATCCGGCGCTGGTTCGCGGTGTTCCTGCTGCCCATGGCGGCGGCCTTCTGCATCGGCTTTGTCTACCCCTTCCTCCACGGCCTGTTCCTGTCCTTCTGCAAGTTTAAGACCACCAGCAAGTGGACTTGGGTGGGCGTTGACAACTACGTTAAGGCCTTTGCCGACGAGAGCTTCCGCTATTCCTTCGGGCATACGGCGCTGTTCGCCGTGGTGTCTCTGGTGTTAATAAACGTGCTGGCCTTTGCCGTGGCCTACGCGCTCACTCAGGGCATACGGGGCTCCAACCTGTTCCGCACAGTGTTCTTTATGCCAAACCTTATCGGCGGCATAGTGCTGGGCTATATCTGGAGCATGATATTCGACGGCATACTCGGCCGCTACGGCACCGGCATACTGCTGGACAGCCGCTACGGTTTCTGGGGGCTCATTATCCTGCTGTGCTGGCAGCAGATAGGCTATATGATGATAATTTACATAGCGGGGCTCCAGGCCGTGCCGGAGGATATGCTGGAGGCCGCCAAGATAGACGGCGCCTCCAAGTGGCAGACACTCTGGCGGGTGACCATACCAAACGTGATGCCCTCCATCACTATCTGCACCTTCCTCACCCTCACCAACGGCTTCAAGCTTTTCGACCAGAACCTGGCCCTTACCGGGGGCCTGCCCTATATTATCAATCCCGACGGCACCAGCGTACACACCACCGAGATGCTGGCTCTGAATATCTACAACACCTTCTACGGGCAGAATGTTAACGCCCGGGGCACGGCTCAGGCCAAGGCGGTGCTGTTCTTCGTGCTGGTGGCGGCCATCGGGCTCATCCAGCTTCGGGCAACTCATAAAAGGGAGGTGCAGCAGTGATGAAAGGAAAAGCGCTTTCCGCCGAGAAGAAGGCAAAAAGGACGCTGAGCGCCGTGTTCACGGTCATCTGCGTGGTATACGTGCTGCCGGTGCTGCTG
>CAYSFK010000089.1:3926-8552 GCA_964430345.1 uncultured Oscillospiraceae bacterium | reverse complement strand
GGCTGAACGTCATATACGCCCCCAACGAGAGCGGCAAATCCACCTGGTGCGCCTTTATACAGGCCATGCTTTACGGGGTGGACTCCTCCGACAGAGCCAGAGCCGGGTATCTGCCGGACAAGACCCGCTACGCCCCCTGGTCCGGGGCTCCCATGGAGGGCAGCATGGAGCTGACCGCCGACGTCAGCAATATCACCGTCACCCGCAGCACCAAGAGCAAAAACGCGCCCATGCGGGAGTTCTCCGCCGTATACACCGGCAGCAGCGTCCCCGTGGAGGGGCTCAGCTCCGCCAACGCCGGGGAGCAGCTGACGGGGGTATCAAAGGATGTGTTTCGCCGCAGCGCCTTTATCGCCCAGGGCACGGTGGCGGTCAGCGGCAGCCCGGAGCTGGAAAAGCGGATAAGCTCCATAGTCGCCACCGGGGAGGAGCAGACCTCCTTCAGCGAGGCCGACGGGCGGCTGCGCCAGTGGCTGAGGCTTCGGCGCTATAACCGGCGGGGCCTGCTGCCGGAGCTGGAGGCCAAAATGGACGACGCCGAGCGCAGGCTGGGCGATATGGACGGCAGCGTCCAGGACCTTGAAAGCATGGAGCGGCAGCTGGCCGACGTGCGGGAGCAGTGTACGGAGCTGGAGCAGAGCGTCAACGACAGCCGACGCCGACAGCGCAGGGACTCGCTGGATAAGCTGAACGCCGGTCGGGCGGAGCTGGAGCAGCGCAGCGGGCGCCATGACGAGGCCCTCGCCCAGCTGACCCTGCGCCGCAGCGAGCTGCGGGAGAGCCGCTTCGGCGACAGGACTGCGGAGACTTTGGAGGCGGAGGTACAGGGCGACCTGGAGGCTCTGGCACAGATGAAGTCCGCCGCAAAGAAAAAGCCCAGCCCTCTGCCCGCCATACTCTGCTTCCTGCTGGCCGGGGCCGGGGCTGCGCTGTATACGCATTTCGACAAGCTGCTGTACGTGATAGCGGCGGCGGTGTTCGGACTTGCCACCATGGCGCTGCTGTTTCGGTACACCCGGCGGCTGCGGGTTGTGACGGAACTGCGGGAGAACAGAAAGCTGATACTGAAAAAGTACCAGGTCGCCCACTCCTCGGATATCCGCGCCGCGCTGGAGCGGCACCGGGAGCTCCAGGAGGCCGTGAACCTGGCGCTGCTGGAGGAGCGGCGGAGCCGGGCCGAGTACGAGGAGGCCAAGGAGCGGCAGACCCGTATGGAGGAGGCCGCCCTGCAGGAGCTGGACTTCGCCGGCGGCAGCAGCGAGGCCGCCCGGCTGGGGCGGGAGCTGGCCGCGGCAAGGGCCAAGGCGGAGCAGCTGCGCGAGCAGATAGCGGGGCTCAACGGACGGCTGGCCTTTATGGGCGACCCGCTGGTGGTGTCCAGCAGCCTGAGCTGTATGAAGGAGGACTACGAGCTTATAAGCGGGGAGTATGACGCGCTGACTCTGGCGGTGGACACCCTGAGAGCCGCCGACGGGGAGCTGCAAAGCCGCTTTTCCCCGGAGCTGGGCAGGGCCGCGGCCCGCTATATGTCACAAATGACCGGCGGGCGCTACGCCGATGTGTTGCTCAACAAAGACCTTACCGCCCGCACAAGGACTCAGGACGACACTGTTGCCCGGGACGCGGAGTATCTCAGCGCCGGGACTATGGACCTGATGTATCTGGCGGTGCGGCTGGCGGTGTGCGAGCTGGCCCTGCCCGACGGGGAACCCTGCCCGCTGATAATAGACGACGCGCTGGTGAATCTGGACGAGACCCGCTTTAATCAGGCAATGGAGCTGCTAAAGACCATAGCAAGGGAGCGGCAGGTGATCCTTTTCACCTGCCGGAAATAGAGGACTGCGGAAAGCCCGGAGCCTTCGGTATATAAGAGGGCGGCGCTTACAGGCTCAGGTCAAAGATGGAATCGTCATTGTCTATCCAGTCGCTGACGGGTATAATGCGGTATTCGTCGGGGGTGACGCGGATGATGACCCGCTCTATACCGGCGTTGATTATCTGGCGCTTGCACATGGAGCAGGACATGGCGTCAGACAGCAGCGCATTGGTGCGGGCGTCCCGGCCCACCAGATAGATGTCGGCGCCTATCATATCCTGCCGAGCGGCGGAGATGATGGCGTTGGCCTCGGCGTGGACGGAGCGGCACAGCTCGTACCTCTCCCCGGAGGGGATATGCAGCGTTTCCCTTGTGCAGCTGCCGATATCGGAGCAGTTGCGCCGGCCTCTGGGCGCGCCGTTGTAGCCGGTGGAGATTATCTCGTCGTTGCGCACGATGATGGCGCCGTACTTCCTTCTCAGGCAGGTGGAGCGCTCCAGCACCGCGTCGGCTATGTCCAGATAGTAGTTGGGCTTGCTTGTCCTGTTGTCCATAGGGGGCCTCCGAATTTATATATGTGTACATACTATACCTTAAGCCCGGTGGCAGCGTCAAGCAACTGGGTCTGGATTTTTGATTTTTATATGCTATAATCGATACCATGAACAGAAACTACCAAAAAGAACTGGACAGAATAATCGACAAGCGGGGCCGTGCTATGCCCCGTGTGCTGCTGCACAGCTGCTGCGGCCCCTGCTCCTCCTCCGTGCTGGAGTATTTGACAAAATACTTTGACGTTACACTGCTGTGGTATAACCCCAACCTCTACCCCAAGGAGGAGTTTGACCGCCGCTTCAAGGCCCAGGTGGCCATGATAGAGGCCATGGGTCTGGCGGACAGCGTAAGCGTACTGGCGGAGCCCTGGAAAAGCGGGGACTACTACGCTCGCGTCAAGGGCCTTGAAAACGAGCCCGAGGGCGGGAAGCGGTGCGAGGCCTGCTTCCGGCTGCGGCTGTTGGAGTGCGCGAAGCTTGCCAAGCACTACGGGTTTGATTATTTCTGCACCACTCTGACGGTGTCCCGGCACAAGGACGCGGTCCTGATAAACGATTTGGGCGAGGAGATAGGCAGGCTGGTCGGCGTAAGCTGGCTCCCCTCCGACTTTAAAAAGCGTGGCGGGGAGGACCGCTCCCAGCAGCTGGCCGCCCAGTACGGCATATATCGGCAGCTTTACTGCGGCTGCGAGTTCTCGCTGCACCACAGACAGGACGGGGAAGGCGGCCATGAAAGCTGACACCCGCTCCGTCACCGCCGCCGCCGCTGTGGGCGCGCTCTACGCCGTGCTGACGGTGGCTCTGGCGCCCATAAGCTACGGGCCGGTGCAGCTGCGGCTGTCGGAGGCCCTGTGCGTTATGCCCTTTTTCATACCCTGTACGGCCTTCGGGCTTTTCGTCGGCTGCGCTCTGGCCAATCTGGCCACCGGGAACATCCTGGACATTGTTTTCGGCTCTCTGGCCACGCTGCTGGCGGCGCTGATCACCGCCCGCGCGGGGAAGCTGAAGCCCGGCGTCGGCGCCCGGCTGCTGGCCTGTTCCGCCCCGGTGCTGGTGAACGCGGTGATAGTCGGGGCTGTGATATGCCGGGCCTACAACGGCTTTGACCCCTTTGCGCACCCCGCCGTTTTCGCGCTGAACGCCGGTCAGGTAGCACTGGGCGAGGCGGCGGTGATGTATCTGGTGGGGCTGCCGCTGCTGCACTATCTGCCCGGACGGCGTTTTTTCCGGGAGTATATAGAAAAAATCGATAAAGACAAATAGGAGGTCTTGCCTTGAAAGTCAGGAAAGCCATCATCCCCGCGGCGGGTCTGGGGACCCGTCTGCTGCCCAACACCAAGAGCATACCCAAGGAGATGCTGCCGCTGGTGGACAAGCCCGTGCTCCAGTACATCGTGGAGGAGGCCGTCTCGGCGGGCGTGGAGGAGATACTGATAATCACCAACCGGGGCAAATCGCCCATTGAGGATTATTTCGACTACGCCCCGGACCTGGAGGCCCGGCTCATATCCGACGGGAAGCTGAAGGAGGCCGCCACCGTGCGGGGCGTGGCGGATATGGCGGACGTGTACTTCGTGCGGCAGAAGGAGACCAAGGGCCTGGGCCACGCGGTATGGCGGGCCAAGAGCTTTGTAGGCAGCGAGCCCTTCGCCGTGCTGCTGGGGGACGATATCATGCTCAGCGAGACGCCGGTGCTCAAGCAGCTGGTGGACGCCGCGGAGGCCTATTCCTGCAGCGCCATAGCCGTGCGGGAGTTCCCCGGCCAGGAGATATGCAAGTACTCCTCCGTGAAGATGGAGGAGAAGCTGTCCGACAGGGTATACCGCATAGGTGATATGAACGAGAAGCCCACCATGGCCGAGAAGCTCTCCAACTACGCCATCATGGGGCGCTATGTGCTGACCCCCGCCATCTTCGACATTCTGGGCCACACCGCCCCCGGCCGCAACAACGAGATACAGCTTACCGACGGCATGAGGGAGCTGTGCCACGCGGAGCCCATGTGCGCCGTGGACTTTGAGGGCCGCCGCTACGACACCGGCAACCTCAAGGGCTATCTGGAGTCCATTATCGACTTTGCCCTGAAGAACGAGGAGGCCGGGGACTGGCTGAGGCAGTTTATCATCGACAAGGCGGAGCTGCTGAAAAATAGCTGACCCCATTGACAAGGACCGCAGCGCGGAGTTATAATCAACATACAACCGAATAGGGGGTGCTGGGTATGGCCCGGCTGAGACGAGATAAACATAAATCTCG
>CAYSFK010000089.1:0-3916 GCA_964430345.1 uncultured Oscillospiraceae bacterium | reverse complement strand
CTGAAAAACGAGGAGGCCGGGGACTGGCTCAGACAGTTCATCATAGACAAGGCGGAGCTGCTGAAAAAGGGCTGATTCCCGTTTTTAGCCATTGACAGGAGCCGCCCTGCGGCCTATAATCGAATCACAATCGAATAGGGGGTGCTGGGTATGGCCCGGCTGAGACGAGATAAACATAAATCTCGAGACCCATGAACCTGATCCGGGTAATGCCGGCGTAGGAATCGCAGATGTACCATCAGCCTCAGGTTTGTAAAACAAACCTGAGGCTTTTTCATTTGCGGTTCCATAGGAAAGGAGACAGACCGTGAAAAACACATCCAAGCTCAAGCTCCGCGCCCTGTGCGAGGGGGCGGTATTCGTGGCCCTGGCCCAGATTCTGGGCTACATGAAGCTCTTTGAGCTGCCCCAGGGCGGCTCCATAAGTCTGAGTATGCTGCCCATATTCCTGTTCTGCGCCCGCTGGGGCTTCGGCAGCGGTATGCTGGCCAGCTTCTGCTTCAGCGTTTTGCAGCTGATGCTGGACGGGGCCTACGCCTGGGGCTGGCAGTCCATGATAGGCGACTATATCGTGGCCTTCTCTGTCATGGGCCTGGCGGGGCTGTTCCACCGGCAGCGCTTCGGCTTCTTCATCGGCTCGGCAGTGGGCAGCCTGGCCCGCTTTCTGGTGAACTATCTGGTGGGCGTTATAGTCTGGGGCGAGTATATGCCGGAAAACTTCTTCGGCATGACCATGACCACGCCCTGGATATACTCCGCCCTGTATAACGGCAGCTATGTGGCCATCGACCTGGCCCTGTGTCTCACGGTGGGCGCGCTGCTGTGGAAGCCCCTGGGCAGCTATATCCGGGGCGAGGACCTGCAAAAGGCCTGACCGCCGCAGGCGGGGCAGTGCCGAAATAAGCATTGTATTTGCCCGAGTATCTGATATAATTAAGTTTCAGATATTCGGAAGCGAGGCAAAGGCATTGAGGACATACAACGCGGGAAAATGCGATATCGCGGTCATAGGCGCGGGCCACGCGGGCATAGAGGCGGCGCTGGCGGCGGCGCGGCTGGGCATGGACACGCTGTGCTTCACGGTGAATCTGGACAGCGTGGGCAATATGCCCTGCAACCCGGCCATCGGCGGCACAGGCAAGGGACATCTGGTGCGGGAGCTGGACGCTCTGGGCGGCGAAATGGCCAGAGCCGCGGACAAGGCCTGCATCCAGTACCGGATGCTGAATCTGGGCAAGGGCCCTGCCGTCCACTCGCTCCGGGCTCAGGCCGACCGCCGCCGCTATCAGGAGGTCATGAAGCACACGCTGGAGCTCCAGCCCAAGCTGCGCCTTAAGCAGGCGGAGGTGGTGGACGTCGGCGTGGAAAACGGCCGGGTCTGCTCCGTCACCACCCACACCGGCGCGGTGTATTCCTGCGGCGCGGTGGTCATCGCTTCCGGCACCTATCTGGCCGGGCGCACCATCGTGGGCGAGGTGCTGCGGGATTCCGGGCCTGACGGGCTGGCCCCCGCCATACCGCTGGCAGCGCGGCTGCGGTCGCTGGGGCTGGAGCTGCGGCGGTTTAAGACCGGCACACCGCCCAGAGTCAACGCCCGCAACGTGGACTTTTCAAGGATGGAGCTGCAGGCCGGAGACGAAAAGCCGGAGCCCTTTTCCTTCTCCACACTCACGCCGCCGGAAAACCGGGCGGTCTGCTATCTGACCTACACCAACGAGCGCACCCACGAGGTGATACGCCGGAATCTGGACAGGAGCCCCATATACTCCGGGGTCATTGAGGGCGTAGGCCCCCGTTACTGCCCCAGTATAGAGACAAAGGTTATGACCTTCGCCGACAAGCCCCGGCACCAGCTCTTTGTGGAGCCCATGGGCCTCGAGACGGAGGAGCTGTATATACAGGGCTTTTCCTCCTCCATGCCGGAGGAGGTGCAGCTTGAGATGCTACACACCGTTGCGGGGCTGGAGCAGGTGGAGATGACCCGCTGCGCCTACGCCATCGAGTATGACTGCATCGACCCCACGGAGCTGACCGCGGCGCTGGAGAGCAAAAAGATACAGGGGCTTTACGGCGCGGGCCAGTTCAACGGCTCCTCCGGCTACGAGGAGGCGGCGGTACAGGGCTTCGTGGCCGGGGTCAACGCGGCGCGGAAAATAAAGGGGCTCTCCCCTTTCATTTTGCGGCGCAGCGACGGCTATATTGGCACACTTATTGACGATCTGGTCACCAAGGGGACCCGGGAGCCCTACCGGATGATGACCTCCCGCAGCGAGTACCGGCTGCTGCACCGGCAGGACAACGCCGATATCCGCCTCAGCGCACGGGGGCTGGAGATAGGTCTTGTTTCCCAGGAGAGGCACGCTCAGGTGCTGGAGAAATACGCCGCCGTGGAGCGGGAGCTTGCCCGACTGACCGCGCTGCATCTGCCGCCCACGGCGGAGCTGAACGCTTTGCTGGAGGCCAGAGGCACCGCGCCAATAGCCACGGGCTTTGCCGCAGCGGAGCTTATCCGTCGGCCTCAGATAAGCTATACGGACCTGGCTCCTTTTGACAGGGAGCGGCCGTCTCTGCCAAAAAGCGTCACCGACGAGGTGGAAATAAGCCTGAAATACGAGGGCTATATCAAGCGCCAGCTCAAGCAGGTGGAGGAGTTCACGAAAATGGAGGACAGGCCCCTGCCCCCGGACATAGATTACGGGGAGATAAAGGGCCTGCGCATAGAGGCGCGGGAGAAGCTGGAGCGGATCCGGCCGGAGAACTTCGGCCGGGCCAGCCGCATTTCCGGGGTCTCCCCGGCGGATATGGCGGTGCTGATGATATACGTGGAGAGCAAAGGATGGGGAAGGCATGACTAAGGCGGTTCTGGGTTTTTCCGGCGGGGTGGACTCGGCGGTGTCCGCCGTGCTGCTGAAAAACGCGGGCTTTCAGGTTTGCGGCGTCTATCTGGATAACGGCGGCGACGACGCACGGCGGGAGGCTGTCAGCGCCGCAGAGCGCATGGGCGTGGAGCTGACGGTCATAGACGTGAAGGCGGAGCTGGAGGAAAGGGTGTGCCGTCCCTTTGCCCAATGCTATCTCCGGGGGGAGACGCCCAACCCCTGCGTCATCTGCAACCCAGCCCTGAAATTCAAGACCCTGCTGGACTGCGCCGACAGCGTGGGCGCGGAGCTCATTGCCACCGGCCACTACGCCAGAGCGGAGGGCGGGATGCTCTATAAGGGCCGGCCCCAGAACGACCAGAGCTATATGCTCTGCCGACTCACAAGAGAGCAGGCCAACCGGTTGACGCTGCCCCTGGGCGAATATGAAAAGACCCAGATACGGGCCATGGCTGAGGAGCTTGGCTTGCCCGCCGCCCACAAGCCGGACAGCATGGAGATATGCTTCATTCCCGACAAGGATTATGTGGGCTGGCTGGAGAGTCGGGGCATAGCGCCGCCGGAGGGGGACTTCGTCTTTCACGGCGCGCCGCTGGGGCGGCATCAGGGCATACACCGCTACACCGTGGGCCAGCGCCGCCCCGGACTTTTCGACGGGCGAAAGCTCTACATCTCCCGCATTGACGCCGAGAACAACACCGTGGAGCTGGCTTTGTGGGAGGAGCTGTTCAAGACGGAGGTTCGCGCCCGCGACTTTAGCTGGCTCATAGATACGCCCGAAGCTCCCTTTAGCGCCAGCGTCCGGGTACGGCACACCAAGTGGGAGAATCCGCCCTGCACCGTGTACCCCGAGGGGGAGACGGTGCGCATAGTCTGCGAACAACCCGTCCGCGCCCCCGCCGCCGGTCAGTCCGCCGTGCTGTACGACGGGGACAGGCTGCTGGGCGGCGGCTTTATCCTCCCATGAGCTGCCAAAAAAGCCTTGACAAGCGCCAATGTATGGGTTAAAATACCCCTTGCGATGGACGATTGGCGCA
>CAYSFK010000088.1:0-8625 GCA_964430345.1 uncultured Oscillospiraceae bacterium | reverse complement strand
GACGGAGCCGGTGGTGACGGTATTGCCCACGGAGGAGCCGGACACCATGCCGCAGAGGGCGGAGGATATGACCGCCACCTTGGCCGGGCCGCCGGAGAAGCCGCCCACCAGAGAGTTGGCCATATCGATGAAGAAGGCGGCGATACCCGTCCTCTCAAGGAAGGCGCCGAAAATAATGAACACCACTATGTACTTGGCGCAGACCTGCACCGGGGTGCCCATGATGCCGCTGGTGGTGAAAAACAGGGTGTACAGCAGGCGCTTCATGCCTATGCCGGTGCTGAAGGTGTATATGAGCAGGGTGCCGGCCACGCAGAGTATGGGAATGCCCACGCAGCGGCGGCACAGCTCCATCAGGCACAGTACACCTATTACACCTATGGCCACCTGGAGATCTGACATCTTGGCGGCGCTGGTGAGTATCTTGGTAAGAGCGTCATAGCTCACCAGATAGTAGGCAAAGGCGCCGGAGCCCAGGGCCATCAATATCCAGTCGAACCAGGGCACAAAGTTGGTGCGCACATGGTGCTTGGAGGCGGGGTAGGTCAGGTAGCCCATGATGACCACGAGAGCCAGAAAGGCCGTCAGCCGCTTCTCAAGAGCGGCGGTGCTGAAAAGGGTGGAGTATATACAGTACACAGAGAAAAACACCATGACCAGCCGCACCACCTTGGCCGGCGTACCCTCCCATATGCGGGTGTTGGACTCTCTGTCGTACTTGCGCATCAATTCTTCAACGTCTTTGGCGGTGCCCACATCCACCTCGGCTGCGTGCTCCGCAGGCGCGTTATCATGCTTGTGCTTTAATGCCATCCGTTTCGCTCCCTTCGAGGATATATTCATTAATATTTCTATTCTGCATTAAATCCGGGAGAAATGCAAGAAGTTTTTTTACCCGGACTGTAGACAGCCGTAAAGAGGGCGTTAAAAAATGAGGCTGCGCCGCTGTTTTGCGGCGCAGCCTCAGCAGCTAGCCAAAGGAGTCCTCGCGGCCTTCTTTGGCTAGCTGCAACCGCCGAGCATTTTGGCCGTACACAAAATGCAGCTTCGCTCTAACAGCTTGAAGTATCAAGCTGTTAGACGGCGGGTTATTGAACCACGAGGCGGGCCTTGCCCCCTCGCGCACCCCCGCTTCTCTGTTATCAGTGGCTTATATTATAGTTTTTGACAATCTAATAAGGCTGCGCCGCTGTTTTGCGGCGCAGCCTCAGAGTTATAGCTCAGGCTTGACTTACTTGACGGCAGCGACAGTGAGACCCTTCTCGGCGAAGTACTTGGCAGCGCCGGGATGATAGGGCACGTCGGTGATGCTGGCGCCGAACTCAAGGCTCATCTCCGCGGCCTTGCCGTGCTGGAGCTTGTCCATGTTGTTGAACAGGGTGGAGGTAAAGGCATAGATAGCGTCCTCGGACACGTCGTCACGGGCCAGAACCACGGCGGCGATGACCACGGTCTGGGCGTCATCGGGCATACCGTAGGTGTCGGCGGAGACGGTGTTCCTGGTGTAGTAGGGGGAGAGGGCGATAAGCTGCTCGATATGGGCGTCGTCAATGCTGACCAGATACACCTGGCCGCTGGTGGACAGGTCGGTGATGGCGGTGGTGGGAGCGCCGGCCACGATGAAGGCGGCGTCTATCTTGCCGTCCTTCAAGCTCTCGGTGCTGTCGCCGAAGCTCTGGTACACGGGGCTGATGTCGGCCTCGGTCATGCCGTACACACCCAGCACGTCGATGGCGTTAAAGTAAACGCCGGAGCCCAGGGCGCCGATGGAGACGGTCTTGCCCCGCAGGTCGTCAACGGTCTTTATGTCGGGATTCATGGTGACTATCTGCACCTGCTCCATGTAGAGGGCGCCCACCACGGAGAAGCTGCCCACGGGGCCGGACTCCGCAAAGAGGTTGGTGCCGCTGTAGGCGTAGCTCATAACGTCGGACTGGCAGAAGGCCAGCTGCACAGAGCCGGCGTCCATATCCTCAACATTGGCCTGGGAGCCGTTGCCTGTGATGGCAGTGACGCTGAGGTCGGAGTTGGCTGTGACATACTGGGCGATAACACTGCCGAAGGCGTAGTAGGTGCCGGTCTCGCCGCCGGTGGTGAAGGTCAGGGCCTCCTTCTTGGCCGCACCCGAACCGCAGGCGCAGAGGGAAAAGATCAGGCAGAGAACGCAGATAATTGTCAAAAGTCTTTTCATTGGTTTTCCTCCTTATTATTATAGCAAATTATTACATAACAGAATAATAATACATCTTATCCGAATACTTTGCAATAGTCCGGGTATTTTTTTGCGACAATGCACAGTTCGGACATTTCTAAAGCCCGGTGATTTGTGATTTTACACTGTAGTTCACTAAATGGAAGCTACAGCAGCGCCTTCACCTTGGCGGCGATGCATTCGGCGGTGAGCCCGTAGCTCTCGAACAGAGCCTCCGGCTTGCCGGACTGGCCGAAGCGGTCCTCCACGCCTACGCGGTCAAAGGCCGCGCCGGGGTGACCGGCGATGACCTCGGCAACGGCGGAGCCCAGGCCGCCGGTGATGAAGTGCTCCTCGGCGGTGACTATGGCCTTGACCTGACTGTTCCAGCTCAATATGGCCTCCCGGTCGATGGGCTTTATCGTGTGGAAATTCAGCACGGCGGCGCTTATGCCCTCCGCCTCCAGAAGCTTTGCCGCCTCCAGCGCGGGGCCTACCATCAGGCCGCAGGCGAATATGGCGGCATCGGCGCCCTCTCTGAGCACGGCGGCCCTGCCGGGGACAAAGGGCGCGTCCGGGTCGGTGACCTCGGCGGTATTGGGGCGGGACAGCCGCAGATACACCGGCCCCTCCAGCTCCGCCGCCGCCAGCACGGCCTTTCTGGCCTCGGCGGCGTCGCAGGGCACCAGCACCGTCATGCCGGGGATGCCCCGCATGAGGGAGACGTCCTCCAGCGACTGATGGGTGGCGCCGTCCTCGCCCACGCTGAGCCCCGCGTGGGTGCAGGCCACCTTCAGATTCAGCTCACCGTGGGCCACGGTATTGCGTATCTGCTCATAGGCCCGGCCCGCGCCGAACATGGCGAAGGTACTGACAAAGGGGATATACCCGCTGAGAGCGAAGCCGGCGGCGGCGCAGACCATGTTGGCCTCGGCGATGCCGAAGTCGAAGAACCTGTCGGGGAAGGCTTTTTTAAAGGTGGAGGTCTTGGTGGAGCCGCAGAGGTCGGCGTCCATGACCACTATTCTATCGTTGACGGCGCCCAGCTCCGCAAGAGCCTCGCCGTAGGCCTCTCTGGTGGATTTGCCCATGTTTATGACCATTCCTTTCGTCTTATCACGGCACAAAATGACCACGAAAAGGAATGGTCATATTGTGCATGATTTTCGGTTGCCGCATCAGCGGCGAGAAAATCGCACTTAATTATATCGAAGTTTGAACTTGCTTCAAACTTCATGCTCCCTTAATTCGGCCATGGCCGCCTCATAGTCGGCGGTCTTGATGGCGGAGCCGTGCCAGCCGGCCTTGTCCTCCATGAAGGAGACGCCCTTGCCCTTCACCGTCTCGCAGCAGACGAACTTGGGCTTGCCCGGTGTATTGGGCAGCTTCAGCGCCACGGTTACGGCGTCGATATCGTGGCCGTCCACGCTGTAGGTGTCGAAGCCGAAGGCGGCGAACTTGGCGCAGATGCTGCCAAGACTCATAACATCGTCGTTTTTGCCGTCTATCTGGAGGCCGTTGTGGTCAAGGATAACGGTGAAGTTGTCCAGCTTGTAGTGGGCCGCGGACATTGCCGCCTCCCACACCATGCCCTCCTGACACTCGCCGTCGCCTATCATGGTGTAGACCTTATAGTCCTGCCTGCCGTGCTTTGCGGCCATTGCCATACCCACCGCCACCGATATGCCCTGGCCCAGAGAGCCTGTGCTGGCCTCCACGCCGGGGGTGAGCTTTGCGTCCGGGTGGCCCTGGAGTATGCTGCCCAGCTGGCGCAGGGAGCCCAGCTCCTCCCTGGGGAAGTAGCCCCTGTCCGCCAGCACCGCGTACAGAGCGGGGCAGCAGTGGCCCTTGCTGAGCACAAAGCGGTCCCTGTGGGGGTCGCTTGGATCTGCGGGGTCGTTTTTCATCACATTATAGTACAGCGCCGTCAGCGCGTCTATGCAGGACAGCGAGCCGCCGGGATGCCCGGATTGGGCCTTGTAGAGCATTTCGATAATGTCTATCCTCAGCTGCCGCGCCTTTTCCTGAAGTTCCATGGCATATTCCTCCTTTGTATTCACACAGTTACTGTTTATTATACACCGGCCCCATTGGCTTTTCAACGGCAAACAGCGTTATACCCGCTCCCCGCCGATATAAACCTCACGCAGCTCAAAGTCGCCGCCGCATATGAGGAAGTCCGCCAGCTTGCCGGGAGCTATGGAGCCCAGCTCCTTTTCCACGCCGATGGCGCAGGCGGGGTTGTAGCTGGCGGCCCGCACGGCGTCCTCCGGTGCGATGCCGAAGTCTATGGCCTTGCGCATACAGCCGAAAAGATTGGTGGCGGAGCCGGCGATGGTGCCGTCGGAGAGTCTGGCCACGCAGTCCTTCAAATAGGCCCGCTGGCCGCCCATCTCATACTCCCCGTCGGGCATACCGCAGCAGCGCAGTGCGTCGGATATCAGGCAGACGCGCTCCGCCCCAAACAGCTTGAAGGCCATGCGCACGGAGGAGGGATGGACGTGCTGTCCGTCGCAGATAAGCTCCGCCCGAACGCTTTCCCGCTCAGAGCAGGCGCCGATGACGCCGGGCTTGCGATGGTGGATGGGGGGCATGGCGTTAAAGAGATGGGTCAGGTGAGTGACTCCCGCGTCGATGGCGGCGGCGGCCTGCTGGTAGTCCGCGTCGGTGTGGGCAATGGACACGGTGCAGAGCCGGGCCGCTTTTTCAATAAATTCCACCGAGCCCGCCAGCTCCGGGGCCACGTCCACTATTTTTATCAGCCCGCCGCAGCCGTCGTACAGGGCCTTAAAGGCGTCGAAATCCGGCAGCCGCAGATAGTCCGCGTTCTGCGCCCCCTTCTTCTTTTCGGAAAAGAAGGGCCCCTCCATATGGACGCCCACCAGCCGGGCGGAACCCTTGGGCGCGTCCTTCTTCAGCCGGGCCCCGGCCTTAAAGGCCTTGTCCAGCCGCTCATAGGGCAGGGTGAGGCTTGCGGGGGCGAAGGAGGTAATGCCGTTTCGCGCCAGATACCGGGCCATACGCAGGTCGCCCTCATAGTCGCCGTCGCTGAAATCCGCGTCGGAATTGCCGTGGTTATGGATGTCGATAAGCCCCGGCAGCACATAGGCCCCGCCAAGATCAACGGCGTCCGGCCGCTCCTCCCGGAGCGCCCCAAAGCGCCCGTTCTCCACCGAGAAGCCGCCCCGGTGAAAGCGGAAATCCTCCGTATATATCACTGCGTTTTTATAGTTCATACGCTGCCTCCTGACCGTTATTCCTTTGTGATGATAATACCCCAGTTTCTCCGCCGACGCAAGTTTCTCTTGTATTGCCCCGCCGGTTTTGGTAAACTTCTTTTCAGTATGACGGCGGGATGCGGGCATCCCGCCCTACAAAGGAGAGGCCATGCATTCAAAAATACTAAAAAGTAAATTCTACCTGTATATGACGGAGTTTTTCGCGGGGATGTCCGTAATGGCGGTGGAGCTGGGCGCAAGCCGCCTGCTGGCGCCCTATTTCAGCTCCTCCCAGATAGTCTGGACTATTATCATAGGCACTATCATGATAGCCATGGCTCTGGGCAATATCTACGGCGGGCGCAGCGCCGACAAAAACCCCGACCCGGACAGGCTGTATGTTCGCATACTGGTTGCCGCCGTGTGGATAGGGGCCATACCCTTCTTCGGCAAGTATATCATTCTGGGCATCTCGGGCCTGCTGGTGGTGGCGGTGGACAGCGGCTTTCTTATCTGGGCGGGCTTTCTGGCCTGCATGGTGATATTCGTGTTCCCGCTGTTTCTGCTGGGCACGGTGACGCCCTCACTGGTGAAATACACCATGGACAGTCTGGACGACAGCGGCAGGACCGTGGGCAATCTCAACGCCTTCAACACCATCGGCAGCATCATCGGCACCTTTCTGCCCACCTTCGTCACCATACCCGCCGTGGGCACCGCCGCCACCTTCATCATATTCTCCGGCATCCTGCTGCTGCTGGGGCTGCTGTACTTCATAAGCGCAAAGCGCCGGGCCGTGAAATGCGCCGTTGCCGCGGCGCTGTTTATCGTGTTCACCCTTCTGGGGGTGCAGAGCAGCTTCGCCTTCTGGGAGGACGACCTGGTATACGAGGGGGAGTCCGTTTATAACTACCTGCAGGTCAAGGAGGACGACAGCTCCGTCACCCTCTCCACCAATGTGCTTTTCGGCGTACAGTCCGTGTACCAGAAGGGCGGCGGGCTCACCGGGCGCTACTATGACTACGCCCTGGCGGCTCCGGCGCTGGCGGGGCTGGGCGGCGACAAGGGCGGCAGCGCGCTTATCCTGGGCATGGGCTCCGGCACCTTCGCCGTCCAATGCCGGGAGTACTACCAGGGGCTGGACATTCAGGGCGTGGAAATAGACGAGAAGATAACCCGGCTGGCCCATGAGTATTTCGCTCTGCCGGAGGATATAGAGGTCACCGCCTACGACGGCCGGGCCTATCTGGCGGTCTGCGAGGAGAGCTATGACCTTATCATGGTGGACGCCTATCAGGACATCACCATACCCTTCCAGATGAGCTCCGTGGAATTCTTCCGGCTGGTGAAGGAGCACCTGAAGCCCGGCGGGGTGATGGTGGTGAACATGAATATGCACTCGGACAAGGAGGGGAACATCAACGACTACCTCTCCGACACCATCGCCGCCGTGTTCCCGTACGTGCAGACCGCGAAGGTGCCCGGCTCCACCAACTGCGAGCTGTTCGCCGCCGAGACGGATGTGTTCGCCGACTTCCCGGACAGGGCCGCCGCCATTGAAAACCCGGAGCTCAGAGGGCTCATGGGCCGGATAGCGTCTCAGCTTGTCCCCTATGAGAGCAAGGGCTATATGCTCACCGACGACAGAGCCCCGGTGGAGCTGCTGGGCATGGACGTGATAGACGGGCTCATACAGGAGGAGCTGCGCTACTACAAGGACATTATAAAGCAGGACGGTCTTGGGGCCCTTATAGGTCTGGCGGGATAATATATCCCGCCGATTTATTTTTAAAACCCCTTGACAAAAGTATATCGCAGTGCTATATATTATATCGCACCGCGATGCATAGCGGTTCAATACATTCAGGAGCGGAGATATGGACGAGCATATTAGAAAAGTATATGTACCCATGACGGAGACCGGCTTTTACATACTGATGTGTCTGCGCCGGGAGATGCACGGATACAGCATCGTGCAGCGGGTGGCGGAGCTGACCGGCGGCGAGATACGGCTGAGCCCCGGCACGATGTACGGCAGCCTCTCCAAAATGGAGGGGGACGGGCTGATAAGCTTCGTGCGCGAGGAGGAAAAGCGGAAGATATACCGCATTACGGCGCTGGGCGAAACGGTCCTGCGTCAGGAAATGAAAAGGATAGAGCGGCTTTACCGCAATATGCAGGAGGCGGAGATATGAGCAGAAATATAAAAATAGGCTTCAGATTTTTTACCGTGCCGGAGTGGCGGGATGAGGAAAAATACCTGCGGCAGATGCACAACATGGGCTGGAGCTTTCGCAGGCTGTTCTTCCCCGGCCTGTATGTCTTTGACGCCTGTGAACCGGAGGACGTGGTATACCAGCTGGACTATAACTCCGACGGCCTGGCCCACAAGCGGGAGTATGTGCAGATGTTCTACGACTGCGGCTGGGAGTATCTTACGGACTTCGGCGGCTACAGCTATTTCAGAAAGCCGGTGTCCCATATGACGGAGGGCGGAGAGGAGATATTCTGCGACGAGGCCTCCCGCTTCGATATGATAAGGCGGGTATACAAGGGCCGCATGGTGCCGATGATAGTCATTTTCTGCTGCTGCATCCTGCCTCAGCTTTTCCTGCAGTTCTACCGGCACGATGAATTCAGCACCGTCATGTTCTGGCTGTTCGCGGTATGCTTCGTGCTGTACCTGGGCATCTTCCTCCGCTTCGGTATTATGTACTTCCGGTATAAAAACGAGCTGAAATAATTTCGCCCGCCTCTTGACAAATACAGGAGGCGGGCTTATAATTAAACCAACATATGAACAGATGTTCATTTGTTTGATTGACAGTTAAAGGGGATAGATGGAAATGGCACACGGACATAATCACGAGCACGTGCATGAGCATACCCACGGCCACGCGGGCTGCGAGGGCTGCGGCCACGAGGAGGAGGAAGCGCTGTTTCCCCTGCCCAGGATCATAGGGGCGGCGGCGCTGCTGATACTGCTGCACTTTCTGCCGCTGACGGGGCTGCCCCGTTTTCTGGCCTATATGCTGCCCTACCTGCTGGTGGGCTGGGACATACTGCTGAGGGCTGTGAAGGGCGTGCTACGGGGCGAGGTTTTCGACGAGAACTTCCTTATGGCGGTGGCCACCGTGGGCGCCGTGGCTCTGGGGGACTACGCCGAGGGCGCGGCGGTGATGCTGTTTTACCAGATAGGCGAGCTGTTTCAGGACA
>CAYSFK010000087.1:0-8925 GCA_964430345.1 uncultured Oscillospiraceae bacterium | reverse complement strand
GCTGAGCGTCGGGATAGACCTCGATGGAGTAACGGCCCTCGGTGGCGTCATACAGGTCATCGCTGAGCTTGTAGAGGGTCTGGGCCTCGGGGTTGGTGGCCGTCTGGTTGAAGGCGCACTTGAGAACAGTCTGGCCCACCTTGGGGGCGTCGGCTGCGGGAGCCTCGGCGGGAGCTTCAGCTGCGGGAGCCTCGGCTGCGGGAGCCTCGGCTGCGGGAGCGGCGGGAGCCGGTGCGGCGGCCTGGCCGCAGGCGCACAGCGCCAGCATCATGACCAGGGCAAGGAGCATTGCTGCGAACTTCTTGGTGTTTTTCATTTCTTTTCCTCCTGTGAATTTTTTATGCCGGGCATTACTGCCGACAATACATATTGAGCCGGCGTCCGCCGCCGGGGGCGACAGTTTCCGTCATTTTGTACATTTATGGCGTAAAGAAACTGTTAATTTCGCTGTTGATTGTGTAAATAACTGGTTTAACGTTTTCGGAAACCGGTTTACGAAACAGGCCAATAATATGCCCTCAGAGAGCGAGGGCATATTATCCTTGTTGTTCAGCGTCGGGAGGGCGTGGACTCGCGGACTGTAAGCGTAGTGGATATCATCACCGTCACCGGGGGGGAGTCCTCCGGCCGCTTGCCGCTTAAACGCTCCAGCAGCAGTCTTGCCGCCTGAGCGCCGATCTCGCCGCTGCGCTGAGCCACCGCTGTGATGCTGGGTCTGGCTATGCGCAGCAGGCTCCAGTCGTCAAAGGTGCACAGGCCCAGCCCGTAACCGTACTCCAGGCCCAACTGGTTTGCCGCCAGCAACAAGCTCTGGGCAGTGGTGCCGTTGGCGGAGAACACGGCCAGCCGCTCTCCCGGATGCTTTTCGATAAAACTTTTCAGGCAGGCCACGCAGTCGTCCACATTGTCCGCCCTAAACTCATAGGTCTCCGGCGCCTTTCCGTCTCCGGCGTAGCGCCCTATGGCCTCGGCGTAGCCCCGCTGACGCAGAATACGGGGGGTGACCGTGCCTATAGTCTCGGAAAAGAAGGCCACGGTACCGTAGCCCTGCTCCAGCAGAAAGCGGGTAGCCTCGCAGGCGGACTGCTGATTGGGCGCGGCCACGGTGTCCATGTGGGAGCTGTCCATAAGCACTCTGTCCGCCAGTACGGTGGGCACTCCCCGGCGGGGCAGGCTCAGCAGATAGTCGTCGTTGCCGCCGCAGGTGTTGACGATAAGGCCATCCACACGGTTTTCAAGAAAGCCCTCGATTATCCTGGTCTCCCGGCGGGGGCTTCCGGCGCTGTCGGCAAACAGGACCTGATATCCCGCCTCCTCACACTCGGTGGTTATACCCTTGAGCAGGATAGCGGAGAAGGGGCTGCTCACATCGGCAATGACGCAGCCTATAAGCATACTCCGGCTGGACTTGAGCCTCTGGGCGGAGCGGTTGGGCCGGTAGTTCAGCTCGGTTACGGCGGCTCTTATCCTCTCTCGGGTGGCGACGGACATATTATCGTACTTCCCATTGAGAAAACGGGACACAGTGGTCTTTGAAACGCCGCATATTTCCGCTACCTGATCTATAGTCACCTTACCGCCCGTCTGCGAATCCGACTCAGATTTCGCGCCTCTCCGTTCAGTATTCTGTCAGTTCTAAGTTTATGTCCTGATATTAGCATCCAAATAGTGCTTTGTCAACCGGTTTACATACCGGTTTTACTTAACTTTATGTACAAAATTTGAAAGGCTTTTTTGTGAATATTTACCTTGACTTTTTGTAACGGGGTAAACACGCGGCCCCGAAAACCCATGGGAGCGCCCGGAAAAGCGGCGCTGTTGAACAAAATCTTGTATTTGTGACGAACTGTGTTATAATTGATAGACAGTTTTCGCGCACACGGCAACAGGAGGATAGACAATGATAGGCTTCAACGAGCCCCCGCGGACGGGAGACGAGCTGATATATATACAGCAGGCCATAGACTCCGGCAAAATATGCGGAGACGGCCAGTTTACAAAGAAGTGCAACGCCTGGATGGAGGACCGCTTCAAGACGCAGAAGGTGCTTTTGACCACCAGCGGCACCACAGCGCTGGATATGGCGGCGCTGCTGTGTGAGCTCCAGCCCGGCGACGAGGTGATACTCCCCAGCTTCACCTTCTCCAGCACTGCCACAGCCTTTGTGCTGGCCGGGGCGCGGCTGGTGTTTGTGGACATCCGGCCGGACACCATGAATATCGACGAGAACAAAATAGAGGCCGCCGTCACCGACAGGACCAGGGTCATCTGCGTGATGCATTACGCCGGAGTGGCCTGCGAGATGGACGCCATAATGGATATCGCCCGCCGTCACCGCCTGCTGGTGGTGGAGGACGCGGCCCAGGGCGTCATGAGCAGCTACAAGGGGCGAGCCCTGGGCACCATAGGCGATCTCGGCTGCTTCTCCTTCCACGAGACCAAGAACTACTCCATGGGCGAGGGCGGCGCGCTGCTGATAAACGACCCCAGATATAACGAGCGGGCCGAGATACTCCGGGAAAAGGGCACAGACCGCTCCAAGTTCAACCGGGGCCAGGTGGACAAGTACACCTGGGTAGACTTCGGCGACAGCTATCTGCCCAGCGAGCTGAACGCCGCCTACCTCTGGCCGCAGCTGTTGAGAGCCGACGAGATAAACGACCACCGGCTGAAAAGCTGGAACGAATATAACGAAGCCTTTAAGCCTCTGGCCGTGGCCGGAAAGGTGGAGCTGCCTGCGGTGCCGGAGGGCTGCGTGCACAACGCCCATATGTATTACCTCAAGTGCCGGGATATACAGGAGCGCACGGAGCTGATAGCCTTTTTGAAGCAGCGGGGCGTACAGGCAGTTTTCCATTACATACCGCTGCACTCGGCCCCCGCCGGGCTGCGCTACGGCCGCTTTGTCGGCGAGGACATATACACCACCTCCCAGTCCGATAGGCTGGTGCGGCTGCCCATGTACTTCGGGCTTAAGGATGAGGACAGAGCCGCCGTGATAAAGGCGGTGCGTGAATTTTACGGAGTGTGACTATGCAGCTTCCCAACCAATGTGACCTGCCGGTGCTGTCCGGCCAGAAGGTGATCCTGCGCCCCATCACAGACGACGACACCGACCTGATAGTCCGCTGGCGCAACGAGCCCTCGGTATACGAGTATTTCATCTTTCGTCAGCCCTTCACCGCCGAGATGCACCGGGGCTGGCTGAAAAACCGGGTGGCCACGGGGCAGGTGGTTCAGTATATAATCGTGCTGAAGGATACGCAGCAGCCGGTGGGCAGCGTTTATTTCCGGGATATCGACACCCGGCACGAGAGTGCCGAGTACGGCATCTTCATCGGCGAGGACAGCGCCCGCAACAAAGGCGTGGGCACGGAGACCGCCCGGCTTTTCACGGACTTCGGGCTGGGCGCTCTGGGCCTGCACCGCATTTTCCTAAAGGTGCTGGACGGCAACGACATTGCCCGCAGGAGCTACGAGAAGGTGGGCTTTAAGACGGAGGGCATGTTCCGGGATATGGTGAAGCTGGACGGCAGGTTCCGGAACGTGATCTTTATGGCGAAAATTAAGGAGACTGATTAAAATGTCCCTGGTATCCTTTGTTATCCCCTGCTACCGCTCGGAAAAGACGATCGGCGCCGTGGTGGACGAGATTCGCGACACCATGCCGACCCTGCCTCAATACGACTATGAGATAATACTGGTCAACGACTGCTCGCCTGACGGCACCTTCAAGGTCATCTCGGAGCTGGCGGAGGAGGACTGGCATATCACCGCGGTGGACCTGGCGAAAAACTTCGGCCAGCACGCGGCGATCATGGCCGGATTCCACCACTGCGAAGGCGATATCGTGGTGTGTCTGGACGACGACGGGCAGACCCCCGCCGACGAGGTGGGCAAGCTGCTGGATAAGCTGGAGGAGGGCTACGACGTGGTCTACGCCTCCTATGAGCACAAGCAGCACTCGGGCTTCCGCAACTGGGGCAGCCGCATAAACAGCCGCATGACCGAGATAATGCTGGATAAGCCCAGAGAGCTCAGCATCCCCAGCTATCTTGCCGCCCGGCGCTTCGTTGTGGACGAGATGCTCAACTACAAGCACTGCTATCCCTACGTGGACGGGCTCATACTGCGCACCACCCGGCGGATATGCAATGTGCCTGTGACCCACCGGGCAAGGGAGCAGGGCGAATCCGGCTACACGCTGGGAAAGCTTCTGTCCCTGTGGATGAACGGCTTTACCTCCTTCTCCGCAAAGCCCCTGCGCATTGCCTCAATAATAGGCGCCGCCACGGCGCTGGCCGGCTTTCTCTACGCGCTCATTATCGTCATCAAGTATTTTGTAGACCCCAGCGTACCGATGGGCTGGAGCTCCACCATGGCGCTGCAGCTTATCCTGGGCGGAATAATCCTGCTGGTGCTGGGGCTGGTGGGCGAGTACATAGGGCGCATCTATCTGTGCATAAACGCAGCGCCCCAGTATGTTGAGCGCAGCGTAGTGCGCGCCGGCAGGGAAGCCAAGGTCTGAACACCCGCACTGAAAGCTGCGCGAAAGCGCAGGGAGAGACTATGGACAACAGGACTTCAATACTGATACTGGGCGCCGGTATATATCAGGCGCCGCTTATACGCGAGGCGCAGGCCAGAGGCCTGCGCACGGTGATAGCCAGTATTCCCGGCAATTATCCGGGCTTCGCACTGGCGGACAAGGTATATTACATCAACACCACGGACAAGGAGGCCATACTCCGAGTGGCCCGGGACGAGGGCGTGGCCGCTGTGGCCACCACCGGGACGGATGTGGCGGTCCTGTCCATCGGATATGTGTGCCGCAGACTGGGCCTGCCGGGGTTAAGCGAGCAGGCCGCCAGAATACTCACCGACAAGGCGCTGATGAAGGAGGCCTTCGTTAAAGGCGGGGTCACCACCGCGGAGTTTCGCCGGGTATGCAGCTATGAGCAGGCGGTTCAGGCGGCGAAGGATATCGGCCTGCCGGTGATGCTCAAGACTGTGGATAAATCCGGCAGCCGCGGCATAACCAAAATCGAGAAGCTGTCCCAGCTGCCCAAAGCCTACGAGTACGCACTGGCCGCCACCGACGCCGACCATATGGTGGTGGAAAAATTCATAGCGGGCGAGGAAGTGGGCATTGACGCTTTCGTGCAGAACGGAAGGCTGATGCTGATGCTGCCCCATGACAAGTACGTTTACTATTCCCGGCATACCGGTATACCTATAGGACATTATTGTCCCATGAAGATGTCCAGACGGCTGTATGAAAATATGCTCTCCGAGACGGAAAAGATAATCCGCGCCAGCGGGATGGATAACTGCGCAGTCAACATCGACGCGATAATACTTCCCGATGAGCGCGTCAACATTATCGAAGCCGCCGGGCGCTGCGGGGCCACAGGCATACCGGAGGTAATATCGGGCTACACCGGGCGCAACTACTACGGCTGTATTCTGGATAACGCTCTGGGCATTCCCGTTGCCGACTTTGAGCTGCACGGCGGCAGACCTACGGCGTCCATGCTGCTCTATTCGGATAAATCGGGCATCCTTCAGGATATCCGCTACAGCTTCGGCGGGACGGAATACGTGAACACGTCTCTGGACCTGCCGGGCCAAATAAAGGTGGAGCTGAGCTTTGCCCCGGGAGACGATATCGACGCTTTCCAAAACGGCACAGACAGGATAGGTCAGGCGGTTTTCTACGCCGACACTGACGAGGAGCTGCAAAAGGCCGTGGCGGACTTCCGCGGCAGTCTTAAGGTGAGGGTACGGGGATGAAGCTTGAAGAACTGGTGACCCCCTGCTATATAATCAACGGCGAGGAATATGAGAAGAATATCCTTGGCTTCAAGGCGGAGTTTGAAACGCGCTGGCAGGGCAATGTGAAATTCGGCTACTCCGTCAAGACCAATAATCTGCCCTATATGCTGAAGCGGGCGCTGGAGCACGGCCTTTATGCGGAGGTAGTCTCGCCGGACGAGCTGGCCTTTGCCTTTCGCTGCGGCTGCGGCTATGACAGGATAATATATAACGGACCGCAAAAGCGTGACGGCGTTCTGGACGCCTGCGTGGGCGGCGCCATCGTCAACCTGGATAATATTCAGGAGGTCGCCGCGGTCTGCGAAGCGTTCAGGAACGCCGAGGAGAAGCCGACGGTGGGCCTTCGCGTCAACTACGATATTGAGGCGGACTGCCCCGGAGAGACCACCTGCTGCGGCATACCGGGCAGGTTCGGGCTCTGTGTGGAAAACGGCGACTTCGCGAAAGCGGTGTCCCTGCTGCGAAGCAGCGGCATCACCCTTGCCGGACTGCATATGCACCAGAGCAGCCGGACAAGAAGCCTGAATATATTTAAAAGCATAGCGCGAAAAGCTGTGGAGCTGGGCCGGGAATTTGGCCTTGAAAGCATAGGCTTTGTAGATATGGGCGGCGGCTTCTTCGGCGGCAGCTATTTCCCGGGAAAGCCCTCCGTGAGCCAGTACGCCGAAGCTATCTGCCAAACGCTGTCAGGCTTCTATGACCCGGAAAAGACGGCGCTTATCCTCGAGCCCGGCGCGGCCATTCTGGCCACGGCCATGGACTATCTCAGCTCCGTGCTCAATATCCGTCAGGTGCGGGGCTGCCGCATCGTCACCTTGGACGGCAGCGTTATCCACATTAACCCCTTTATGAACCCCCACCCCACGCCCTTTACCATGCTGAACCCCGGCCCGGAGGGCGGGCAGGAGCAGATAATTGGCGGGAGCACCTGCATGGAGCTGGACCGCTTTTATCCCAGGGACATGAAAAACCTAGCGCAGCCTGACAGCAAATTCCTCTTTCACTGCTGCGGGGCGTATATGTCCGTACACAACAGCAATTTCATAAACGCCGCGCCGAATATCTACCTGTATCAGAACGGCGACTATAGCCTTGTGCGAGGAAAGAGTATCGACGCTCTTTTTGAATAAAGGATAATGATGTCTACTAAAAGCTTGAGCCTTAAATATACACTTTTGCTCCAGGCCGCCGTGATACTCTACACCTGTACGGATATCGCGGCGAAGCTGGCAAGCCGCTATCCCTTTTTGTCCCTTGGCTTCGTGCTTTTCTACGGAGTTGAAATACTGATACTGGGCGTCTACGCCCTTTTCTGGCAGCAGATAATCAGAAAAGTGGATATTTCGGTGGCCTACTCCAACCGGGCCGCCGCCATCTTCTGGTCAACGCTGTGGGCGGCGGTCATATTCCGGGAGCATATATCGGTTCAGAACATAGTGGGCATAATAATCATTTTCGCCGGGATATGGATGGTGAACCGGGATGCTTAAATACTGGCTTGCGCTTATCGGCGCGGTGCTGCTGTCCTCCATATCGCAGATGCTGCTGAAAAAGGCGGCAAAAAAGGAATACGTCAATGTGGTGCGGGAATATCTCAATCCCTGGGTCATCAGCGGATATCTGCTTCTGGCAGTTTCTACCATATGCGTCATATTCGCCTTTAAGGGAGTTGACTTCAAAAACGGCCCGGTGATAGAGTCTCTGGGCTTCCCTCTGGTAATGGTGCTTGGGCGCATATTCTACGGGGAACGGCTGACCCGGAACAAGCTTATAGGCATGGGGCTTATCATGCTGGGCATAGTGGTGTACTATATATGAAAGCCGGAAAGGAAAAGACATGAGTTTAATTTCATTCGTTATCCCCTGCTACCGCTCGCAAAATACCATCTGCGCCGTGGTCGATGAAATAGAGCAGACCATGTCCACCCTCCCGGCCTACGACTATGAGGTCATACTTGTAAACGACTGCTCCCCTGACGGGGTGTTTTCCGTGATAAAGGAGCTGGCGGAAAAAGACGGGCGCATCACCGCCGTGGATCTGGCCAGAAACTTCGGACAGCACGCGGCGCTGATGGCCGGGCTGCGCCACAGCAGCGGCGATATCGCGGTGTGCCTGGACGACGACGGCCAGACCCCCGCCGACGAGGTGGGCAAGCTGCTGGAAAAAATCGAGGCCGGGTACGATGTGGTATACGCCTCCTACGCGGAAAAGCAGCAGAACGGCTTTCGCCGCTTCGGCAGCGAGCTCAACGGAAAAATGACAGAGATAATGCTGGGCAAGCCCAGGGAACTGGGACTTACCAGCTACTTCGCGGCCAGGCGCTTCGTCGTGGACGAAATGCTGCGCTACGAGCACTGCTACCCCTATGTGATGGGGCTGGTGCTGCGCTCCACGAAGAACATATGCAACGTGGCCGTGAATCACAGGGCCCGGACTGAGGGCAAGTCCGGCTACAGTCTGGGGAAGCTGCTGAGTTTGTGGATGAACGGCTTTACCTCCTTCTCCATAAAGCCTCTGCGCATGGCCGCCTACGCCGGGGGCTTCATCGCACTGGCGGGCTTCGTGTATGCCCTGATAATCGTGATACGCTATTTTACCATCCACATGGCCCCTTTGGGTTGGAGCTCCACCACGGCGCTGCTGCTGATACTGGGTGGGATAATCCTGCTGGTGCTGGGGCTGGTGGGCGAATATGTGGGCCGTATCTTCATGTGCGTCAACGCCTCCCCCCAGTATGTGGAGAGAGAAGTAGTAAACAAAACGCGCCGGTGAACAAGCGCTGAACTGGAGCCGATTATTTAACTGCCGCCGCAGGCGGCACCTCACTTCTTCACAACTCACTATTACCTTTTACCTCAAGCATAAGCAAACTCCCGCAGCGTCTGCTGCGGGAGTTTACTTATGCTTGTATTGGCTTTACTTGAAATCGTGGGCGTTTTGAAGCACCATTTCCTTGACCTTCAGCAGACGCACCTTGGTGGAGTTCTCGTTCTCCTCCAGCTTCATGGAGATATACTTGATGTTGCCGGACAGCTCCGGTATCATGACGTACTCCAGGGCGTTGACTCTGCGGCGGGTCTTTTCTATCT
>CAYSFK010000086.1:0-8991 GCA_964430345.1 uncultured Oscillospiraceae bacterium | reverse complement strand
GTGGCGGTGGTGAAGCGGCTGGTGGAGCTGGGCTTCACCATAGAGATAGACGATTTCGGCAGCGGGTACTCCTCCCTGAACACTCTGAAAAGCGTACCGGCCCAGATACTGAAGCTGGATATGCGTTTTCTGGAGGACGACGGCGGCTCCCAGCGGGGCGGCAACATTCTGGAGTCCGTTATCCGCATGGCCAAGTGGCTGGATATGTCGGCAATAGCGGAGGGCGTGGAGGAGCGGCAGCAGGCGGATTACCTTAAATCCATAGGCTGCAGCTATATACAGGGCTATCTGTATGCCCGACCCATGGGCGAGGCGGAGTATGTAGAGCACTGCCGGAGCAACCGCCGAGAGGAGCGGCTGCTGACCATAGAGACCGTGGAGAATCTGGACAACAGCGCTTTCTGGGACCCCCGCAGCATGGACACCCTTATATTCAACAGCTATGTAGGCGGCGCCTGCATATTTGAATACCACAACGGGCAGATAGAGCTGCTGCGGGTGAACGACAAGTACGCCGCCACCTTCGGCGTAGATCTCTCCGCCGAGGACATATTCAGCAGCAACGCCTCGGACTATATGGACGAGGAGAACCGCCGCACCGTTGCCCAGGCGGTGGAAAGGGCCATAGAGACCGGGCGGGAGCTGAGCTATGAGGCTGTGTCCGTGGGTCTGTACGGCGTGGAAAGCCCCGTGCATATCCACTCCACCGTGCAGCTTCTGGCCAGAGCCGGCGATAGATATCTGCTCTACTGCACCGTTTCAAATGTCACGGCCCGCAGGGAGGCCGAGTTTAAGGTGAGCCAGCTGGTGATGCAGTTGCAGGCAGTGATGGACAACGTGAGCTGCGGCATCACTGCCACGGCCATGGACGGCGACGAGGCGGAATATCTGCTGGCTAACGACAGGTACTATGAGCTGCTGGGCTATACAAGGGCTCAGTATAAGCATGAGATAGGCCGCCGTGCCTATGCCGTCATCCACCCCGAGGACAGGGACGCGGTCCGCCGGATAGTCGAGAGCACCGGTGCCGACGGTTTGCCCCGGTCCGTAGAGTACCGGGCGCGTCGGCGGGACGGCAGCGTCAAATGGCTCAGAAGCACCGTATCCATGACCAGCTTTGAGGGTCTGGACAGGCAGGTGCAGCTTTGCATATATACCGACGTATCGGCGGAGAAGCTGGCCGCCCAGGAGCTGCTGGACAATCTGCCCGGCTGCGCGGGGCTGTTCGAGATGGACGGGGACCGGCTGACGGTGCTGCACATGAATAAGCGCTACTGGGAGCTGGTAGGCCGGGAACCTGCAAGCTACGCGGATAGGGACGCCTTCGCCTCGGTACACCCGGACGACAAGCCGCTTATCACGGCGGAGCTTCGCTCGGCCGCGGCCCAAAACCGCACCGGCGTCTGCGATATCCGGCTGCTCTGCGGAGACGGGATGTACAGGCCCTTCCACGCCACGGCCCGGATATCGCCGAGAGCTGACGGCAAGTACTCCATCTATTCCATTTACGCTCCCATAGACGGGGCTCTCTCCGTTCAGGAGATGCTGCCCATTGCGCTGCAGGCGGTGATGGCCTCCTCCACAGACCTGTCCTTTGTCAAGGACAGCAGCCTGCACTACATTTGCTGCAGCAGGGCCTTTGCCAAAATGGTGGGGCTGACGGATGGCAACCAGGTGGTCGGCAAGACGGACTATGACCTGTTTGACCGGGCTCTGGCAGACAGATACGTGGCCGATGACCTTCAGCTTATGGAAAGCGGGAAGTCCATTGTGGACATGGTGGAGTCTCTGCCCGACGAGAACGGGCAGGAGCGCTTCTCCAGCACCTCCAAGTACCTGCTTTATGACACGGCGGGGAACATCGTGGGCCTCTACGGCGTTGGCCGGGACATCACCGACGCCCGGCATATGGAATCCCAGCTCCAGCTGCTGACCAACAACGTTCCCGGCGGCATAGCCATATACTCCGGCTCGCCGGAGGCTTTGGACAAGGTGCGCCTGAGCTATTTCAGCGACGGCTTATGCAGACTTTTCAACTACAGCCGGGAGGAGTACGCCCGCCGCGCCGAGGGCAGCGCCTTCGGCCAGGTGTACAGCGAATATATCCCCACTATCGTGGAGCAGATAAAGCGTATGCTCAGAGACGGCACACCCATGGACTGCGTGTATCGCGCCCGGGTGAACGGCGGCGGCTACAAGTGGATAAACCTTAAGGCGGTGCCGGGCTCCAGCCGGGACGGCATGACCGTGAACGCGGTGCTGTTCGACGTGACCGCCCGGCAGGAGGCCTTGGAGAAGCTGCGCATCAGCGAGGAGGTCAACCGCCTTGCCATCGCCCAGAGCCGCAACATTGTGTGTACCTACGATGTGCAAGGCCGCAGGCTGCTGCTGTCCAGCGCGGTCAGCCCCAGCTTTGAGGTGGGGGATGCCATAGAGAATATCCCCTGGGGCGAGGTGGAAAAGGGCCATATCTCCCCGGAGACGGCGGAGGCCTACATCAGATTTTTCGAGAGCATCATACAGGGCCGGGAGAAGGGCTCCGTTATGTTCCAGCGCAGCTCCACAGAGGGCTGGCGCTGGCTGGAGGCCCATTTCACCACCGTGTTCTCCGAGGGCCGTCCGGTGTCGGCGGTGCTGACCTATGAGGACGTGACCGAGAGCATACAGATGGAGGCGGCCTACCGGAAGTGGCAGGAGTCCCTGCGCGTCAGGGAACCGGCCAGCTATTCCATGTTCCGCAGCATTGTGGGCGGGCAGACCGGCTTCGAGGCGGTGAAGGGCTCTTTGGTCATCCCGGATTTCAAATCCGGCGACATGGACTTCGACGCCCGTGCCAGGGCATACGCCGCCGGGCACATCGTGGAGGAGGACGCGCCCCGCTTCCTCTCCGTGCTGAATTCCTCCTCCCTGCTGCTGGAGCACAGCAGCGGCACCGACACCCTTACCCTGGAGTACCGGGAGAAGCTGGAGGACGGCGATGTGCGCTGGCTCCGGCTGACGGTGGAGCTGGCGGAACGTCCCCGCACCAGGGACGTTGAGGCCTATCTGCTGTTTGAGGACATAGACGGTGCCAAGCGGGCGGAGTTGGGCGCTCTCAGCGGCGGCCAGTCCGACGCTCTCACCGGGGTCCTGAGCCTGGAGGCCTTTGCCTTCAGCGCCGCTCAGGTGCTTAAGGACTCCATGCCCAGCACCCGGTACGCTCTGCTGCTGCTGGACGCGGACGATTTTGGCCGGGTCAACGAGCTGTACGGCCAGCAGGCGGGTGACCGGGCCATAATCGCCATGGCCGACACCCTGCGGGCAAGCCTCCGCCGGGGCGACCTGGTTGGCAGGCTCCAAGGCAACAGATTTATAGTACTGCTGGCGGATATATCGCAGGAGGACGCGGCGGCCAAGGCCCGGCGTCTCTGCGCCGCGTCCCGGAACGGGCAGGTCTCCCCCCAGGAGATATCCCTGAGCATAGGCATAGCCATGGCCCCGGCGGACGGAACTGATTTTGAGGTGCTTTACCACAAGGCGGAGACCGCGCTGCTTTTCGTCAAGCGCACCGGTAAGGACAGCTGCGCCTTTTACCACGGGCCCATGGAGGAGTCGGAGGCAGGAGAGGCGGAGGCTGTCCCGGCAAGAAAGCCCCGTATGCTCATCGCGGACGACAGCCGCGTAGACCATGCGCTGCTGTCCGGGATATTCGCGGAGGACTTCACCGTAGAAAAGGCCAAGGACGGCAGCTCCGCCCTGATGCGGCTCAGGCAGTACGGCGCGGATATATCGGTGGTGCTGCTGGATTTGAATATGCCGGGGACCGACGGCTTCGCCGTGCTGGAGAGCATGGGCAGCAGCCGGGAGCTCAGGGACATACCCGTGATAGTGGTCACCGGAGACACAAGCCCCGACACCGCCGCCAGAGCCCTCAAGGCCGGAGCCCGCGACGTGGTGACAAAGCCCGTGGACCCGGTGCTGCTGAAAAGCCGGGTACAGGCCGCCCTGTCCCTTTAAAGCCTTCCCCTGAAGGGGAAGGTGGCACGGCGCTATGCGCCGTGACGAATGAGGGAACCGGCACTTATTCAGTTGTTGCCTCCACTCATAACGATTCAAAGACCTGCTCTTTGAATCGTAAAGGAAGATTTGCTGTGAATCTTCGAGCCTTGGCGCTAGCGCCAAGGTGAGCCATTCACCGCAAATCTGACGCCGGGGAAGGTGGCACGGCGCTAGGCGCCGTGACGAATGAGGGAACCGGCCGCACCATCCGAAAGGAGAAGCACATGGAAGCCGAAAAGCTGCTGCAAAAAATCAAGGAGCTGAGCTCGGACCCGGGCGGTATCACCGACCGGTTCATGGATAATGCCCAGCTTTACGCCGAGTGCTTCGCGGATTTTCTCAGGGAGCCCAATCTGGAGCAATTGGAGACAGCCATATCGAAAAAGGACTACCCCGCGGCCTTTCAGGCGGCCCACGCCCTGAAGGGGCTTTCCGGCAATCTGGGGCTCACTGGCTGCTCCGACGCGGTGTGTGTGCTGGTGGAATCACTGCGGGCCAAGAGCTACGGCAGCGCGGAGGAGGAGTACGCCCAGGTCAAAAAGCAGCTTGCCCTGCTGCGCGTCATAGACGAGGATGAGCCGCAGCCGCAGCCATCCGGCAGCGGGGACAGGCCATCAGCGAGGCACGGAGGATAGGCAAAGCCATGAGAAAGCGCTGTGTCTCGGCCGGGCGACGGACGGATAAAACTTATTTAATATTGATATGCCGAAGGAGGACAAGAAAATGAGTATGGGAAGAACAGCCAGGGAGCACAGGTTCATCGTAGGTATAGGGGCCTCCGCCGGCGGCCTGGAGGCGCTGCAGAAGCTGCTGTCCTGCCTGCCTGCCAACACCTGCTTCCCCTTTATAATAGTCCAGCATCTCTCGCCGGACTATAAAAGCCTGCTGAGCCAGATACTGGGCAAGTATACGGAGATGCCGGTGGTCCAGGCCGAGGAGGACATGGAGATAGAAAACGACCATGTCTATATCATCCAGCCCGGCAAGATGATGACCATACATGACGGCAAGCTCCACTATACCGACCAGATACCCAAGGAGCTGAACCTGCCTATAGACGCCTTCTTCCGCTCACTGGCGGAGGAGGCCGGTCCCCGGGCCATCGCCATAGTCCTATCCGGCACCGGCTCCGACGGCACCAACGGCATCAAGGCCATTAAGGAAAACGACGGCCTGGTCATCGCTCAGGACCTGGACTCCTCCAAGTTCGACGGGATGCCCCGCTCCGCCATGCGCACAGGGCTGGTGGACGCCCAGATAACCCCGGAGGAGATAGCCCTTGAGCTGGAGCATATCGCCGGACTGGTGACCGACGCCGCCCAGAGCCGCAGCGAGACCGAGGTGGACGCGGAGCTGATGAAGCGGGTCTACTCCATTCTCAAGAAGGTCAGCAATATCAACTTCACCCATTATAAGCAGACCACCATCGTACGCCGTATGGAGCGGCGCATGATGCTGACCCACCGGGACAGGCTCTCCGACTATGTGGACTTCCTTTATGAGTCCCCGGAGGAGGTGCGCATACTCTCCCGTGAGGTGCTCATCGGCGTCACCAGCTTTTTCCGGGACCCGGACTTTTTCCAGGCCCTTAAGGAGAAGGCCCTGCCGGAGATACTGGGCCGCAGCACCCCGGATGAGCCTGTGCGGGCCTGGGTGGCGGGCTGCTCCACCGGCGAGGAGGCCTACTCCATCGCCATACTGTTCTGCGAGGCCATGGATGCGCTGAACCTGAAGCGGGTGGTGAAGATATTTGCCACCGACCTGGACGCCGAGGCCATAGACACCGCCGGCAAGGGCGTCTACGGCGACAATATCATCGACTCCGTGTCCCCCGCCCGGCTCTCCAAATACTTCACCCGCCGCAACAATACCTATACGATAAACCGGGACATCCGCAAGATGATAGTGTTCTCCCCCCATAACGTGTTTCAGGACCCACCCTTCGGGCGGCTTGACCTTATCTCCTGCCGGAATATGCTTATCTACTTCCAGCCGGTGCTGCAAAACGATCTGTTCGCCATCTTCCACACCTCCCTGAAGGACGGGGGCTACCTGTTTCTGGGCAAGAGCGAGGCCATAGGCTCCTACACCGAGGCCTTCCCGGTGGTGGACCCGGCAGCCAAGATATTCTCCCACCGGCGTGACGCCAAGATTCCCGGCGCAAAGAAAGTACCCTTTTTGCAGACCACCTATCTGGACGACGAGTACGAGCGTGATTACGACGAGGGCTTCCCCAGGCCGCCCATGCGGGGCGAGCTGGGCTTCAACGAGGAGGACGTCATAAACACCAAGCTCCTCCAGAAGTTCATGCCCGCAAGTCTGGTGGTCAACGAGAAAAACGAGATAGTCCACTCCTACGGCGACAACTCCAACTTCGCCCATCTGGCCTTCGGCAAGTTCTCCAGCAATCTTTTCGACGTGCTCACAGAGGGTCTGAAAATACCCGTGTCCACCCTTTTGAAGGAGTGCCGGGAAAAGAATCAGGAGGTGCAGTATACCGACATTCCCTTCCAGGGAGAGCAGTCCAGCGCCGTTATCGACCTGACGGTCATGCCGGTGAGCACCAGCAAGAAGGACGACAGAGGCCTGTTTGCCCTGGTGTTCGCCGCCCACGGGGACAGGGAGCCCACCGAGGGCGCCATGAGCTACGACATTGACAAGGTGGCCTCCCGGCGCATAACCGACCTGGAGCAGGAGCTGTCGGAGGTTCAGGGCAAGCTGGATCGGAGCATCGCCGAGCAGGAGTGCGTCAATGAGGAGCTGCAGGCCGCCAACGAGGAGCTGCTTACCGCCAACGAGGAGCTGCAAAGCTCCAACGAGGAGCTGCAGTCCGTCAACGAGGAGCTGTATACGGTGAACTCCGAATATCAGCAGAAGCTGGCGGAGCTGGCAGACCTGAACGACGACATCGCAAACTTCCTCACCTCCACTCTCACAGGCATAATCTTCGTGGACAACAAGCTTAACATCCGCCGCTATACCGATTACGTCACCACCGAGTTTTCGGTGATGGACCACGATATAGGCCGCTCTCTGGCTTTCATCTCCTATCACTTCCCCTCCATCGACATCACCGAGATATGCACCAGCGTCCTCAAGAATCTGGTGCCGGACGAGCGGGAGGTAGCCACCAATAAGGGCAAGATGTTCTTCATGCGCGTGGCGCCCTACCGTTCCACCGAGAACAAGATACTGGGCTGCGTCATTACCCTTATGGATATCACCTCCCAGAAGCAGGGTCAGGCCATACTTCAGAGCACCGAGAAGCAGCTTACCATGGCCCAGCAGGCCAGCGAGGCCAAGAGCGACTATCTCTCCCGCATAGCCCACGAGATACGCACGCCCATGTCCTCCCTGCTGAGCCTGTCCAAGACCGCCCGCTCTCAGGCGGAGGAAAACCCGGTGCTGCTGTCAAGTCTGGACAAGATAAACGACACCATAGGTTATATGGCCTCCATAGTCACCGATATCTCCGAGGCCTCCATCAGCGAGTATCTGTCCAGCGGCTTCAGCAAGGAGCCTTTTACCCTGCGCGCCGTGTTGGATAATGTCTCCGCCATCATAGAGCCGCGGGCGGAGGAGGCCCAGCTGAGCTATGATGTCTCCGTTGACGACAGCTTTGACCCGGTGTACGTGGGCAACAAGGCCATGGTGCAGCAGATACTCATAAACCTCCTGAATAATTCCGTCAAGTATAACCAACGGGGCGGGGCCATCTCCATGCGGGTGTTCGAGGAGCCCCGCAGCGGCGACAAGGCGCGGCTGTGCTTCATAATCGCCGACACCGGCATAGGCATAAAGAAGGAGTATCTGCCCAAGCTCTTCAAGCCCTTCTCGCGAGAGAACAAGGAGGACGACAGCGCGCCTCTTGGCCTTGGTCTGGGCCTGTCCATAGCCTACAATATGATCCGCTCCATGAGCGGGGACGTGTCCGTGGAGAGCGAGGAGGGCTCCGGCAGCACCTTCACGGTACACGTGATGCTGGAGCGCTATGTGGAGGGCAGCGAGGACAGGGACAAGGGTCTGTTCCCGCCTCAGCCCAGCTACGCGCTGGAGGGCAGCAATGTGCTCGTTGCCGAGGATAACGCCCTTAACCGCACCATACTCGGCGCCCTGCTTACCAACGAGGGCATCAGCTACACCGAGGCCGCCGACGGCGAGGCTGTGGTACAGGCCTTCATCGACGCCCCGGAGCATACCTTTGACTGCATACTGATGGATATGCGTATGCCCAAGCTGGACGGCATCCGGGCCACCACCCGCATCCGGGAGTCCGGCAAGCTGGATTCCCGCACAGTGCCCATCATAGGCGTGTCCGCCAACGGCTTCACCGACGATATACAAAAGGCCCGCCTTGCGGGCATAGACGACTACACCACCAAGCCCATAGACAGAGACAGCTTGCTGTCGGCCATGGCCAGACACATCAAGCGCAAGGCAGAATAAGGAGGATATGAGCATGGATAAGGATCTGCTGCAAAAATACGGGATAGATTATGAAAAAGGGCTTAGCCGCTGTATGGGCGACAGCGAGCTGTATACTACGCTTCTGTCCATGTTCAGTAATGACGACTGCTTTAGCCGCAGCTGTCAGGCGCTGGAGCGGAGGGACGCCAAAGCCATGTTCGACTGTATGCACGAGCTGAAGGGCACCACCGGTAATCTGGCCCTTAACTCGCTGTACGAGCTTATCTGCCCGATGGTGGAGAGGCTGCGCACTGGAGAGGCGGACATGGATGAGATCGCCTCCATGTTCTCCGCTGTGGAGCAGGCCTATGCTCTCACCATGCAGGGCATCGCGGAGGCCCTGGGCTAAAGCCTTCCCCTCCGGGGAAGGTGCCGCGCAGCGGCGGATGAGGGAACCGGCAGTTCTTAAGCAACGCAGCATTCCCAGATATACCGGCAACCCTCATCAGTCTCGCTGCGCTCGACAGCTTCCCCCTGGGGAAGCCT
>CAYSFK010000085.1:4789-9172 GCA_964430345.1 uncultured Oscillospiraceae bacterium | reverse complement strand
AGGTCGCTGTAGGTCACGGCCTTGCGCTGCTTTTGTATTTTGATGATAACGGTGGCCTCCTGAGAATAATTACCCTGACTGTCCACCGCTCTGTAGCCGAAGTAGTCCTTGCCCTTTTTGTCCTTGCCGGGGGTATAGGTGAAGCTGCCGTCCTGACTGAGCTCCAACAGTCCCTTTACCGGCTGGGTGGTTATCTCATAGCCTTTAAGGTCGCCGTCGGGGTCATAGGCGGACAGAGCTCCGCTGACGGTGACGTTCCTGTAAGTGCACAGCTCCAGATTCTCCGCCACCGGTGCAACACCCTCTGCGGCGGCAGGTACGGTCAGTCCGGCGAACAGTATGAAAGCCAACAGCAGCGCCGTAACGGATGTGAATAAACGTTTCATTGTCGATACCTCCATTTTATATATGGTCGCGTCACAGCTAGCTTGTGTTTATTTCAGCCAGTTTATGCAGTTTAAGGTAGACTTGCGAGCGAGTTTTTGATAAAATGAGAAGCACTAAGCAATAAGGAGAGAATTATGCCTGTTACTGCTGCCGCGGCATGGCTCAACACTGTCTTTGCCGCCTTCGACCTGAACATAACCATGGCCGTGCACGGTCTGTTTGACTGGGCCGGCTGGTTCTTCACGCCTTTTTTCGAGTTTATTTCCTTTCTGGGCAAGGACGGGATAATACTTGTGCTGCTTGCCCTCGTGCTTATCCTGTTCAAAAAGACCCGGCGCTTCGGCACGGCAATGCTGCTGGGCGTGGCCATCGGCGCGGTGTTTACAAACCTGTTCCTTAAAATAGTGATAGCCCGCCCGCGCCCCTACGCCGATGAGAGCAGCATCTTTTATCAGCTCTGGATAACTGTAGGTCAGAATATGGAGAGCGACAAAAGCTTTCCCTCCGGGCATACTACGGCGGCCTTCGCCTCCATGACGGCGTTGTTTCTTGTGGGTGATAAGCGCATAAGCTGGACGGCCTATATCTTTGCCTTTCTGATGGGTCTTGCCAGGATATACCTTGTGGTACACTTCCCATCGGACGTTCTGGCGGGCATTATCGTAGGCACTGTGGCCGGTATTATCGGCACTGTTATAGCCTGGAGGCTGCCCCATCGGTGGTACGATCTGGAACTGCTTAAAAAGAAAGAGGGTGGGCAGGCTTGTTCGGATTAGGCGGGCCCAAATTTAAGGGCGTAGACAAAAAATACCTCCGGGACCAGGAGCATATTGATGACTATAACAGCAGCGAAGCCATAGGCAGGGTGCGTCTGGGCAGTCTGTGCCTTTACTACAGGGATCTGGGCGTTAAATACTATGTGCCCTACGACTACATTGACAGGGCCTTTTGCCGCATAAGCACCGTGGAGCCTGACGACAGCCCCGCCATAAGCTATTTCCGGCTTATACTGGTACACGGCGAGACGGAGTTTGCGAATCTTATATTCAACGATGAGCCGCAGGTGGACAGAATATTGGAGGAGCTTAAGACTCTGAGCCCCAACATAAAAATAGGCTATGTACCGCCCCCGGATGGGAAAAGAAAGCCCAGCTTCAGATAATAATAACCGACGTGAGCACAGTTCACGTCGGTTTTATTATGGTTTTCTCAGCCGTTTTATCAATTCCTCGTCGCTCTGCGCCGTCAGGGTCCTGTAGTCCGTGTACAGCACCTTACCCGGCAGGGCGCCGGCGGGCTTCTTTACAAAGCGGAGCATAGTGCAGTCCACAGGGGTCTTGCCGCCGTCACTGGCCTGGGAGTAGTACACGGCGATGGACGCCGCCTGCCTCAGAGTCTCCTCACCGGGCTCAACACCGTTGCAGCGGACAATAACATGACTGCCGTGGACCAGCTTGGTGTGCAGCCAATAGTCCGTCCTGCGGCCTATGCGCTGGCACAGCTCATCGTTCTGGATATTGCTGCGTCCGGCCAGTATCTCAAAGCCCTCGTCGGAGATAAAGCGCAGAGGCCCCTGGGCCCGGCTTCGGTCTGGCTTGGCGTTCTTCTGCCGTTTCAGAAAGCCCGTCTCTACAAGCTCCCGGCGGATATCGCTGATATCCTTCTCGTTCTCGGCACGGCTAATTAGCTCCAGCACACTGTTGAGATAATCCAACTGCCGCTGTCCGTCGTCAATGAGCACCGTCAGATGCTCCCGAGCCGCCTTGAGCTTGCCGTACTCCTTATACAGGGCAGCGGCGTTCTGCTGTGGGGTCTTCATTACATCCAAAGGAATGCTTATCACGGGACAGCCGTCCTCAAAATAATCCTCACATTCCAATGCCCGGTCGCCCTTACGAATGCGGTATATGTTGGCGGTAATAAGCTCCGCCATGCGGCGGCGCTCCTCGCGGTCATCGGTGCGCCGCAGCTCTTCCCGCTGGCCCGCAAGCTTACGCTCCTGTCTGTCTCTGAGAGTGCGCAGTGTCTTGCCCAGCTCATGGCCGCGGCGGCGCTGCCGCTCCTGCCTGTCACGAGCAGAGTAAAAGCCGTCCAGCAACGCCGAAAAGCTCTCCTCCCTCCTGCAACTCAGCCTGTCGCCGTACTGTGCTATGGGCATGAAGCTGAAATCAAAGGGTCTGCCGTCCTCCAGCAGTACATAGGGCTGGAAACGGCCCGCCTGAAGTCTGTCACAGAAGCCGTCCAGCAGCTCCGGCAGCCGTCTATAGTCTCCGCCGCAGCCAAAGGCCAGCTCCCTGCATATAAGCGGAGATAGCCCGGAGAAATAGTCCAGCAGCCATTTATCCACGGGTACGCTTCTGTCGGCACCAGCTATGGCTTCGCTGCGCTCCGTCGCCGAAGTGTCAAATATGGGGCGCTTGTTCTGCGCGGGGGGCAGCCGGTATATCATGCCCGGCAGCATACGGCGCAGTGCGTCCCCGGCGTAGTCCATGCGGCGCAGACAGTCTATTATTCGGCCCTCGGAATCCACCAAAGCCACATTGGAGCTGCGGCCGATTAGTTCCGCCACCAGCCGCTTTTCACTTTCAAAGCCCAGCTCGTCTCGGCATTGAAGGCGGATATCCACCAGACGCTCCCCTACCGGCTGCGTAAGCTTTACTATTCGGGCGCCCACAAGATGCTTTCGCAGCAGCATACAGAACATAGGCGGCTCCGCCGGGTTTTCAAAGGATGCCTCCGTCAGATGGAGTCTGGCATTTCCAGTACCCACGGCAATGAGCAGCTTAAGATTCTCTCCGTGGGCCCGGACTGACAGCAGCAGCATATCCCTCTCCGGCTGCTGGAGCTTGTCTATCCTGCCGCCCTCCAACGCGGGAGCGAGCTCCGACACAAGGGCCGAGAGACATATGGCGTCAAGAGGCATTGTCCATGCCCTCCGCAATAAGCGAAAACAGCCGCTCCACCCTGTCCTGCCTGCCCAGAAGATACAGCCAGCCGAAAAGCGCCTCCAGCCCGGTGGCTGCATGATAATCCGACAGTACCGCGTTATGGGGTACGGAGTTGACCTTGGCGTTCTTGCCACGGCGGAATACAGCCGACTCCTCCTCGGTAAGCTCCGGCAATATAAGCGCCGCAGCTTTCGCCTGAGCAGGAGCCTTCACCTGGGCAACGGTGAGCTTATGGAGCTTCGCAACCGAGCTGTGACCCCTTTGGCACAGCAGGCTTCTCACCAGCAGCTCATAGACCCCGTCACCTACGTGGGCAAGGCCCAGCATACTTATGGCGTTGACCTCGTTTAACGGCATATTCGGAAAAAATCCCTGCATACTCGCGTCCCTCATTACTTAAGGCGGGCATAAGGCCCGCCTTGTTTTTTCAGTTATCGCCGCTGTAGTCCTCGTCCTCGCTGATCTCCACCGGCGGCGGCAGCTCGTCCTCTACGGCAATGCCCAGCTTGCGCTGAAGCTCTCTCCAGCCCTCTCGGTCAATTATAACCTGCCGGGGCTTCGCGCCCTCGTAGGGGCCCACTACGCCCAACTCCTCCAGCTGGTCCACTATGCGGGCGGCTCTGGCGTAGCCCAGCTTTATCTTACGCTGCAGCAGGGACACAGAGCAGGACTTCATCTCCAGCACAGCCTCCGCCGCCTTGGGCAGCAGCTCGTCAAAGCCGTCTCCCAGGCCCTCGTCCTTGCTACTTTCCTCGGGGTGCTTGCTCTCGGCGGCCTTGTTCATGTACTCCTCTATCTCGCTGTTTTGCTGGGTGCCGGCAGCGCCGTCCTTGATGAAGCGGATGACCTCCTCCCGCTCCTCGTCGGAAACAAAGGAGCCCTGGATCCGGATGGATTTGGAGCTGCCCAGCGGTGAAAACAGCATATCGCCGTTGCCCAGCAGCTTTTCCGCGCCGCCCATATCCAAAATGGTGCGGCTGTCCGTATAGCTGGAGACCGCGAAGGCGATGCGGCTGGGAATGTTGGCCTTGATCAGGCCGGTGATCAC
>CAYSFK010000085.1:0-4779 GCA_964430345.1 uncultured Oscillospiraceae bacterium | reverse complement strand
CGGTCTTGATCGCAGAGAGGTCGAGATTCACGGTTTCCGCGCCGCTCTGGTCAAGGATTATGCGGCTCTCCATTGCGGAGGAGACGGCAAAGGCTATACGGGAGGGTATATTGGCCTTCATAAGTCCGGTTATCACGTCCGCTGAGGGACGCTGGGTGGCAATGACCAGATGCATTCCGGCGGCGCGGCCCATCTGGGCAACGCGGCAAATGCTCTCCTCCACCTCCTTGGAGGCGGCCATCATCAGGTCGGCCAGCTCGTCTATCAATATGACTACCTGGGGCAGCGTAGGTTCTCCCGCCGCCTGAGCGTGCTTATTATAGCCGGAAAACTCGCGGACTCCCGCCTCGGAGAAAAGCCGGTAGCGCTTGAGCATCTCCACTACAGACCACTGCAGCGCGCCCGCAGCCTTCTTGGGGTCGGTCACCACCGGGACATACAGATGGGGTATGCCGTTATACACTCCCAGCTCCACCATCTTGGGGTCTATCATAATGAACCTGACCTCATCCGGCCGGGCCTTGTACAGAAGGCTGATGATAAGGGAGTTCATGCATACGGACTTACCGGAGCCGGTGGTACCCGCAATAAGCATATGGGGCAGCTTGCTTATATTGCCGATGATGCACTCGCCGCCGATATCCTTGCCCAGAGCAAAGCTCAGCTTGGACTTGGCCGTCATAAATTTCGGGGAGTCCAAAAGGTCTCTCAGGTACACGGTGCTTATTATCTTGTTGGGCACCTCTATGCCCACGGTGGAGATCTTATCGGGAATGGGCGCAATGCGGACATTGGCCACGCCAAGGGCCAGAGCCAGGTCCCCCGCCAGATTGGTCACTCTGGATAGCTTCACGCCCTGGTCCAGCTCAATATCATATCTGGTGACCGAGGGGCCTCTGGTGACGCCTACGATGGAGGCGCTAATCCCGAAGCTCCTGATGGCGCCCTCCAGCCGCTCCTTATTGACCAGTATTTCCTCTCTGGCATCCGTGACCGACGCGCCGCCGCTTTGCAGCAGAGAGACGGGCGGGAACAGATACTCCGGGCTGTCCTCAGCCTGAGACACGGCGACCGCCACAGCCTTGGCCTCCGCGTCCAGCTCGTCCTTGTCCAGCTTTTTATTTTTGGGCGGGTCGGATATACCACCGCTGACAGGCACCGCCGCGGCCTCCCCGGCCTTGGAAAGCTTCACCCCCGCAAGGCTGGCGGCCTCCTCCTCCGAGAGAGGGATAACGCCGCTGGTCGGGCTGACAGCAGGCTGCTTTTTCTCCGGCTTTGCTTTGCGCTGAGGCTTTACCGCCGCCGTACGCCCAGCAGCGGAGGGGGCTATATCGTCGTCCTCGCCCAAGGGTATGTCGCCCACGTAATCCGTTCTGTTGAGGCGCTCTATCTTCGTGGCTGTCTTTCCCGTGGCCACCGCGTTTACCGGTTGGAGAGCGCCTTCGTACAGGGTGGGGTCGTATTTTGCCGTGGCCTGTATACGCACAGTTTCGGCCACCTTATGGACGTTGAAGCGCAGAGCGCAGATAAGGCAGAAGATAAGCGCCGCCAGTAGTACCGGCAGAGCGCCGTAAATACTTAGGGTGCTCTCCAGCGCAGCGGATATAAGGCCGCCGAAAAGCCCGCCGGAATTCAGCAGCTGTCCCTGCTCGAAAAGCGTCCCGGACAGGAGCTTCAGGTCGATCTCGCCCTGGGGCATTTTGTAGAGCATCAGGCTCATGACCGAGGCAAAGAGTATGGGCAGCATAAGCGCGCAGAACGTCCGCAGCGCAACCGGCCTGCCCTTGTGGAAGCCAAGTATAACCGCCACAAGCAGGAAGGCGGGCGCTGTCACCCAATAGCCCCAGCCAACAAGACCCATCACCAGGTTGGAGAAAAAGAGGATAAACGAGCCCTCAGGCCTGAAATAGCTGATACCCACAAACAGGCCCAAAAACAAAAAGACCACAGCGCCCAGCTCCCTGCGAACAGGCACGACCTGCCCTTCCGGAGACTGGGGCGTCGGTGTTTTTGCGGAGGACGTATTCTTCTTTCCAGAGCCTGAGGCAGGCTTCTTAGATTTTGCTGTGGATTTACCGCTTTGTGCCATAGTTAATGCCCTTTCATTATCAGAAGATCATAGAAAGTATAATGCCCAGTACGCCCACCACCCAGCAGTAGTAGGCAAAGCCGCCGAATTTGCCCTTGAGGCTTATGTATTTCATCAGATTGACAGCAAATATCCCAGCCGCCAGCGACACCGCCGTACCCACCAGATAGGCGGGTACGCTTTTCCAGTCTATACCCGCCTGCGCCGCGTCCACAAGCTTAAGTATCACGCCTACCAGCATTGCGGGAATAGACAGCAGGAAAGCAAATTTCACGGCGAAGTCCCGCCGCAGCCCCGTGGCCATGCCCGCGGTGATGGTGGCGGCGGGGCGGGACAGCATGGCAATGGATGCCGCGCACTGGCAGAAGCCGATTATCACCGAGTCCAGCAGCGACATACTCCGCTCCGTCTTTTTGCCCGGGCTCATCCTGTCGGACACTAAGAGAACGCAGCCCGTAAGAATAAGGGTCACGCCGATAAATATGTTCTTATAATACAAGGCCGCAAGCTGCTCTCTCATTGGCAGGACGATAAGCATGGGCAGCGAGCCCACGGCTATCATTACAAACAGCCGCGCCGCCGGATACCGCTCCCGTGGCTGACCGGCCAGAGGCCCGGCACCGGCGAAGGACAACAGCTCCCAGAACATCAGGACTATATCCTTCCAATAGACGATGAGTATGGCGGACAGGGCGGCCAGACGCAGGAGCATATCAAAGAACAGGTGCCCGTCCGCCGTGGAGGACATATTAAAGAGGTTATTTATGATAGACAGATGCCCTGTGCTTGAGACTGGCAAAAACTCAGTCACACCCTGGACAAGACCCAGTATTATCGCATTCCACACGGTCATCCGCTGATACCCCCACCGTAATCATAAGCTCTATTTTACCACAATTATCTTTATAACACAAGACTTACGGTGTTTTCCCAGGGCTCTTTTCACTGCCTCCACCGGCGCGGTGGAGATACTCCAGAGCCTCCGACAGGGAGCCCAGCTGGTCAACAAGACCCAGCTCCACCGCCTCACTGCCGGAAATGATGCTGCCCACGTCGTTGGCCAGCTGGTCGGTGTTGGTCATGAGCTTTATATACTGCTCCCGGCTCACTTTGGAATGGGCCGTGACAAAGCCCACTATCCGCTCCTGTATGCGGGAGAAATAATCGTAGGTCTGGGGTACGCCTATGACAACGCCGTTTATACGCACCGGGTGTATGGTCATGGCAGCGGAGGGCGCGATCATGCTGCGGCCGGCCGCCACCGCAAGAGGCACACCAATTGAGTGGCCGCCGCCCAGCACCAGCGAAGCCGTGGGTTTTTTCATTCCGGCGATAAGCTCCGCGATGGCAAGCCCCGCCTCCACATCGCCGCCTATGGTATTGAGCAGCACCAGCAGACCGTCTATCTCCGGGGACTCCTCCACCGCTGCTAGCATGGGCAGGATGTGCTCGTATTTAGTGGTCTTGGCGTCATCCGGCAAAAGCTGGTGTCCCTCTATCTGTCCCACGATGCTGATGCAGTGGATATTGCCGCAGCTTTTCTGACCCAGCTCCTTTACTTCGTCCATCAGCTCACCTCCCGCTTTATATTTCCCCAAAGCGGGCGGATAATCCACGGCAGACAGAAAGCCCGTGTAAACGGGCTTTCTGTCTGCCGCCGAGCATTTTGGCCGTACACAAAATGCAGCTTCGCTCTACAAGCTTGAAATCTCAAGCTTGTAGACGGCGGGTTATTGTATTGCGAGGCGGGCCTTGCCCCCTCGCGCTCCCCCGCTGCTCTATTATTGTAGTTTATTCTATAATTGTCTGACAGGCTTAGACTAAATGCCCGCGTAAACGGGCTTTCGGGATTTGTATAAGGCTGTGACTTATTTGTCGCTGTAGGCGGCCAGAACACCCTTGTAGGTCATATAGCAGTCAAACTTGGACACCAGCTCAAAGGGGGCGTGCATACTGAGCACAGGTACACCGGCGTCGATTGTGTCGATGTTGCGGTTGGCCATATACTTGGCTATGGTGCCGCCGCCGCCCTGGTCCACCTTGCCCAACTCCGACATCTGCCAGACCACCCCGGCCTTCTCAAACAGGCGGCGCAGATAGGCCACCACCTCGGCGGAGGCGTCGCTGGTGCCGGACTTGCCGCGGGCACCGGTAAACTTGCATATGCCCATACCATAGTTTATCTTGGAATCGCTGCGCTTTTCGGAGACCTCGGGATACAGCGGGTCAAAGGCGTTGCTCACGTCGGCGGAGAGGCAGAAGCTGTTTTCGTAGCAGCGGCGAAGCTCTACCTGCTGGGCAGCGCAGATATCCTCCATGAAGCAGTCAAAGGCGGCGCTCTGCATACCTGATACGCCGTCGGAGCCGGTCTCCTCCTTGTCGGCAAGGATGCATACGCTGGTACGCTCCGGCGCGTCCACGTCGAAAATAGCCTTCAGCTCCGCATAGGCGCAGACCCTGTCGTCGTGGCCGTAGCCGCCGATAAGTGAGCGGTCAAGACCCACCTCGCACACGTCAAAGGCGGGCACAGCGGTGAGCTCCGCGGAAAGAAAGTCCTCCTCGGTGATGCCGTACATATCGTTCAGAATGCTCATAACGGCAAGCTTTACCCTGTCCTTGCCCTCGTCGGCATAGGGCACGGAGCCGATGATGATGTTCAGTCCCTCGCCGGTGATGCCCTCGGCCATGGT
>CAYSFK010000084.1:9004-9351 GCA_964430345.1 uncultured Oscillospiraceae bacterium | reverse complement strand
CCCTCGCGCACCCCCGCTCCTCTGTTATCGGTAGCTGATATTATAGTTTTTTGACTGTCTGGAACGACTGCAGCCCGATAAAGAGGCTGCAGTCGTTTCTTATGGCTTATTTACATTCCGTTTCCCTCGTTGCCCAAATCGAAGCCTGACTTCGATTTGGAAAGGAAGAATTCCCCTAAATCGCTCCTATTGCCGCTTGCGGCAATAGGAGCGATTCAGGGGAATTCTGACGCTGGAGCGGATGATGGGAATCGACCTGCGCTTCGGCGCAGGCCAGGTCGCGGCTCTGGAGCGCCACCGGCGCTCCATTCACTACCGCTCCCGTTCGATTCCCTTTTGCTGTTGCT
>CAYSFK010000084.1:0-8994 GCA_964430345.1 uncultured Oscillospiraceae bacterium | reverse complement strand
TATCCAGACCGAGGAGCAGCGCCACGGCCAGCAGCTATACGGCTACATGGCCGCAAACGGCATGTATTCGACCGGAAGCAATTAATACTCTTTTTCGACTAATTTAATCGAAGTCCCAGTATTAATCCCAGCGATCCCAAAGCGGCGCCCGGCGCAGCGGCTTCGCTTTGAAAAGGAAGAATTCCCCTGAGCCTTGGAGCGCTGCCGCCTGCGGCGGTGCGACCGGTTCAGGGGAATTCTGACATTGGAGCGGATGATGGGAATCGAACCCACCTTATCGGCTTGGGAAGCCGGAGTTCTACCGATGAACTACATCCGCATCTTTCTGTGTTGTATAATACCACGGGCCGATGGAAATTTCAAGAGGAAATCAGCGACGGGATTTGATAGCTTCAGCGACCCGGCGGGCTTATGCTCATACTGCCGGCAGCCGGTCGAGAGGGCGCGCTTGGCGCGGGGCGCAAGAAGGAGGCCGGGAGGCGCGGCGGGGAGGACTGATCAGCTCTCCGCCGCGCCTCAGCTTATATAGACAGGCCCTGTGGGGCTTTATCACTCCGCCGCTTCCACGTCCGCCGCGATCAGATCCGCCAGCGCCTCCAGCTGCGCAAGCTGCCCCGCCGCCAGAGCGGAGCGAATGGTCACATTCTCGCCGATGAACTCCGTGTTTTTCAGCACGCTGAGAACCTCCCGCATCAGCTTGCCGCTGGCGGGAGCCCAGCTGCCGTTTTCCAGTATGGCGATCTTCCGGCCCTGGAGATTGTGGTTTGCGATATCATGGAGCAGGTTCTCCATGGTGACGAACACCCCGGCGTTATAGGTGGTGGAGGCGAAAACCAGATGGCTGCACCTGAAAGCGTCGGACAGGATATAGCTTGCGGGGGTGACGGAGCTGTCGTACATACGCACCCGCACTCCCCTTTCGCAGAGCATGGCGGCCAGAATGTTGGCGGCGTTCTCCGTGTGCCCGTAGACCGAGGCGTAGGCAATAAGAACGCTCTTTTCCTCCGGCGCGTAGCTGCTCCACAGCAGATACTTCTCCAGATACCGCCCGAAGTCCTTGCGCCACACGGGGCCATGGAGCGGGCAGACATAATTGAGCGTCAGCCCCGCCGCCTTCTTCAAAGCCATCTGCACCTGGGGCCCGTACTTGCCCACGATATTGGTATAATAGCGCCTCGCCTCGTCCAGACTCTCGCCCATAAAGTCCCACTCATCGGCAAAGAGCCGACCGTTGAGGGCGCCAAAGCTGCCAAAGGCGTCGGCAGAGAACAGGATGCCGTCTGTCACGTCATAGCTCATCATGACCTCCGGCCAGTGCACCATGGGCGCCATAACAAACGTCAGCTCATGCCGTCCGGCGGAGAACGTGTCTCCCTCCTTCACCAAGTCTATCCTGTCGCCGTGATCGGTACCGAAGAACTGGCCCAGCATTATCTTCTCCTTGGAGTTGCAGAGGATGCGGGTCTCGGGATGCCGCAGGAGCAGCAGCTCAATGGTGGCGGCATGATCCGGCTCCATATGGGAAATGACCAGATAGTCAAGAGCCCTGCCCCCCAAAGCCTGCTCCAGATTTTCAAAAAAGACCCCGTACACCGCCTTGTCCACAGTATCGAAAAGCACTGTCTTTTCATCCAGCAGCAGATAGGAGTTGTAGGAAACGCCGTCCGGCACCCCGTACACGCCCTCAAAGCAGGCCAGCCGCCTGTCATCCGCGCCCACCCATATCAAATCGTCCTTGACCTTTCTGGTGCAGTACATAATGAAACCTCCCATACTCCGTAGTTATATATCAATTCTACATCAGAAAATATCATAGTATATGTTGCGCACGCAACTAAATCATGCTAGTATTATGTTATAATCTACATAGAAAGGCGGGAGCCGACAATGGACAGACTCTTTGAGGGCATAACCCAGGAAAGCCGGGAGGCCATGCTGAGCTGCTTTAAGCCCGAGACGCGGCGCTTTCGGCGGGGCGAGACTATCATGGTATACGCTCCGGCACTGGAGCATCTGTGCGTTCTGGTAAGCGGCAAGGCCCATCTCTACTGCATGGACAGCGAGGGGGACTACGCCCTGCTGGAGCAGTACGGCCCCAACGATATCTTCGGCGAGGCCTTTGCCATGCCCTACGGCGACCTGGGCTATGTGGTGGAGGCGGACAGCGACTGCACAGTGCTGTTCATACGCTTTTCCTGTATCTATGGCCGCTGCTCCAACGCCTGCGAGCACCACACAAGGCTCACCCGGAATCTATTTGAAATGTCCGCCATGAAGGCCCAAAGCCTTGCGGTGCGGATAAACATGATAAGCAAGCGCTCCCTCAGAAGAAAGCTCAGCGCCTATTTCCAGTACCTGCGGGACATAAACGGCAGCGACAGCTTCGAGCTGGAGCAGTCCCTGTCACATCTGGCAGGCTATCTATGCGCGGACAGGGCCAGCATGATGCGGGAGCTTAAAAATATGAGCGACGAGAGCCTAATCAGGCGCAGCGGACGGCAGGTAACCATACTGAAAACCAATAAACAGAAGGAGGAATGAGCGATGGCCGACAAGAAATTCGCCGGTGTGAGCGGCACCGTGGACAGCGTTGAGGTCAACACCGACTACAGCGAAGCAGCGGTATTCGACAAGGTGAGAGTGGGCAGGCTGGGCCTGTATTTCAAGGAGGGGCTGAAAACCAGGTTCGTGCCCTACGACTATCTGGAGCGGGTATTCATCCGCATAAACGAGGTCAACGGCAAGCTGTGCTGCGGCACCGCCACCTTTGCCTACTTCCGTCTGGTGCTTGTCCACGAGGGCAAGGAATTCGCGGATGTGATAAGCGAGAACGAGAAGGCTATGGACGAGGCTTTGGCGCTGATAGCCAAGCGCGCCCCGGCCGTGGCAATAGGCGTAGCGTAAGGTCTAAATAACAAAACAGGAAGGGACGGTTCCCTTCCTGTTTTTATTCATTATTTCAAAATCCCGTGCAGCTCCCGGACGTCCGCCATTATATAGTCGGGCTGCCGCTGGGCGGCCGCGGCCATGGCGGCGTCGGTCTCCCCGGAGAGCACCAACACCGACACGGAGCCCGCGTTCTGGGCCACGGCGATATCGGTATACAGTCTGTCGCCTACGGCGCATATCCTGTGGTTGGCAACGCCGGTCATTTTTGATATCACATCTATCATATTGCGGTTGGGCTTGCCGATATAATTGGGCTCCCGGCCGGTGGCGGCGGTGAGCAGGGCGCAGATGCTGCCGCAGTCGGGAAGCACCTCGTCATTGGGCATGGGACAGACCCAGTCGGGATTGGCGGCGATGAATGCGGCGCCCCGGCGCAGGAAATGACAGGCCTTGTCCAGCTTCTCATACACCAGCTCCGTGTCGAAGCCCACCACCACCACGTCGGCGTTCTCCTCCACAAGCGTGACGCCGTAGCTCAAAAGCTCTCTCCTGAAGGCGGCGGTGCCCACCAGATACACCCGGGCATCCGGGCAGTTCTGGGTGAGATACATACCGGTGGCCATGCCGGAGGTGAACACGTTCTCCCGCTCGCAGGGGAAGCCCAGCCGCCGGAGTCTGGCGATATAGTCCTCCCCGGCGCGGGAGGAATTGTTGGTGAGATAAATATACCTTTTCCCAAGGGCGGGCAGCGCCTCCATCAGTGACACCGCGCCGGGGAACACCTCGTCCCCCAGATACAAAGTACCGTCCATATCGAACAAAAACAGCTCCGCCTGTTTCAGCTTATCGTAGTCCATCCCTACCTCCGAGTCAGCAAATTTCTGTGGACAATTATACAAAACTCCGCCGCCTTTTGCAACGGCAAAGCCGTTATTCGATAAAACTTTACCATATGTCGGGACAGGACGGCAGAATAATAAAGTTTAGGTAGATTTTTCAGCGCAGACTTGTTATAATTTCCTTATTCGGGATGCTTCCCGGCGCTTTATTTTGAAAGGAGTTACAAATATGGGACTTATTCAGGCGGCGCTCAGCTCCGCAGGCGGGGTACTGGCGGACCAGTGGAAGGAATATTTCTATTGCGAGGCTTTGGACAAGGACGTTCTGGCCGTCAAGGGGCGCAAGCGCGTCTCCGGCCTTTCCTCAAATACTAAGGGCAGGGACAATATAATCACTAAGGGCTCCATCGTGGCCATAGCCGACGGGCAGTGCATGGTCATAGTTGAGCAGGGCAAGATAGTGGAGCTCTGCGCGGAGCCGGGCGAGTTCGTTTTTGACAGCTCCACCGAGCCCAGTATCTTCGCCGGTTCTCTGGGCGAGAGCATTGTTGAGACCTTCAAGAATATCGGCAAGCGCTTCACTTTCGGCGGCGAAGCACCCAAGGACCAGCGGATATACTACTTCAACACCAAGGAGCTTATAGGCAACAAGTACGGCACACCCTCCCCCGTGCCCTTCCGGGTGGTGGATCAGCGGGTGGGTCTGGACGTGGACATCGCCATACGCTGCTTCGGCGAGTACTCCTACCGTATTACAAACCCCATTCTGTTTTACACCAATGTCTGCGGCAACGTGGGCAATGAGTACAACAGAAGCGAGATAGACGGCCAGCTCAAGAGCGAGCTGCTCACAGCGCTGCAGCCAGCCTTCGCCAAGATATCCGACATGGGCATACGCTACAGCGCGCTGCCCGGACACACCATGGAGATAGCTCAGGCCCTCAACGACGTGCTCTCCCCCAAGTGGCGCGACCTGCGGGGCATAGAGATAGTCTCCTTCGGCGTCAGCTCTGTCAAGGCCAGCGAGGAAGACGAGCAGATGATAAAGGAGCTCCAGCGCAACGCGGCCTTCCGCGACCCCACCATGGCGGCGGCGCACCTTGTGGGCGCTCAGGCGGCGGCTATGCAGGACGCGGCCAAGAACACCGCCGGTGCGGTAGGCGCCTTTATGGGCATGGGCATGGCCAATCAGGCCGGCGGCATAAACGCCCAGAGCCTCTACCAGATGGGCGCGCAGCAGGCTCCCGCAGCCCCGGCGGCGGCTCCCGCTGCAGGCGGCTGGAAATGCGCCTGCGGCGCTGTGGCAGTGGGTAAGTTCTGCCCCGAGTGCGGCGCGAAGAAACCGGAGTCCGGCTGGACGTGCGCCTGCGGCGCCGTGAACAAGGGCAAGTTCTGCGCGGAGTGCGGCGCGAAGAAGCCCGCCGGTGTGCCTCAGTACAAGTGCGACAAGTGCGGCTGGGAACCGGAGGCCGGTGTAAAGCCGCCCAAGTTCTGCCCCGAGTGCGGCGACCCCTTCGATGACGGAGATATAAAGTAAGCCTTACTCTGGAGGTGAGACCTTGGCAACTCAGATTACCAATTACCAGTGTCCGGCCTGCACCGGCCCCCTGCATTTTACCGGGGAGAGCGGGCGGCTGGAATGCGAATACTGCGGCAGCGCCTACGATGTGGCGGAGATAGAAGCGCTGTATAAGGAAAAGGACGCGGCCGCCGCCCAGGCCCAGGCTCAGGCGGAGGCCAAGGAACAGAGCCGGGAGCAGGAGGCCCAGGAGGACGGCGGCTGGGGCGAGGACGCGGAGCATCTGAAAACCTACAACTGCCCCTCATGCGGCGCGGAGCTTATCTGCGACGAGAACACCGCCGCCACCAGCTGCCCCTACTGCGGCAACCCCAGCATAGTGCCGGGACAGTTCACGGATATGCGCAGGCCCGATTATGTGCTGCCCTTTGCCCTCAGTAAGGACAAGGCCGTGGCGGCGCTGAAGAGCTACTACAATGGCAAGCCCCTGCTGCCCAAGGCTTTTGCCGACACCAACCACATCGAGGACATCAAGGGGGTATACGTGCCCTTCTGGCTGTTCGACGGAGAGGTGGACGCGGATATGCGCTTTCACGCCACACGGGTACACAGTCACGTCCGGGGCAACGAGCGCATCACCGTGACGGAGCACTATCAGGTGCGCCGGGCGGGCACGGTAGGCTTCAGCCGGATCCCGGTGGACGCCTCCAGCAAGATGCCCGACGCCCATATGGACGCCATCGAGCCCTTTGACTACAGCGCCTTGAAGGATTTCTCCATGGCCTATCTGCCGGGCTTTATGGCGGATAAGTACGACGTCAGCCAGCAGGAATGCGCAAAGAGAGTGGATGAGCGGGCGGTCAACACGGCGGAGTCGGTCATGGCCGAAAGCGTCACCGGCTACGCCACCTGCATCCCCGAGAGCAAGAACGTGAACGTGCGCCGGGGCAAGGTGGGCTATGCCCTGCTGCCGGTATGGATGCTGTCCACCCAGTGGAAGGGCCAGAACTTCCTTTTTGCCATGAACGGGCAGACAGGCAGGCTCATAGGCGACCTGCCTGTTGACAAGGGCCGCTTTCTGGGCTGGTTCGCCGGTATTGCCGTACCTCTGACAGCGCTTATATACCTGCTGCTGAGTATGTATATGTAGGGGGGAGAGCTATGAAAAAGAGATTTATCGCGTCCCTCCTGCTGTCTCTCATATTGCTGCTGTGCCTGGGCGGCTCGGCCCTGGCCTCCGGCGCCGATACAGGCTATGTGGCCGACGCCGCCGGTCTTCTCAGCGACAGCCAGATACAGGCTTTGGAGAGCGAGGCCGCTGCGGTATCTGAAAAGTACGGCTGCGGCATATACATAGTGACAGTGCCTGACTACAGCGAGTACGGCTACAGCGTGGACATAGCCGCCGAGAACATTTACACCGGCATGAGCTTCGGCCTGGGCGCCGAGAAGAACGGCACCATGCTGCTATTGAGCATGGAGGACAGGGACTACTACCATCTGTCCTACGGCAGCGTCGCCCACACCGCCTTCACAGACTACGGCATAGAGCAGCTGGCCCAGAGCTTTCTGGATGATTTCAGGAACGACGATTGGTACGGCGGCTTTGAGGACTTTATCCGCGAGTGCGGGCTGTACCTGGACTATGCCAGTCAGGGTACTCCGGTGGACGTATATCAGGAGCCCTATGTGCCCCCCACCCCCGGTGAGAAGCTGATAATAGCCGCGCCCATAGGCTGTATTGCGGCGCTGATAGTCTGCCTCATTTTCAGAGGGCAGATGAAAACCGCCAAGAAGCAGACCCAGGCCCGCAATTACATCGAGAAAAACGGCGTGGATATGCGGGTGGTGCAGGATCATTTCACCCACCGCACACAGACCGTTACTGTTATCCGCACCGACAGCGGCGGCAGTCGCGGAGGCGGTGGTACCAGTATAAACAGCCGCGGCTTTTCCGGCGGCGGCGGAAAATTCTGAATCCCGAAGCATATCGGGGGGATGGGCCCAGGCCTGTCCCCCCGATATGCTTACGTTTTAAAGGCATCCGGCTATTGAAGCTTGTCGAATTCAACAAAATAATCCCAACTATTTCTGCGACTTGCTTTTTTATGCAAGTTGACCCGCTGATGCCGGAGGAGTATCATTATTATACGGGTTGGTATGTCTATATATTTATGTGGAAGTGACTATGAAAGAGGACAAGTTATTTGAGATCTCTGCGGACTCGGTCATCGTGGAGATAAAGGACGACAAAACAGGCGAGATTTTCCGCAGGGAGCTGCCCATAGAATACTATGAGAACGCAAACTTCCTGCGCCTCAGAGGAGAGGATCTCAGCGGGGCCGTGTCAGAGCTGGTGTTCTGCTCCGGGCGCGGAGTTGAGCGGCTGTGCGACCTGACGGGCCTGGGCGCCGACCATGACGGCTGCGGCACCCATAATTAATCTGTCAACCCAAGCAAGGAATTTAATAAATACAGGAGGAAACACTATGGTCAGAAAGACACTGGTTATCAACGGCATCACCCGTAATCTGGTGCTGGAGGGCAGCGAAACACTTGCCAAGGTCCTCCGTGAGCACCTGCTGCTCACGGGCTGCAAGATCGGCTGCGGCGAGGGTCACTGCGGCGCCTGCAACGTTATCGTTGATGGAAAGATCGTAAAGGCCTGCATAATGAAGGTGGCCAAGATCAGGGACAACGCCGAGATCACCACCATCGAAGGCGTTGGCACCATGGCCGATATGCACCCGCTGCAGGTGGCATGGATGGCCCACGGCTGCGCACAGTGCGGTTTCTGCACTCCCGGCTTCATTATCAGCGCGAAGGTCCTTCTGGAGCAGAACCCCAGCCCCACCAGGGCGGAAGTCCGCGACTGGTTCAACAAGCAGCGCAACCTCTGCCGCTGCACAGGCTACAAGCCCCTGATAGACGCGGTTATGGACGCCGCCGCCGTTCTGCGCGGTGAGATGAAGAAGGAGGACCTGGTCTTTAAGCCCACCGGCGACAGCATCAAGGGCACCAAGTACATCCGTCCCTCCGCGGCGCAGAAGGTTCTGGGCGCCTGGGACTTCGGCGCGGACGACGCGCTGAAAATGCCGGAAGGCACCCTGCGTCTGGCCCTCACTCAGGCCAAGGTCTCCCACGCCAACATCAAGAGCATCTGCACCTGCGAAGCCGAGAAGATGCCCGGCGTATTCAAGGTCATTACCTATAAGGACATCCTTGAGTCCGGTGGAAGCAACAAGATAAACGGCCTTGTCATGCTGCCCAAGCACAACAAGAACGACGGCTTTGACCGCCCGGTGCTCTGCAGCGACAAGATATTCCAGTTCGGCGACGCCATAGCCATAGTAGCGGCCGACACCGAGGAGCACGCCAAGGCTGCCGCCGAGGCTGTGAAGGTGGAGATTGAGGAACTGCCCGCCTACATGAACGCTATGGACGCAATAGCCGAGGACGCCATAGAAATACACCCCGGTGTGCCCAACAAGTTCTTCGAGACCGACTGCATCAAGGGGCCGGACTTCGACTGGAACAGCGTTCCCGACAGCCAGCAGGTGGAGATAGAGAGCTACTGCTCCCGTCAGCCCCATCTGCACATCGAGCCTGACTGCGGCTATGCCTACATAGACGAGGACGGCATGGTCACCATCCACTCCAAGTCCATCGGCATCCACCTGCATATGCCCATGATAGCAGGCGGCATCGGCGTTGAGATGGATAAGCTGCGCATAGTGCAGAACCACG
>CAYSFK010000083.1:0-9496 GCA_964430345.1 uncultured Oscillospiraceae bacterium | reverse complement strand
TATAGACCTCCGTTCTCTGCCGGGTGCTTTCCAAAGCTCCCCCGGCCACAGTCAGGTTTTCTATCGTCCCCGTGTTGTGGGCGAAAAGCGCCACATAGGTAAAAACTGAGTAGGGTAATGATAATGAGCTGCTCTGGGCCAGGGTGACGGTCTTTCCGTTGCCGTCGAAGGTGCCTGCAAAGGTCTTGCAGTCGCCCAGCCGCCCGCTGCCGCCGTGCCAGCCCACAGGCTGCCAGCCGCTGGGCAGCGTGATATTGGCTGTCAGGCGCAGAGTCTTACCGGCATAGCTGTCCCCGGCCGCCACATTGGCGGAAAAGGTGTTGAAGGCCGCAAGGTCCCCCAACTCTATGACCTCTCCCTGGGCGAAAGCCGTCCCCGGCAGCAGCGCCGCCGCAATAAAGACCCACAGCAGCGTTGTTATTAGCCTTTTTATCATCTCTTTCTCTCCCCGCCATATCCCGCTGAAGGAGGGATATACCTAGGGTAAAGCGTAAACCTGTCCCTTATGGTCAAGTCAAGGCATTTTTCGCTCCCCGCCGGGTCAAGACCGCTGCTCTATGGGAATATACAGCTCTGTTATATAGTCGCTCTCGGGCCTGCCGGAGTACGGGCCGCAAAGATATGCCTCCATGGGCGAACCCGCGGCGCACCAGCCGCCCCGATCTATCCACAGATAGGCGAAAGCGTATGCCTCGTGCAGAAGGTCGTAGCCGCCCCGGTGGATGACGCAGACCGCCTGCGCCGGCTCCACCTGTAGGTACTCAAAGCGGGATGACGCACCGCCCCGCTTTTCCAGCGGCAGCAGAAGCTCCGCGTCGAAGTTCTCAAGCTCGAACTCCTTGTCGTAAAACCGGGTCAGCCCCACGGCGGCGGGTGAGATCGCCGCGCCTGCCCGCCGCGCCTCGTCGCACAGCGCCTGCCACTCCTCCACCAGCGCTGGTACATCGGGGAGCGCCCGGCGCTCGGCGGCCATGAGCCCCGAGGGCGCGGTCTTTACGGTGGCGCGGTAGCTCTGGTTGAAGCCGGGGTCGCCGTCGGCCTCCCGGTAGAAGGACAGCAGCGCCAGCTTCCGCCGGGTCTGGGCAAGCTGGGCCTCCAGCTCCGCCCGCTTGCGCTCAAAGGCCGCGTCACAGCCGCTTCCGGACAGCAGCTCTTTTATTTCAGAGGTGGCAAAGCCCAGGCTCATGAACGCGCGGATGTGCGCCACTGTGAGCAGCTGCTCCGCCTCGTAGTATCGGTACCCGCTGTGCGCGTCGATACGCGCCGGGGCAATGAGCCCGCACCGCTCGTAGTATTTAAGCTGCTTGCGGGATATCTGCGCCATATTGGCAAAATCGCCTATCTGATACTGCATAGCTGCCCCCCTATGTATCTATATGCCACCATTATATACGAATGAGCGCCGTTTTCAAGCAAGGAAATGCGCCGCCACGGTCACGGTCTGTTCAAATCTAGTTTACGCAAACGTTACGCTTTGTTTGTTTTGAGTTCACTTTTGGATGTTATTTTATATCCAGCTTAAGAGCTGACGGTACTTCGCACAGAACGCCGCGGCATTGAAACGCTACCCACACCGGTTTACCGGCGCTTCCATAACCTCACTTTTCTCTCCCCAAAACCCAAAACAAGAAGGGCGCACATTGCTGTGCGTCCTTCTTGTTGTTTATATGGTCACTACAGGATTTTCTTGACAGGCGTGGTCTAATGTGTTAGACTCGCGGTAGGTCGAACGCGTTAGACTAGCTGTTGGGGAGGTTTGCCGATGGAAACGCCAAAGATATTTGAGAGCGAGTACCGGTTCTGCTGTTTGGTTTGGGAGGCGGAGCCGGTGAACAGCGGGGAGCTGGCACGGCTGGCGGAGGCCCGGCTGGGCTGGAAGAAGTCCACCACCTACACGGTGATAAAGCGGCTGAGCGACAGGGGCGTTCTGAAAAACGAGAACGCGGTCATAAGCGCCCTGTACAGCAAGGAGCAGATACAGCGGCAGGAGAGTCGGGAGTTTCTGGACAGGACCTTCGGCGGCTCTCTGCCCGCCTTTCTGGCCGCTTTCACCGGGAGCGAGAGGCTGAGCCCTCAGGAGGCGGAGGCCATAAAAAGGATGATAGACGAATACGGAGGCGGAGAAAATGAGTCTTGAAAAGGTCTTTCTCTTTCTGCTCAACAACAGCGTCACGGCGCTGTGGGCGGTGCTGGCGGTGCTGGTGCTGCGGCTGCTGCTGAGGCGGGCGCCAAGGCGTATCGTCTGTATGCTGTGGGCTTTGCCGGGGCTGCGGCTGCTGCTGCCCTTTTCCATAGAGAGCGCGCTGAGCCTTATCCCCAGCGCGGAAACACTGCCGCCGGAGATACTGTACGCGCCGGTGCCCGCCATCGACAGCAATATCCCCATTATTGACGGCGCGGTGAATCCGATGCTGGAGACGGCCTTCTCCCCCGCCGCCGGGGCCAGCGTCAACCCCATGCAGCTGCTGATGACGGGGCTGGGCGCAGCATGGCTTATGGGCGTGGCTGTGATGCTGGCACTGAGCCTTATAAGCGCACTGCGGCTGCGCAAAAGGGTGTGGGATGCCGTGAGATGTGAGGACCACATCTGGCGCTCGGACAAGGTGGAGTCACCCTTTGTAGTGGGGCTGCTGAGGCCAAGAATATACCTGCCCTTCTCTCTGGAGGGGAACGCGCTGGAGCAGGTGCTGGCCCATGAGAGGGCACATATCAAAAGCGGTGACCACTGGTTCAAGCTCATAGGCTGGCTGCTGCTGTCGGTATACTGGTTCAACCCGGCGCTGTGGCTGGCGTACGTCCTGTTCTGCCGGGATATGGAGATGAGCTGCGACGAGCGGGTCATTGTCGGCTTCGACGAGAATGAAAAAAGAGCCTACTCCCTGGCGCTGCTGGGCTGCGCGACGGGGGGCGGCTCGCTCATCATGCACCCGCTGGCCTTCGGCGAGCTGGGCGTGAAGGAAAGGATAAAAAAAGTGCTGAATTTCAAAAGACCCGCCGTCATAGTGACGGCTGTGGCGGTGTTGCTGTGCGTTGTCGCGGCCCTGTGCCTGCTGACGAATCCGAAAAAGTCCGAGCCTGCTCAGAGCGAAGCCCCCGGCGTGTATCTGCTGATTGACCGGGAGGGCGTATTCCAGCTGGAGGTGAGCTGCGGCGAGGCCGGGATTTCCGGCGGCTGCGTCAATGCCGACGGCACCCCCTTTAACCAGGGCGAGCTGGTAAAGCTGGAGGGTCTGGAGGGGCTGGAGGGTGAGTATATGATAACCGTCGTGCTTCGGGACGAAAACGGCGGATATATTGCCGACGCGTTCTGGGAGCACACCCGCGTCTACCCGGATGAGCGGGTAGAGCTGCAATGGCCGCCTGAGGACCAGCCCTACGCCGAAGTGCTTGATGGATTCAAGGAGCTGACCGGTCAGGAGCGGGACAAGGTGGCGGACGCTGCCAGAGCAGAGCTGAAGAAGCTGTACGATATAGGCCTGCTCAGCGCGGAGCTTGTGCTGGACGGGGAAACTACCAGCGTATTGCAGTTTGAAGGCGATCTTCCCGGCGACTATGACCAGCGGGTCATCGGCCCTCACTATCAGGTCAGTAATTACTGGAGCAAATATGCCGTGACCCTGAAGCTGGACAAGGACAGCGGCAGGATAATATACGCCCACATCGAGGCCGTGCCCGACGAGGGCACGGAGCCTGCCAACGACAAGGAGTTTACCTGGGAAGGTTCCGATGAGGTGCTGAGATACTACGAGAATTTTGAGGACATCATATACGAGGATATGACGCTGGACCGCTTCTGCGGGCTGCTGGGCGAATACTGGGGCTTTGGCGGCTATACCCTCAGCGGCACCGTGGACGCCATGTATGGCTATGACACCGAGGTCCCCGACGGCAGCGCGGCGCTGAGCGAGTTTATCAACCAGCCCTATCTGACCGTGTACTTCGACGGAGACCAGGCGGGAGCGCCTATGTACATAGAGCTGCTGGACTTTCCCGGCCGGGCCGGCATCACTCTCGGCATCGCCCACATGGTGGGGTAACCTATAAGGCTTCCCCAGGCGTTATATTAGCGTGGGGCGGGCTTTAGGGCGTCACGTCCCGCGGCGCTTCATGTACAGGGTGGAGGCGGCGGTAAACAGCAGGATGAACAAAGCGGCGCTGAGGCAGAAGCCGGCCATGGAAAAGGCCTCCTCCTTGCCGTTGGCGTTCATGCCCATGCTCAAAAGCGAATACGGGCAGTAAAAGCCCCAGCCCTTTGAGCCCATCATCAACCCGCCGATGCCGCCTATCATGGCAAGGCCCACAGGCACGGCGAAGGAGCGGAACACCAGCCCAAGAAAAAGCTGCACCGCGCATATGACCGCCGCCCCCGCCAGCCCGCAGAGAAACCAGCTCAAAAGCTCCCCCGGCAGCGGGCCGGGGCAGCGGGCGAAAAGCCCGCCCAGAATGAACAGCACGAAGGTCCAGAGAAGCATAAGCGCGCTCATAGCCACGGCCACGAGGTACTTGGCCAGCACCAGCGTCACCCGGCGCACCGGCAGCGTGAGCGTCTGATTCCAGTTGCAGCCGCTGTGCTCCATGCGCCAGAGGAAAGCACAGTAGACGCCTATCACCAGCGGCAGGAAGAAGTAGCAGGAGAAAAGGGTGTGCTGCGTCCACAGGGAATACCAGCCCTTTTGCAGTATTTCCAGATTGTTGAGATAGTTCATCGTGCCGAAAAACGCGGGCAGCAGCGGCAGCGCAAAGAAGGCTATCCATAGCGGGCTGCGGCGCAGTTTTATCCGCTCGCCCTTTAATACCGTGATAAACACTCGCTCACACCTCCTTTTTCGCGAAGGCACTGCGGCCGATGAAAAACGCCGCCGCCAGAAACAGCAGGGTCACGCCAAGAGCCGGCCACCAGATATCCATATAGTACATACCCTTTAACTTTTCCACCTTGTTCCAGTCCATGCCCACGAACATCAGCGCCCCCACATGGCCCCAGGGCACCAGCGCCCGGATCAGGGTCAATTTGGGCAGGAACATCAGAAGCAGGCCGAGAAAGCTGCCGCCGCAGGCGATGCAGAGAGGAACGGCCTGATTTTTTATGCTCATGGACAGGGCCAGAGATATGGCGTAGGTCTCAAGGCCGGTCACGAGATTGAACGCAAAGGTCAGCCCGTAGGCCCACATATCCGGGCCGCCCTGAAAGCCCACAGCCCGGCCCATCAGCAGCATGATGATGATCTCCAGCACCGTAACTGCCAGCACGTACACGCTGCCGCTGAGAAACTTCGCGGTATAGAGGCTTTGAGCGCTCTGCACCGTCTCCAGCAGCCGCAGCTCCCCGCTCTTGTGCTCCAGATCCGCCTGCTTGGAGGCCAGCACCCCGGCGATAGTGGGGAAGATGATGCCCCGCAGCAGGGGGAGGTTGTATAAGACCAGCATCCAGCCCCAGCAGATATCGCTGGCGTCCGGGTTTTTGAAGGACCATATCATCCACAGCAGCTCTACCGCCGCCAGAGCGCCCACGATGAGGGGCAGGCCCCGGCCCCGGGCTTTATAGAATTCCAGCTTAAAGGCCGTCATAGGCTGCACGCGCCTCCCGTCAAATCGAGGAAGATATCCTCCAGACTGCGCCGCTTCTCCTCCAGCCGCAGCACCGAAAGCCCGGCGCTGTACAGGGCGCCGGTGGCCCGGGCGGTGTCGCCGTCCTCCAGCACCGGCAGGATGAGCCTGTCCTCCCGTTGGGAAACGTCAATGCCCCGGGCGGAAAGTATGCTCAGGGCCGCCCGGTCATCGGTGGTATGGAGGGCAAGATGGTGCTCGCTCTTTTCGTGAAGCCGCGCCAGCGTGTCCTGATACACCAGCTCCCCTCTGGTGATGACGCCCACATGGGTGGACAGCTTGTCAATCTCCGACAGCAGATGGGAGGACACCACCACGGTCATGCCATAGCACTGCGGCAGGGAGATGATAAGCTCCCGCATCTCCTGTATACCGGCGGGGTCGAGACCGTTGGTGGGCTCGTCCAGTATCAGCAGCTTCGGCCGCGCCAAGAGCGCCGCCGCAAGGCCCAGCCGCTGCTTCATGCCAAGAGAGAGCTGGCTTGCCTTCTTGTCCTTTTGCCCGTCCAGCCGCACCACCGAGAGCATCTCGTCAATATTCTTCTCCGGCACATCCCGCAGCAGCTGCAATATGCGCAGGTTCTCGTACACCGTCAGGTGCCCGTAATAGGCGGGGGACTCTATGAGCGAGCCTACCTCCCGCAGCAGCTCTATGCGGTTTTTGTCCGTGACGGCCCTGCCGAAAACTGAGATATCTCCGGCGGTGGGGCGCACCAGACCCAGTATCATTTTAAGCGTGGTGGTCTTGCCGGCGCCGTTGGGGCCAAGAAAGCCGTAGATGGCGCCCTCCGGCACACGCATATCCAGCTCCTTTACCCGCAGCACCTTTCCGTATTCCTTGCAGAGACCTTTCGTTTCAATAAGATTCATAGCCGACCTTCCTTTCTACATCTGTATAATACCGCCCATTTCTTACGCGCCGATGAAGGGCGGCTTACATTTACCTTAAGAAATAAAGTTTTAAGTGAAAGAAAGAGCCGGATATAGTATAATCCAGGCAGACAACGGAGGTAAAAGGTAATGGCTTATAAAATACTGCTGGTGGACGACGAGGCGGCCCTGCGGGAGATGCTGCAGGCGATACTGAGCCAGTCCGGCTATGAGGTGCTCCCGGCGGGCAGCTTCGGCGACGCTCTGGGCGTGTTCAGGGAGAATCGGCCGGACGCCGTGCTGCTGGATGTGATGCTGCCCGACGGGGACGGCTTCGGGCTGTTCGAGAAGCTGCGGGCCCAGCGGCCGGACGTTCCTGTGCTGTTTCTGTCTGCCAGAGATGAGGACGAGGCCCGGCTTCGGGGTCTGGGTCTTGGCGCCGACGACTATATCACCAAGCCCTTTCTGCCGCGCGAACTGCTGCTGCGTCTGGCGGCGGTGCTGCGCCGGGTATACGGCCGGGAAAAGGAGAGCGAAGCCCGGCTGGGCACACGGGTCATAGACTGGGACGCGGGGCTGGTGCGCAGCGGCGAGCAGTCCGCGGCATTGACCGCCAAGGAATACGCCCTGCTGAAAAAGCTGTGGGAGAACCGGGGGCGGATAGTCACCGTGGACGCTCTGTGTCAGGCCCTGTGGGACGGCCCGCTGGTGGGCTACGACAACACGCTGATGGTGCATATACGCAGGCTGCGTGAGAAGATAGAGGACGAGCCCTCCCACCCCCGCTGGCTGGTCACGGTGCGGGGGCTGGGCTATAGACTGGAAAGGGACTAGGCCATGTCTAATATACGAAAGCTTATACAGGCGGCGCTGCTGATAACCGGGGCGGCGCTGATGATAGTGCTGATGTGGCTGACGGGAATATGCATCTTCGCGGTGCTGACCTATTCCGATAATAACCCCATAGCCCTGCCTCTGGGAGAGGTATCGGAAGCCCTCACCAGTACCCCGGAGGGCTACGAGTTCGATGGCCAGGCGCTGCTGGAGAGGCAGGAGCTATGGGCCATACTCATAGACCCGGAGGGCAATGTTGTATGGGCGTACAACAAGCCCTCGACTGTGCCGGAGCACTACACCATCAATCAGGTGGCGGCCTTTTCCCGGTGGTATCTGTCCGACTACCCGGTGCAGACCCGCATACGTGATGACGGGCTGCTGGTGCTGGGCTCGCCCAGAGGCAGCGTGTGGAAGTACACCATGGAGGTGTCCCAGCAGGTGTTCAGGCCTATGCTGGTGTGGGGCGGGGTAATGCTGGCGCTGTCGCTGCTGTGCGTCATAGGGCTGTCCGGCCTGCTGCTGAGCCGGTGGTTTCGCCGGGAGCAGAAGCGCCGGGACGATGCCAGGGCCGACTGGATAAACGGCATATCCCACGATATACGTACGCCCCTCAGCCTTGTGATGGGCTACGCGGACGAGCTGTCCCAGGACGCCGCCCTGCCTGAAAAGCGCAGAAATCAGGCCGGAGTAATCCTGGCCCAGAGCGAGCTGATAAGGGCGCTGGTGGGCGATCTGAACCTGACCATGCGGCTGGACTACGCCATGCAGCCGCTGCGGCTGGCAGAGATAAACCCGGCGGCGCTGGCAAGGCAGGCAGGAGCCGACCTGCTCAACAGCGGGCTGGGCTCCGGCTATACGCTGACCATGGAGCTGCCGGAGAATGGCGGAGAGACGCTGCTGGCGGACGCCGCGCTGCTGCAAAGGGCGCTTAAAAACCTGCTGGACAACTGTGTGCGCCATAACGCCGAGGGCTGCGAGATTATCCTTGGCCTCCGGCGGGAGAAGAAGGACTGGGTGTTTTCCGTGGAGAGCCGCCGCCCGAAGCCCCTGCTGCTGCCCAGAGAGGAAAACAGCCAGCCGACCGCCGACGGGGAGAGCGCCCACGGCACCGGGCTGAAGCTGGTAAAGCAGATAGCCAAAGTCCACGGCGGACGCGCGGAGTTCCGCATCAGCGGCGGCGCCTTCCTGTGCCAGATGTATATTCCCGCAGGCGGGACCCGCCGGCGGCACCAAAATATTGAAAAGATTTGAACGATTTACTTGACATAACAACAGAATCGGTCTAGAATATAGCAGATAATATTATATACAGCCGGGGAGGCTGCATATAAATATTAGTTTTCAATTTCGACGGGTTCGTTTTATGGCCCGTCTTGCTCTACATCAAAGCGTATATCAATAAACCACCGCAAAATTCTAAAAAGAATGGAGGTGTGTTTACTTACTATGCCAACAGCCGCATGGATCGTATTATCTGTGGTCTTGGCTGTCCTGGGCTTTCTGGCGGGTTATTTTATCCGCAAGAAAAATGCCGAGCGCGAGATCGGAGGCGCCGAGGACGAGGCCAAGCGCATTATAAATGAAGCGATAAAAAGTGCAGAGAGCAAGAAGAGAGAAGCTCTCATAGAGGCAAAGGAAGAAATACACAGAAACCGCTCAGAGTACGAGCGGGAAGTCAAGGAGCGCCGCGCCGAGCTGCAGAAGCAGGAGCGCCGCATACAGCAGAAGGAAGAATCTCTGGACCGTAAGTCCGACACCATCGACAAAAAGACCGACGCCCTCAGCGCCAAGATAGCCGCCGTGGAAGCCCAGCAGCAGGAGGTGGCTCTGATAAAGAAGAGCCAGCTTGAGATGCTGGAGAAGATATCCGGCTTCTCCGTGGAGGACGCCAAGGCCTACCTCATTGCCAACGTGCGGGACGATGTGACCCACGAGATGGCCATGACCGTCAAGGACGTGGAGGCCCAGTACAAGGAAGAGGCCGACGACAGGGCGAGAGAGATCATCGCCACAGCCATACAGCGCTGCGCCGCCGACCATGCAAGCGAGATAACGGTTTCCGTCGTTCCCCTCCCCAACGACGAGATGAAGGGCCGCATAATCGGACGCGAGGGCCGCAATATCCGCAGCATCGAGACTTTGACAGGCTGCGACCTGATCATTGACGACACGCCCGAGGCCAT
>CAYSFK010000082.1:0-9560 GCA_964430345.1 uncultured Oscillospiraceae bacterium | reverse complement strand
GTCCTGACCCTTGGTCTTGGGCGAGATAGCCATGGAGTAGCAGGGCTCGGGCATGTCGATGGGGGGAAGCTCCACCTCGTTCTTGGGGTCGCACACGGTGTCGCCGGTCTTCCAGTCCATCTTGCCGATGGCCACGATGTCGCCGCAGCAGGCGTCCTTGACCTCTGTGGTCTTCTTGCCGCAGAAAGTGTACAGGCGGCCCAGCTTATCGGTGCTGGAGGCGCGCATATTGCGCAGGGACATATCGGAGGTAATGCTGCCCCGGACGACCTTGACAAAGCTGTACTTACCGAACTGGTCGGATATGGTCTTAAACACAAAGCCAACGGTGCTGCCGCTGGGGTCCACGCCCTCAAAATCAGCGGGACAGGACACGTAATCCACCACGCCCTGAAGCATGGCCTCTGTGCCTATGTTGCTCATGGCGGCGCTGGCAAACACGGGGACCACGGTGCGCTCTCTCATGCCCACCTTCAGGCCCTCGATGATGTCGGCCTCGGAAAGCTCCATAGTCTCAAAGAACTTCTCCATCAGCTCCTCGGTGGCGCCGGCGGCGGTCTCCATCAGAGCCTCACGCAGCTCCTGAGCCTTTCCGGCGTCGGCGGCGGGGATAGCGACCTTGGCAGTCTTGCCGCCCTTGGTCTGATAGGCGGTATTGTGGACGATATCGATAACGCCCGTGCCGTCGGACATGGGTACTGTGACGGCGCAGACGAAGCTGCCGTACTTCTCTTTAAGCGCGTCAAGCACCGCGAAGTAGTCGCCGTGCTCCTCGTCGCACTTGGAGACCACAAAGGCTGTGGGCTTGTTTGCGGCCTTGAGATACTTCCAGGAGCGCTCGGCACCGACGGAGATGCCGTCCTTTGCGGAGCAGAGGATGAACCCGGCCTCGACCGCGCGGATGGCGGCCAGGGTCTCGCCCACGAAGTCAAAATAACCGGGGCAGTCAAGGACATTGATCTTGCAGCCGGAGAACTCCACCGGCGCCACCGAGGCGGCAATGGATATCTGGCGCTTTATTTCTTCTGCGTCGTAGTCGCAGACGGTGTTGCCGTCACTGACCTTGCCCTGACGGTCCACAGCGCCCACGGTAAAGAGTATGCTTTCGGCCAGGCTGGTCTTGCCGCTGTTGCCGTGACCCATCAGGCAGATATTGCGGATGTGTTTTGTATCGTAGCTCATGTGTTGCTTCCTCTCTGTTGCGTAATGTGCGTGGCAAATCAATTTATTATACACTATGGAATTTCGCTTGGCAATAACAAAATTCCGAAAAACGGAGCGAAAAACGGCTGGAACGCAATGCCGCATTCCAGCCGTACCAGGCTCTCGTATATGGCACTTAGGGTTTCAGGGCGGCGAACACGCTCATCACCAGCACCGGCACTGTCCACACTGCCATGAACAGCAGCATATAGCTCGCGCTGACGCTGCCGGTGAGAATAAGCTTTAAAAACACCATGAAAACACCCAGGAATGCCGACAGGGCGCTTATCAGCAGGTTTATCCGGCTGGCCATGTACATCCCCCGGCCCACGTCCGCCACCTCCGTCAGCGGGGCCAGGCCCTCGCTGCATATGACGGCGGCTATCCTGCCGCTGTCGCCCTCGGAGGGCTCGGACAAATCAAAGCGCTCCACATAGGGCGGGAAGTCGTAACCGTCGGTGGCCAGGTCGTAGGTATTGTGCAGCATCTCGGGGGTGACGTTGAAGTCACGGATGGCAAAGACCGGGTGTCTGGTGGAGCGCACCAGCTCCACCAGCGCCTTGCGCACCTGGGGCTGGGGCGTGTATTTGACGGAGAATATCCCGTACAGCACACCGTCTATGGCCAGCAGCACGGAGGTCTTGTCCGTGAGCCGGAAGGGTATGCGCACGTTCATAAGGCGCATCAGGTCGGTGCTGCCGCACAGGACGCCGCGCCCGTCTATGAGCCCGCTCATACCGCCGCCGGGCAGATATTCAAAGGCCTCTACCTGCTTCATGGCACAGCCGTTTTCCTCCATGAGCTTGGCAAAGCAGCCGGAGGCGCAGGAGCCTGAGGCACACACCAGCGTCCCCGCATAGGCTATGACCTTTTGCGCGTCCTCGTCGGCAAATATACGTATGCCCTCCATGGAAACGCTGCCCTCGGGAAAGAGGTCCCTGTCGGTGACGATAAGGTTCCGGCTGCTGCCGATATCGCAGAGCCCGGACCAGCCGGCGATGGCGGCGCCGCTTTTAAACAGCCGCGTCGAGCCCAGGAAGAAGGGCAGGGCAAAAGCCCACAGAGCCGTTACCGGGGCGGCGGGCGCGAAAACCACCGAGAGTATATAGGGGAAGTCGGAGTAGCTTTTATGCACTACGGCCACTGCCGTCGACAGCAACAGCGCCAGCAGTATGAGCACCGGCCCCAGCCTTATGAAGAAGCTCTCGTCCGGCGGCGCCTCCTCCGCACGGCGCACAAAGCCGGCGGCGCTCTTCATGGATTTGAGCAGGGTAAGCTGACGGTTTTTGAATTTGATCTCCCCGGTCACGGCGTAGAAGCGCCTGCCGATAGCCGGCACTCTGGTGGCCTTGCGCAGGCCCCGAGTGTTCAGCGACGAGGCCAACAGCACCCCCAGCATGGACAGACCCGACAGGGCGCACAGCGGCATATGCCTGGCGGCGCTTTCGCTGAGAGCCACGATGAGCGCGTCCGCCGTGGTGAACAGGCAGGACAGCACAGCCAGCGAGTCGGCGCCTATCTTCAGGCGAAAGATGTTCAGAATACCGGTGGTGAAAGCGTCCAGGGACAGCAGTATTATACCCAGCTGCAAGGCGCAGCAGGCGGCCGCCGCCACCGGCAGATACTTCAGCATCCCCGGCACCGGCAGACCCAGTGTGATATAGCACAGCAGCGCCAGCAGCACCGCCGCTATCCTGATGCGCAGCCGCTGGGATTTGATATATGAGCCGTAGTATTTGGACGCGGCGGCAGGACTGAGCTCCTGGCCCAGGTCCTCCTCGCTGTCGTTCATGGTGGCGTTTTCCACTATGCCGGCGCTGCCCCGAAGGCGCAGGAAAAATGAAGCCAGCAGCGTCACCACATACTCCCGCAGACTGGAGGGGAAGTAGCCGGGGTCGTCGGCGTCATACTTCTTGGCCGGCTCGAAGGGCCGGTCTGCCGCGTATTCCGCGTGTCCGGCGTCCTCGTCGTCAAAGCCCAGGCCGTCCTCCTCCGTATCCGCGGAGGGTCTGGCCTTGGAGGCTTTCTGTTTCTTCTGCTTTTTCTCTTTTTTCTTTTTGTTTTTCTTGCGGTATTTGGCCGGGTCGTCCTCGTCCTCGGCGTCCTCCTCCGGCTCCGGCGCCCAGTGGGATATGCTTTCGCTCATCTGCCGCTTGGGCTTATACTCCGCGTCGGGATCGATATCCACGGCCTTCTCGCCGAAGTATATCCCACGCCTGTCGGACTGGCCGCCCAGATTGAAGCGGCTGTCTATCTCCGGCTCCGGTTCCGGCTCGTCCTCGACCTCCTGCTCCAGCAGCGCCTGCGCAGCCGCCTCAGCTGCTGCCCGGGCCTCGGCGCTGTCCTGAAGCCGGGCTATGTACTGGCGGGCCTCGGTCTCCATAGCGCCTATACCGCCGCCGCGCTGCCCGCTGCCGTCGTCCGGCTGCTCTGTCTCCGGCCGGTAAATTCGCACATCGTCGTCGATGACAGGGGAGGCGTCCGCGTAATAGTCATCCTCCCCGCCGGATCGGCTGTCGTAGTAGCCCCTCGCTCCGCCGGTCTGACTTTCGTAGTAGTCCTCCACGCCGCCCCGGAAATCGCCGGAGCCGTGGGCCTCCTCAGCCTGGAATTCGGCAAGGATGTCATCGACGGACAGCTCCTGTCCGCCGTCGCTGTTCAATTCAAAGTGAAAGTTGAATTCATCCATCCGCCAATTCCTCAAATATAAGCTGAATACGCGTTCAGATACTCCTCTGCCGCAGCACCTCGTACATCACTACCGCAGCTGCGGCAGCGGCGTTGAGAGAGCCCAGCTTGCCCTTCATAGGCAGACTGACCACGCAGTCGCAGTTCTCCTTCACAAGCCTGCCCATGCCGTCACCCTCGGAGCCTATCACCAGCGCCACAGCGCCGGAAAAGTCCGTATGCCACAGGTCGCTCTGCCCGTCGGCGGCGGTGCCGTATACCCAGAGGCCGCTTTTCTGCAGCTCCTTTATGGCCGCCGTGATGTTGGGCACCCGAGCAATAGACATATGCTCGGCCGCTCCGGCGGAGGCCTTGTCCACTATGGCCGTGAGCCCGGCGCTGCGCCGCTTGGGTATGATCACCCCGTGAGCGCCCGCGCATTCCGCAGAACGGATTATGGCGCCCAGATTGTGGGGGTCGCTTATCTCGTCGCAGACTATGACGAAGGGGCTCTCTCCCCGCTCCGCCGCCAAGGCCAGGATGTCCGCTATCTCGCAGTAGTCCCGGACGGCAGCCAGGGCGATGACACCCTGATGGGCGTGGGTCTGGCTCATGAAGTCCAGCTTGCGCCGGTCGGCCTCAACCACCACCACGCCCTTCTCACGGGCCCGGGAGGCAATATGCCCCAGGGTCTTGTCCACGTCGCCCTTGGCTATGTATATCTTGTCTATGGCGCGGCCGGCCCGGAGCGCCTCAATGACGGCGTTGCGCCCCTCTATGATATCATTTTTCGCGGCTTCCTGCCGACCTTCGTTTTCAATATCTGCCATAATTAGCTCCAAACATAATTATCTAGTTTACATATTAACATAATCCCAGAGTTTTTTAAAGCCCCTCTTGCTTTATTTACAAAATTTCGTAGACTTTGTTTTCCACTCAGGTTATATTATCACTGATGAACATAAAAGCATAGGAGAAATGCTATGAGAGACCCCATGAATTATATCGAGAAATTTTGCTACCGGCATCCCAACTTCGGCGTGAAGAATCTGATGAAGTATGTGGCCATCGCCTGCGGGGCCTTTTGGCTGCTGGGTGCGGTGAACCCGCTGCTGTTGTCCTATATGGCCTTTGACCCGGCGCTGATACTGCGTGGGCAGATATGGCGGCTGATAACCTTTGTGCTGTACCCCTCCACCACCGGGCTGCTGGCGCTGCTGGTGATATATTTTTATTACTGGATAGGCAGTACGCTGGAGCAGTACTGGGGCACGCCTCAGTTTAATATCTACTTTTTCTCCGGTGTTATACTGACGGCGGTATACGGCTTTATCATGTATTTTATTACCGGTGTGCCCTTCATCATGGATTCCAGCTACCTGTATCTGTCCATGTTTTTCTCCATTGCCGTGCTTTTCCCCGACACTCAGGTGCTTTTCATGTTTATTATTCCGCTTAAGATGAAGTACCTTGCCATAGTGGACGCGTTGTTTTTCCTGTGGGCGGTGTTCACCACGCCTTTCCCGGCCAATCTGCTGCCCATAGTGGCAGTGCTGAACTTCCTGATATTCTGCGGCGGCACCCTGCTGTCCAATCTCCCCCGCCGCCCGGGTCAGGGTACGGTGAACTTCCGCCGGGAGTCGGCTAAGATACGCCGGGAGCAGCAGAGCCGTCTGTACACCCACAAGTGCTCCGTCTGCGGCAGAACGGACGCGGAGCATCCCGAGCTGGAGTTTCGCTACTGCTCGGAGTGCCGGGGCTATCACTGCTTTTGCAGTGAGCACATAAACAACCACATTCATTTCACTGAGTAATAGTTTTGACGGAGCCCGGCAGCAGGCCGCGGCTCCGTCAGCTTTTTTTGACATGATTTGAAAAAAAGGGTATTGCTTTTAAAAAGTCTTTGTGCTAATATAATCGAGCACGAAAGATCCGGGTGTAGCGCAGTTGGTAGCGCGCTTGAATGGGGTTCAAGAGGCCGCTAGTTCGAATCTAGTCACTCGGACCAAATATCCAGCTTCTGTTATTCAGAGGCTGGATATTTCTTTTTTTGAAAACCACGAACTAGCGGCCTCTTGCATTATTATATTGGCCGCAGGCGGCCAAGGCGGCGTCAACGCCGCCGACGGCCGCTAGTTCGAATCTAGTCACTCGGACCAAATATCCAGCTTCTGTTATTCAGAGGCTGGATATTTCTTTTTTTGAAAACCACGAACTAGCGGCCTCTTGCATTATTATATTGGCCGCAGGCGGCCAAGGCGGCGTTATCTCCGCCGACGGCCGCTAGTCCGAATCTAGTCACTCGGACCATTTATCCAGCTTCTGTTATTCAGAGGCTGGATGTTTCTTTTTTGAAAACCACGAACTAGCGGCCTCTTGCATTTTTATATTGGCCGCAGGCGGCCAAGGCGGCGTTATCTCCGCCGACGGCCGCTAGTCCGAATCTAGTCACTCGGACCATTTATCCAGCTTCTGTTATTCAGAGGCTGGATATTTCTTATTTGAAAACCACGAACTAGTCACTCGGGCAAAAATGGATTAATTTAGGATTTAACCAGGTATTTGCTCACTATTTTATTCTATTTGTTTTTACATACTGAGTTAAACCTTCATGGGGTTTGCTTGATGCGTGGGTTTGTTAATTCTCATGCCCCAGCACCCACCGTGTTCTGTGCGCATATTCTGTATCTTCAACATCACGGAACCTGCTTCTCTAATCATCTTAGGAAGCAGGCTCCGCGCTGGAAGCGTCCGGCTCATAACGGGTGCGATGCATACTGCTATAGATTTTTATGGCCATCTAATTAAACGTGGTGAAATCCACACTGTCGGCGAACAACTGCATTTTGGCCGCATCCGCACTGCCGTCATAACTCAGCACAATATAGGCCGCGTCCGTTTCATAAAGAACCACGGGATGTGGGAAACGGGGATATACCATCTCGCCGTCCAAGCAGATATAGACCTGCTCCCCGCAGGCGGTGTCATAGGCCCAGCCGGTGGCGTCCGGATGCAGGCTTTCCCGCAGTATGGGGCAGAAGCAGCCCTTGGGAATATACGCCAGCTCAAAGCTGGTAGAACCGTATATAAAGGCACCCTGCCAAGCACCGTTGTCCCATTTTGCCAGTGTGAATGGATAGCTCTCCTCACTTAGTAGGAAGCTGTCCATGCCCATTAGGTTCCAACAGTCCTCCACGGAAGCCTCTCCCAGCTCTATATCCTCCGTCCGCTCTCCCGGCTCCGTGCGGTAGCTGCAAAAGCTTGTCATCCGCTCGGCCGGGATGTATTTATTTCCGATAATACATACGGCATCAGTCGGCATCTTTAGCCCGTACTGCTGCTGAAGGCTGGCCAATAGCTCGTCAAGCTCAGCTACTCCGGTGGGAAAGGGCGCGTAGTGAAACTGCATATACTGTCCCTTGACAAAACCGCCTAAGTGCTCCTGCCTGTCATTCCAGTCGCAGTAGGCGTGTTGAAAGGCGCTGCCCGCCAGATACTCCGGGGTGTTTAGAAAGTCCTCAATGGTGAGCAGCCCTTCCTTAGGCTTTGCCTCAACGGCGGTCAGGCCGTTTATCACGCTCAGGTCCGGCTGGCCGGTACATAGCACGGAGTAGTCAAAGCAGGCTGCCAGCCGCTCCACCTCGTCCCGTTCCAGCGTCACAGGCGCGTCCTTCGCGCCGCTTGTGGTGAAGCTTATGGTGACGAAATACCGGCCATCCTGCATGAACACATAGCCGGAGGAGCCGTATTCCGACTCCGTGACCGCCAAATTAAGGGCATGCCCCTCTATCTCTGTCTGCCACTCCTGATATGCGCCGGGGTCGGCGATATAGTCGCCGTATGGCGCCAGCACCCCCGGCATACTGCGGTTCAGGGAATATATCACGGCCTTACCGTCCAACTCAAGCTGGCCCTCGCCCCGGAAGCTGCCGTCCTCATAGAGATACATACAGCTAAAGTAAGCATTCTCCGACAGTAGGAACCGATCTATGCCCGCAGCCTTGCGGAACAGCTCCATAGTCATGGGCTGTGTTCTCTCGCTGTGGAGACTGAGGCCGTATTCATCGCTTATCTCCAGCAGCCTGTCCAGCATCTGCTGATCAAAACAGTTGTATATCTGGGCCTCCTGAGCGTACTGCGTCAAACTTGCCCACCACGTGTTTATCCTTTCGTCGTTCAGCTCCATACTGCGTGTCAGCTCCCATTGTATCCTGCTCCACTCCATGGATGCCCGGGCCTCGGCGGAGCCGGAAGCGCCGTTGGTGGCCAGCCAGCCTCCAGCACTGGGTGCCTCCTGTGTGAGCTCTGACGGTGGCTCGGTACCTGTTAGCGGGCCATACGGGTCTTCCGTAGGGGTCAGCCGCGACGACAGTCCAAACCAATTGAATGCGTATGCCGCAGCACACATTGCGGCAAACAGGGCTACTATCACAGCGGCTATCAACAGCGTCTTACCGAAGCGTTTATGCCGGTATTTTACCGTACCTTCTCCGGCTCTTGTATTTCTATTTTTGCAGATACTGGACTTGCCCGGTTGCATATATTCGATTGCGTTTTGCACTACTTCCTGATCTATGAAGCCAAACGCCAACAAGAAATCAAACGAATTCACAGCAATCCCTCCTTTGTGATATAGTGTTGAAGCTTCTGCCTTGTTCGATAAAGTGAAGTCAGCACCTTGCTTTGTGAGAAGCCTGAACGCCCCGCGATCTCTGCCACCGGTGTGAAAAGCCAATATCGGCTGACAAAGATATTCCGGTCGGTGTCGGAAAGCGTATAGAGAAATTGATTGACGGTTTCTGTCAGTTCCTTCAGTTCATATTCATGCTCGACAGAGAAGTCGGAAGAGAAACTGTCAGCAAGCTCGTCAAGCACTAAGTCAAGCTCACCGCCGCCGCGTTTTTTTGAATACCTGTCACGCACTCTCATTAGACTGATGTTTCTGACGATGGCAGCAATAAAAGCCTGAAAACGTGTAGGCCGCTGTGGTGGCAGCTTGTTCCAAACAGCCATATATGTATCGGATACACATTCTTCGCTGTCCTCTTTGTTTGACAGAATATTATAAGAGATATTCTTACACAGTCTGCCATACTTTTTATCGGTCTGGGCTATGGCGTCTTGACTCCGCTGCCAATATAACTCAATTATCTTTTCGTCCTCCATAATGGCCTCCTTTATCTTTAAGAGTACTCTCATATATTAAGTTGCAATTTTCTCCTGTTTTATCACATACTTTTTTACTTTTTCTATCATAACACAGAGAAGTTTAAATCGCACTGCTGAGATGGGAAGGCCGTGGACTTACCTATGTATGTGAAAAGAGCCAGCATCCACTAGTTATAGGATGCTGGCTCTGCGCTTTAAGCGTCTGGCTCTTTTACGACCACCATTTTCAGTTTTATTACGCTCACCACAAACTCACGCTTGCACGTCGGGCAGAACAGCGGGAAATTCAGAAGCACCGTATCTTCATTGACCTTTGTGCGTGTCTTGGAGTCGCATATGGGGCATCGCACCCAATGGGAGTATCTTGTTTCTTCCACATCTATGTTCCTTTTTAGTATCTCAGTAAATAAAACGAGCCAACTTTCTCATTGTATCGGATGGACTACCGGCTCTGCGCTCGAAGCGGCTGGCTAATATCTGAATAGCAGGTTCAGGCGAATTTTGTAAAATCTATAGTATCC
>CAYSFK010000081.1:0-9613 GCA_964430345.1 uncultured Oscillospiraceae bacterium | reverse complement strand
CGCTACCGAGATAGGCAAGGACGTGGCTATGCAGATAGCCGCTCTGAACCCCCGCTTCTGGGACAAGAGCGACGTGACCGACGCGGTCATGGCCGAGGAGAAGAAGATAGCTCTGGCTCTGATGGACCAGGACCCCAAGATGGCCTCCAAGCCTCTTGCCGTCAAGGAAAAGATAGTCATGGGCAAGCTCAACAAGTTCTACGAGGAAAACTGCCTGCTCCAGCAGGAGTTCGTCAAGGACGGCTCCATGTCCGTGGAGAAGTATATTGCCTCCGCTGCCAAGGCTCTGGGCGGCTCCGTCAAGTTCATCAAGGCCGTGCGCTTCATGAAGGGCGAGGGCATTGAGAAAAAGGTAGAGGACTTCGCCGCCGAGGTTGCAGCCCAGATGAACATGGGCAAGTAAGCCTCAGACAAACCAATAATAAAAACGTCTGTACCGAATCCGGTACAGGCGTTTTGTTATGCATCATATCTATAATATCCTGCGCGCCTCATAGCGGTCGCCTCTGGTGCTCAGGGGCGAGACTACCACGCCGGTGGCTGAGCTCTCCGCGTGGACGTATTCGCCGCCGCCGATGTATATGCCGGAGTGCCCGATGTAGGTACCGCTGTTGTAGAAGCAGAGCACATCCCCCGGCTCCAGCGCGTCATGCTCCACGTGTACGCCGTTTGCGGCCTGATCCGAGGCTATCCTGTTCATGGTGTAGCCGAACTGCTGATACACATAGTAGACAAAGCCGGAGCAGTCAAAGCCTGTGTCCGGGCTCTTGCCGCCGTACAGATAATTGTAGCCAACGTATTGCAGGGCGTATTCCGCCACCTGCTGCCCGGTGGCGTAGGTACCGCTGGGCACGTTGACCGTGGGACTGTCGCTTTCCTGGCTTTCGCCCCCGCCGCCGGACTCGGGCTGAGTCTGCTCCGGCGCAGGGGCCGCGGTGGGCTCCGGCGTGGGCAGGGCAAAGGGCACGGACTGAGGTATAGGCGCATAGCTGGGCAGAGGCGCCGGAGTTATCGAAGGCTCCGGCGACGCGGTAGCCTCCGGCGTGGGACTGGGGGAGGCGGTGGGCGTGGGCATGGGGAACAGCGAAGGTTCCGGCCTGGGCGTCGGCGAAGGGCTGGGTGTAGGCTTGGGTGTGGCTGTTATCTTCGGGATGTAGCTGGGCTTGGGTGTGGCGCTGGGCTCCGGGGTCACCGTGGGTATGGGGCCCACGGAGCTTTCGATTATATCCTTATATCCGTCAAGCTGCCGGGCTATGGCGGAGCTCTGCTGACACGCGCACAGCAGCAGAACGGCAGCCGCTGTCAACAGTGCCGTCAGCAACCTTCGTCTCATGGGAAGCACTCCTTTGCGAACGATTAAACTGTGACATTATACCACAGGCCTCGACGAAATAAAAGATAATTATATGAACGTCCCGATTCCCCAAAAAAGAAGAAGCCCCCGCTGCGCCCTGCCGTCTCCGGCAAGGCACAGCGAGGGGAAAGAAAGGACAAGGGAGTGTTATCTGGCCGCCTGCTTGCGGCGCAGGGAAAGACAATCGGCTATCATGGCGATGAACTCGGAGTTGGTGGGCTTGCCCTTGATGTTTGAAACGGTGTAGCCGAAGAACTTCTGGAGGGTCTCAATGTCGCCTCTGTCCCAGGCTACCTCAATAGCGTGGCGTATAGCCCGCTCCACACGGGAAGGGGTGGTGTTGAATTTCTTGGCCACCTCCGGGTACAGTACCTTGGTGACCGCGTTTATCATTTCCATGTCGTTTATGGTCAGAATAATGGCCTCCCGCAGATACTGGTAGCCCTTGATATGGGCGGGAACGCCTATCTCATGTATAATATCCGTGACCACCGCCTCCAGATCAAGCTGAGAGCGGTTTTGAGCGGGAACGCGGCAGTCCACGCCCACGCGCTCCGTCAGAGGCTTGACGCCGCCGGATACCTGCCTTATCCGGCTGAGCAGGGCGGGCACGTCGCAGGGCTTGGGCATGAAATAGTCGGCGCCCAGACTGGAGCAGTCGCTCACCACCTTGCTGTTAATGAAACCGGAGAGCACGATGATGTGGGGCTTGACGCCGGACTCGGCTGTTCGCCTCAGCAGCTCCAGACCGTCCAGTCTGGGCAGCACCAGGTCCATCAGCAGCAGATCAGGCTTCAGCTCCTTGAGCATGGCCAGCGCCTCAAAGCCGTCTGAGGCACAGCCCACTATCTCAAGGTCCTTCTCCCCGGAGACGAGCTCGCTTAACAGAGTGCAGAAATCCTTGTTTGCGTCTGCGATGAGTATGCGGGTCTTTGTTTCCATAAAATAATCCTCCCCAAATGCGATATACGGAGCAATTCAATACTATAAAAGTAGGATTCACCGTCATGTCGCAATAAAATTACCATAGCTGACACATTAGAACAACAGAAATATGTCGAACGAAGCTGAATATTTGTTGACATAATATTCTACAATTCGACAAGTATCAAGGGCTTTTTACAAATCTGGGAATAATTTGGGGGGCATATTCGTCGAATAATGTCGAATTACCGTAATATGGAAGTAATTAATTACCCGTACAGGAGGCAGAAGCTCTCGTAGTGGTCATCGGTGTAGTAGATAAGACCGTCGTTAGAAAATACTATCCGCTCTGCCCCTCTGGAGTCCGCCCCAAGGGTGTTCACGTCGCACTCCGTCCATACGCGGCCCTGGGCGTCCGGCAGCAGGCCCTCCCGGTTGCCGAAGCGGTCGCCGCCTATACACATACCGGGCAGGTATCTCTCCAGAGAGCCGCCCTCCCAGCCGGATTTCCGGGCCTCGTCCTTGGTGATGAAGTTGGAGGGCAGATGGCCGTAGGTATGTATGTACAGGGCCAGCTCGTCCCGGCCGGTATAGCTGCCGTCCTCGTCGGGCAGCGCCGTGTGGGCGTCGTACGGCTCCCCTTCATTCTCCGGCAGGGGAGCGGGCGAGGCGGCGTCCTGGGCCAGTATATCCGCCAGCTCGGAGGCGGCGTCCAGAGCGCCGGAGAGCTCCTTTTCCGTGCAGCCCGCAAATAGAGTACACAGCAGGCACAGGGCCAGCAGCAGGGCAGTCGGCTTAAATGTCTTTTTCATTTTACGCATCAACTCCGTTCGGCGTATTCTACCATGCGGATGGGATTTAATCAACAAGGCGGCAAGCATTATTGCCTGCCGCCCTGTAAGGGCCGCCCTGTGTGGCGGCCCGAACGCAGATATCAGAACTCCCTTGCCTCAGCCGGAGTAGGGGCCGCCCTGTGTGGCGGCCCGAACGTTAATATCAGAACTCTCTGGATTTGTAAAAGCGTATGCTCAGCCGCCAGGAAATGAAATACACCACGGCGCAGAACGCCAGTATCAGCAGCGAGACCAGGGGGCTGGAGGTAAAGGCCAGCTTCCTGCCGTCCAGCATATCCGGCACGGTCATAACGCCCAGAAACACCAGACCGAATACTATGTAATAGGCCAGCCGTCCCTTCTCCATGCCCAGCTTAAAGATGACCGGCAGCATTATTGCCGGCGCCGCCACCGCCATTATCAGCAGTGAATCCAGCATGGCAAAGTATTCGGCCGCGGTCATTGCATCCGTCAGCGCCAGACGCAGCTGCAGCAGGGCTGTAAGGATAAAGACCGTACCAGTAAGGATAAGGGTCAGCAAATATTTTTCCGTAACGATCACCCCGCGGGACACGGGGGTGGTGAGACAGTAGCTGTCCCAGTGGAATTTCTCGTCGTAGGATAAAAGACTCACCGACAGGATGGAGGCCATCAGCAGGGGATAGGCCAGCATGAAGCTGCCGCTTTCATCGCCGAAGGCTGTGATGCCAAGAAACAGCACTACCATGGCCAGAAAAATGCGGGCGTATTTCAGCAGCATATAGAAGTCCTTGATAAGCAGACCTTTCATCTCTCCATCTCCTTTATCATAAATATGAACAGCTCCTCAATGCTAATGGGCTTGGGCTCCATGCCCTGGGGCACGGCGCTGCGCCGCACTATCACGGTGCAGCCGTAGCGGCTCTCCCGGCGGCCTATTACGGCGGAGGCGTCGATACCGCGCAGCTCCTCGGCGGTGCACTGGAGCAGGCTGTACTCGTTGAGAAGCTCGTCCTTCTCCTCATAGAGCATCAGTCTGCCCTTGTGGAGGAAGGCTATGTAGTCGCAGAGCTTCTCCAGGTCGCTGACTATGTGGGAGGAGATGAGTATGGAGTGTCCCGCGTCCCTGGTGAAGTCCAGAAACAGGTCCACCACCTCGTCCCTCACCACCGGGTCAAGGCCGCTGGTGGGCTCGTCAAGAATAAGCAGCTTGGGCCTGTGGGCCAGGGCAACCGCTATGCCCAGCTTCATTCGCATACCTCTGGAAAAATCGCCGTAGGGCTTATCCTCCGGCAGAGACAGCCGCTTCAGCAGGGAAAAGTAGTCGTCGGCGCACCAGTTTTTATAGAGGCTGGCCATTATCTTCTCCACCTTCCGGGGAGAGAGACAGTCGGCAAAGCCCGGCTCGTCCAGCACCACGCCGATGTCCTCCTTGACGGCGCTCATTTCCCCGCTAATGTCAGACCCCAGCACACTGGCGCTGCCGCCGTCCGGTCTTATCATGCCCAGCAGCAGCTTGAGGGTGGTGGTCTTGCCGGCGCCGTTTTCGCCGATAAGCCCCAGTATGCAGCCCGCAGGCAGTGTAAGCGTCAGTCTGTCCAGACTGAAGTCCTTATAATTCTTGCACAGTCCTTTGATCTCAATGGCATTCATTGCCCTTCCTCCTTGATATTGTCATACATATTCCAAAGCTCGTCGGCGCTCATTCCGCATTGAGCGGCCAGCGCGTGTATCTGCCGCAGCTTCTCCTGTATCTCCCTCTCCTGCTCCCGCCGCAGTGCCGAGGCGTCGGCGGCGGCCACGAAGCTGCCCTTGCCCGGGAGGGTGTATATGAGCCCGGCGGCCTCCAGCTCGTCATAGGCCCGCTTGGTGGTGATAACGCTTATCCGCAGGTCCTTGGCCAAGCTGCGTATGGAGGGCAGCGGCTGGTCCCGCCCCAAGGTCCCCGCCAGTATCTGCCGCCGTACCTGAGTGAAGATCTGTTCGTAGATGGGCGCTCCGCTCTGATTGTCTATAAATATTGTCACGCCATCACCTCCGCTGTAACTGTATATGCACAGTATACACAGTTATATGCCTGCTGTCAACAGTTTTTTACGGCCGGTGATAAGGAGCTGCCTGTTGACAACGGCGGGAAAAATGCTATAATGGAAGGCGTGGAGGCATCTGTCCTCCGCTACAACTGAACACCTTATCAAGAGTGGTGGAGGGAACGGCCCTGTGAAGCCCGGCAACCTGCGAAAGCAAGGTGCCAAATCCGGCGGTGATACGAAAGATGAGGCTCTTAGCGCGCATTTTTGCTCCGTCGGGTTTCCGATGGGGTTTTTATTTTGTCTTTCGGATGCGCGGCATCTGGAATAAATAGAGAAAAGGAGCAGAAAAGTATGAAAAAATCTCCCGTGAAAACGATAGTCGCCATAGGCATAGGGGCGGCGCTGTTCTTCGTCCTGGGCCGCTTCGTGGCCATACCCAGTCCTGTGCCCAACACCAACATCTCCGTGCAGTACGGTCTGCTGGCCTTTATGGCGGCTATATTCGGGCCTGTGGCCGGGGCGCTCATCGGCTTCATCGGCCACGCGCTTATAGACTTCAGCTTCGGCTGGGGCATATGGTGGAGCTGGGTCATAGCCTCCGGCGTATTCGGCGCGCTTATGGGCCTTATCGCCAAGAAGCTGCGGCTGGCCGACGGGGAATTCCCCAGGAAGGACGCCGTCCGCTTCAACCTCACCCAGCTGGTAGGGCACGTGATAGCCTGGGGGCTGGTGGCTCCCGCGCTGGACATCCTTATCTACGCCGAGCCTGCCAATAAGGTCTTTCTCCAGGGTCTGGTGGGCGGCGCCGCAAACATCGTCACCACCGCCGTCATAGGAACGCTGCTGTGCGTGGCCTACGCCGCGGCAAAGCCCCGCAAGGGCAGCCTCAAGGAAGAGAAGTAATGGCTTCCGGCCTGTCAAGATTCCTTGGCAGGCCGGAAAATATCGTTCTGGAGGCCATGCATGGAACCCATACTGGAGTTTTCGGATTTCGGCTTTAAGTATAACGCCCAGTCCGAGCCCACCCTTTACAATATAAATCTGACGCTCCATAAGGGGGAGAAGCTGCTTATCGCCGGGCCCTCCGGCTGCGGCAAGTCCACCCTGGCCCACTGTATCAACGGCCTTATCCCCAACTCCTACCGGGGCGAGATGACCGGCAGCGCCAGAATAGCCGGACGGGAGACCCGGGACATGGGCATCTTCCAGCTGTCCCGCCATGTGGGCACGGTGCTTCAGGACTCCGACGGGCAGTTTATCGGGCTCACGGTGGCGGAGGACATAGCCTTCGCTCTGGAGAACGACTGCGTGGATAACGGCTCCATGCGCCAGCGGGTGCTGGCCGCCGCGAAAAAGGTGGCTATAGACCGGCATCTTTCCCACGCGCCCAATGAGCTCTCCGGCGGCCAGAAGCAGCGGGTGGAGCTGGCAGGGGTCATGGTGGACGATGTGGACATCCTGCTGTTCGACGAGCCGCTGGCCAACCTTGACCCCGCCACCGGCAAGCAGGCCATAGAGCTTATCGACCAGATACAGCGGGAGACCGGCGCCGCCGTTATTATCATAGAGCACCGGCTGGAGGATGTGCTGCACCGCCATGTGGACAGGGTGGTGCTCATGAACGGCGGCCGCATCATCGCCGATACCGACCCCGCGTCCCTGCTGTCCGGCTCGTATCTTGCGGACAGCGGCATCAGAGAGCCTCTGTATATAACGGCGCTTAAATACGCCGGTGTGGAGATATGCCCGGAGATGCACCCGGAGAGCATAGACACCATACAACTTTCCCAAAGCCACAGGCAGCGCGTGTTGGACTGGTGCCGGGCCAGACCGGAGCCAATGCGGCGTGAGCCGGGGGATGAGCTGCTGCGGGCGGAGGGGCTGAGCTTTGGCTACCAGAACGGCCGTCAGGCGCTGAGCAAGGCCGACGTTACCGTTGCCAAAGGCCAGCTTATGGCCATCGTGGGCGCCAACGGCGCGGGGAAATCCACCTTTGCCAAGCTGGTCTGCGGCTTTGAAAAGCAGCAGTCCGGCACCGTTTCCTTCAAGGGCGCGGACATGGCAGAGCTGTCCATCAAGGAGCGGGCGGAGCGCATAGGCTACGTTATGCAAAACCCCAACCAGATGCTCTCAAAGGTCATGATATACGACGAGGTGGCCTTGGGACTGCGCACTCGCGGCGTCGCCGAGGAGGAGATAAGGCCACGGGTGGAGGAGACCTTGAGGATATGCGGGCTCTGGCCCTTCCGCAGCTGGCCGGTGTCGGCCCTGAGCTACGGGCAGAAAAAGCGGGTCACCATCGCCTCCATACTGGTGCTCCGGCCGGAGCTGATAATTCTGGACGAGCCTACCGCCGGTCAGGACTACCGGCACTATACGGATATCATGGAGTTTCTCACCGGGCTTAACCGGCAGGGCGTCAGCATAGTGATGATAACCCACGATATGCATCTCATGCTGGAGTACGCAGTCCGGGCTGTGGTATTCTCCGAGGGCCGGGTCATTGCCGACAGCGACTGCACCGATATACTCACCGACAGCCACCTTATCCAGAGGGCAAGCCTGCGGGAGACCTCGCTGTACGCCCTCTCAAAGCTCTGCGGCATAGAGGACGGCCGGGGCTTTGTGCGCCGCTTTATCGAGCACGAGAGGGAGGCGCGGGACAGATGACCAATATATTCAACTATATCGACAGGGAGTCCCCCATACACCGGCTCACCGGCGCTACAAAGCTGGTATGCCTGCTGCTGTGGAGCTTTGCCGCCATGCTGACCTATGACACACGCCTGCTGGCGGCGCTTTCGGTCATAAGCATCCTGCTGTTTAGGCTCTCCAGAATAAGGCTGAAGGACGTGGCCTTTATGCTGGGCTTTACGGCGGTGTTTCTGGTGCTCAATAATGTCCTTATCTTCGTTTTCTCACCCCAGCACGGGGTCGCGCTCTACGGCACAAGGCACACCCTGTTTTCCCTGGGCGGCAATTATACCGTCACCAAAGAGCAGCTTTTCTACCATCTCAATCTGGCGCTTAAGTATCTGGCCACCATACCCATGGTGCTGCTTTTCGTCAGCACCACCAACCCCAGCGAGTTTGCCGCCTCCCTCAACCGCATAGGCGTCAAATACACCGTGGCCTACTCCGTGGCCCTGGCCCTGCGCTATATCCCGGATATCCAGCGGGAGTACCGGGATATCTCCCAGGCACAGCAGGCCCGAGGCATTGAGATGAGCCGTAAGCAGAGCCTGATAAAGCGGCTGAAAAGCGGCAGCGCTATCCTTATTCCGTTAATTCTCTCCAGCATGGACAGAATAGAGACTATCTCCAACGCCATGGAGCTCCGGGGCTTCGGCAAAAACAAGCGCCGCAGCTGGTACATGGCCCGCCCCTTCACCGCCCTTGATTTCGCGGCGATGGGCCTGTGCGCCTTGCTGCTTCTGGCGGCGCTGGGATTAAACGCATACAACGGCAGCCGTTTCTGGAATCCGTTCATATAGAAAGGAAACAATACAATGAGTCATTATCTTTTTACCTCCGAATCCGTCACCGAGGGGCATCCCGACAAAATATGCGACCAGATATCCGACGCGGTGCTGGACGCCATACTGGAGCAGGACCCCATGGGCCGGGTGGCCTGCGAGACCACCGTATCCACCGGACTTGTGCACATCATGGGCGAGATAAGCACCGAGTGCTATGTGGATATCCCCAAAATAACCCGGGGCGTTATTCTGGATATCGGCTATGACCGGGCTAAGTACGGCTTCGACGGGGAAACCTGCGGCATTATCACGAATATCGACGAGCAGTCCGGGGATATCGCCCTGGGCGTGGACAAGTCTCTGGAGAGCAAGCAGGGCGAATGTGACGAGCTGCAGCACGGCGCCGGGGATCAGGGCATGATGTTCGGCTATGCCTGCGATGAGACAAAGGAGCTTATGCCCCTGCCCATATCCCTGGCTCACGCCCTTGCCAAGCGGCTGACGGCGGTGCGCAAGGACGGGCTGGTGGGCTATCTTCGGCCAGACGGCAAGACCCAGGTCACCGTGGAGTACGACGAAACGCGCCGCCCTGTGAGAGTGGACACGGTGGTCATCTCCACCCAGCACGCCCCGGAGGCGGAGCTTGAGGATATACGCCGGGACATGATAGAGCTGGTGGTAAAGCCCACCGTACCGGCGGAGCTGCTGGACGAAAATACCCGTTATCTCATAAACCCCACCGGCCGCTTCGTCATAGGCGGGCCTCAGGGCGATTCCGGCCTCACCGGGCGCAAGATAATCGTGGACACCTATGGCGGCAGCGCTCCCCACGGCGGCGGTGCCTTTTCCGGCAAGGACCCCACAAAGGTGGACCGCTCCGGCGCTTATGCCGCCAGATATGTGGCCAAGAACGTGGTGGCGGCGGGACTGGCCCGGCGCTGTCAGGTGCAGCTTGCCTATGCCATAGGCGTGGCCGCGCCGGTGTCCGTGCTGGTGGAGAGCTTTGGCACG
>CAYSFK010000080.1:0-9647 GCA_964430345.1 uncultured Oscillospiraceae bacterium | reverse complement strand
GCTTTACGGCGGACGGACAGAAGCTGCTGCTGATGGTGTTCGAGGATGAAAGCGCACTGCTGGAGTATCTGGAGCAAAAGGGACTTACGGTGCAGGATGTGACAAAGACAGAGCAGACAAACGTGTGACCCGGAGCCGCAGAGCTTAGTAACAGGCTTCAGAGATATAGAATCAGAATGAACAATGGCCCGAATCAGTCTCCGTTTTGGGAGACTGATTCGGGCCATCAGACTGTCAAAAAACTATAGAACAAACCACCGATAACAGGGCAGCGGGGGTGCGCGAGGGGGCAAGGCCCACCTCGTGATTCAATAACCCGCCGTCTAACAGCTTGATATTTCAAGCTGTTAGAGCGAAGCTGCATTTTGTGTACGGCCAAAATGCTCGGCGGTTGAAGCGCAGTCAAAGAAGGCCGCGAGGACTCTTTGACAAGCTGGGCCCGAATCAGTCTCCGTTTTGGGAGACTGATTCGGGCCATCAGACTGTCAAATGGAGGCGGGCAGCGGCATTCTGGGCTGGACTATTTCCGGCAGGAATGCTATAATCGCTGTGAAAATAGGTGGCGAAAAATGGATAAGAAACTGCTGGCGGCCACACTGTTTCTTTTCATATCCATGCCGCTGTTGCTGGGCCCCTTCATTTCCTTCCTGCTGTTTCTCTTATACCCGGCGCTTATTGCCAAGCGCATCCGCAACGAGGAGCAGGTATTGGAGCGGGGCCTGGAGGGCTATACGGACGATACAATGCGGGTAAAGTATAAACTGATACCATTTCTATGGTAGGGGAGAGTAAAAAATGGCAGCTTCAGAGAGAGACATATTCCCCCGCAGCGGGGACAGGCAGACCATATACCTGAAAGAAACCATCACCGACCCGAATATCCGGGTGGGTGACTACACAATGTACAACGACTTCGTAAACGACCCACGGGATTTTCAGAAGAACAACGTGATCTACCACTATCCTATAAACGGCGACAGGCTGATAATCGGCAGGTTCTGCTCCATTGCCTGCGGGGCAAGGTTTATATTCACCAGCGCAAACCACAGCTTGAGCAGCCTGTCAACCTATCCCTTCCCGCTGTTCTTCGAGGAGTGGGGTCTGGACAGAACTCAGGTGACTCGGGCCTGGGACAACAAGGGTGACATCGTTGTGGGCAACGATGTGTGGATAGGCTACGAGGCGGTAATTATGTCCGGCATCACTATCGGGGACGGGGCCATCATCGGCACCAGGGCCGTAGTAACAAAGGACGTGCCGCCCTACACCATCGTGGGCGGCGTTCCGGCCAAGCCCATACGCAAGCGCTTTCCGGAGGAGACTGTTTCAAGGCTGCTGGAGCTGCGCTGGTGGGACTGGCCCAAAGAACGGATAGCGAGAAATCTGGAGGCCATACAATCCGGACGTCTGGAGGCGCTGGTTTAGCACGGCGGAATCACCCGGCGATAAAATAATGGGAGGGGTCACTTCAAGTGCCCCTCCCGTCGTATTTATATTAAGCTCATTCGCTCTCTGCCGCCCTCAGCCCCGCTACCGCTGAGATAGGCAGTGAAAAGGCTATTGCCCCCGGCGCGGTGCCGGGACCGTTTTGTTCTATTACGGAGCGCATTATCTCCGCCTTATTGGCTGCGTCTGCCACGATAAGGATTACCTCCTTCTCCTCCGCCAGAGACACACCGAAGAACTTACGGGCCGCCTTGGCGCCGGTGCCCTTGGCATGGAGTATGGTGCCTCCGGCGGCCTGGGCTTTGCGCGCGGCGTCCATCACAGCGTCGGTATGGCCCTCATTCAGTATGACTACGATAAGCTCGTGGTCAAAAACCGGCGACGGCACAGCGCCGTCGGGTCTTTCGTTGTTTGTCAGATATGCCAAGGTGCGCCCTCCTCCCACACTTTTCACCGGTACGGTAAGAATTATACCATTGCCCGGGAAATCTATATACAGCTTCTGCTGCGCGCTTTTGATTAGCTGCCGGGTCTTTGCCTTGTCGGCCACAGCCGCGGTAAGCACCTTCTCGGTGGCTTCAAGTCCGCACAGGTCCAGCTGCTCCGCCGTGGCCGTACCGCGCCCGCGCATTGACAATACCAGCGGCAGCTCCAGCGCGGAGTACAGCTCCTGCATCCGCTTCTCTCTGGCTCTGTCAACAATTGAAACGGCAAAATACAGCTCCATTCAGGCCACCTCCCACAGCTCAATTATCTCAGCGTCGCCAAAGCTGTCAGCCACATAGGCTGTGCGGCTTTTCAGCTTGTATACCACGCCCATTATCTGCACCGTGATAAGCGGCATCATTGCCACCAGCGCCACCAGCCCGAAGGCGTCTGTCACGGGGTTGCCGCCCAGAGCGCTGCTGACGCCCACGGCGAAGGGCAGCATGAAGGTGGCGGTCATGGGCCCCGAGGCCACGCCGCCGGAGTCAAAGGCGATGGCCGTGAACATCTGTGGCACAAAGAAGGAGAGAATGAGCGCCGCCCCGTAGCCGGGGATGAGAAGCCACAGTATGGGCATACCCGTCAGTACCCGCAGCATGGCAAGACCCATAGCGGCGGCAATGGCGGCGGACAGACTGAGGCCCATGGCCCCGGCAGACACCGCGCCGGAGCTTATGTCCTCCACCTGCCGGTTAAGCACGTGCACCGCAGGCTCCGCCGCGATAATGAACCAGCCCATCAGCATGGACAGCGGAATGAGCAGATATCTGGTCCAGCCCTGGGCCAGCCTTGTGCCCAGCACGGTACCCAATGATGAGAAGCCTACATTGACGCCCACCAGAAAAAGCACCAGCCCCACATAGGTATAGCCTATGCCGATAAGTATACGCAGAAACGGCCGCCGCTTGAGCTTTAAAAAGAACAGCTGAAACAGCAGGAAAAAGCCCACGATGGGACTCAGCGCCAGGGCCACCTCCCGCATATACAGCGGCAGGGCTCTGAGATAGCCAAGACCCAGCACAGCGGTATCGGCGTAGCGGTTTAGCTCCGACGCAGCCACGGCGGCGCTTTCTCCGCTGTAGATAAAGCCCAGAGCCAGTACCGCCAGTATGGGCCCTACGGAGCATATGGCCACAAGACCGAAGCTGTCCGCTTCGGCGTTTTTATCGCTGCGTATGGAAGCCACGCCTATGCCCAGGGCCATGATGAAGGGCACGGTGATAGGCCCGGTGGTGACGCCGCCGGAGTCAAAGGCCACGCTGAGAAAGTCCGTGTCGGAATAGCCTGCGATAACGAACACGCACAGATACAGCGCCAGCAGCAGCCAGCGCAGCTGGACGCCCAGCAAAATGCGCAGCATACTTATCATAAGGAACACGCCCACTCCGGCCGACACCGTGAGTATCAGCACAAGGCTGTCAATATGGGGCACGTTCTTTGCCAGCACCTGCAGGTCGGGCTCCGCCACCGTAATGGCAACGCCCAGAATCAGGCTCAGCACAATGACCAGCCAGAGTTTTCTTGACTTGGTCATCCGGGCACCGATATAGTTGCCAATAAGGCTCATGGAAAGCTCCGAGCCCAGGGAGAACAGACCCGTTCCCAGTATCAGCAGCACTGTGCCTACGATGAAGGCCAGCATCAGGTCGGTGGCCACCGGGGCCACGGTGAAGCACATAGCGGCCACTATAAGGGCAATGGGCAGCACAGAGGCCACGGCCTCGTTTACTTTTTCGCGAAGATTCGTCTTACCTGTCAACGTTCCACCTCTCTTCAAAATAACATGGTTCTCTCTATATTCCTATGTGAAAGCGGCAGCGGCTGCCGACGTTTCCGGTATATTTTGTTTAATTATACTTGCTGCCGCGAATATCAGTCAAGTGCGGAGCTGTTAAGATTTATCCGCGCTCTGTACAGACCCAGGTATATAACCTATATATACTGCTGAATAACACTGGCGCAGAGCAGTTTTCCATGCTATAATACTGTTTATGTAAAATCAGGCTCCGATTGGCGTCTGCAAAGCACCCGGGAGAAGATATGAAGAAAGTACTGAAGGCCGTATTTGTGCTGGCGGCTGTGCTGTCCCTGTTGTTCGTGGGATATGTGACCTACAAGATATTTGAGAAGCCGGACGGCCTGTATGAGTACAGTGCGCAGAATATGCAGGACTGGGTCAGGCAGGAGCTGGACAGCGGAAATACCGAGAGCCTGCGCAGATACGACGTGGGGCGGGAGCAGTTCGAGCTTATCCAGAACCAGATGCAGAGCTATATCGACAGCCTCATGGAGAACGACGCGGAATGCCGCTACGAGGTGGCCGGCGTGACCTTTGGCGTTAAGGAAGAAGCCAAGTATCTGGAGCTGTCGTTAAAGACGGAATACCGGGGACTGGGGGAGTACCACGAGCTGGAGTACATTGACGACGACATGGCGGCGGTGGAATACGTTATAGGCTGCCTCGACGGCGGCGTCACGGATATAACCTTCCGCACCGGCCCCGGCTGGGATTCCTCACGGCTGGGCGGCATAGGCGATGCGGTGGTATACAACGCCTCGGATGTGGCGGCTGTGGCCAAGGGCTACTCCTATTTTGTGGGCACAGAGGACTTGAGCCGGGAGAATTTTTGCACTCTTATCATGGAATACGAGGTGGACCCCTCGGTGCTGGACGCCGCCAACGGCGAGCTGAGAGCGGCGGCGGACAGTGCGGCGGCGGAGCTTGCCTCCTGGGGAGTTTCCGATACCCGCTTACAGTATCTCAACGCGGCACAGTACATAAACAGCCACACCGATTACGACTTTACCATGGCCGACGCCATTCACACCGACGAGCGCAGCCAGGAGGAGTGGATGCAGAGCAGCGGCTACGGTTCCTTGATAATGGGCAGCACCGTCTGCACCGGCTACGCCATGGCCTTTAAGTCGGTGTGCGACAGGCTGGGCCTGCCCTGCTGGGTGGTCAGCGGCTTCACCGAGGACACGGGCCACGCCTGGAATATGGTGCTTATTGACGGGGAGACCTGGTACATGGACTGCACCTTCGCCGACACCTCCGGGGAGGATGAGTGGCTGCTGATGAGCGAGAGCCAGTACGCACAGAAGGATTACTACTACGCCGACAGCGCTGTGCGGCCGTGGTAGCAACAACAATTTGAATACTGTTCGGTATTCTTTGAGGTAATTACGCAGAAACTAAACAGAAAAAAGGAGGAACTGCCATGTCACGCATAGCAAGGCAAAGCGCAACGGAGCAGGAGCTTCGGACGATGGACGCCTGGTGGCGCGCCGCCAACTATCTCACCGCCTGCCAGCTCTACCTGCTGGATAACCCGCTGCTGGAAAAACCCCTCTGTGAGGAACAGATAAAGAAAAAGATAGTGGGTCACTGGGGCACCTGCCCCGGCCAGAACTTTATCTATACCCATCTGAACCGGGTAATAAAGGAGTTCGACCTTAACATGATATACCTCTCCGGCCCCGGCCACGGAGGCAACGCCATGGTGGCTCAGGACTGGCTGGACGGCAGCTATCAGGAGGTATATCCCAACATTACCCGCGATAAAGAGGGGATGCAGCGGCTCTTTAAGCAGTTCTCCTTCCCCGGCGGCATACCCTCCCACGTGGCGCCGGAGACTCCCGGCTCTATAAACGAGGGCGGCGAGTTGGGCTACAGTCTGTCCCACGCTTTCGGCGCGGTGACGGACAACCCGGAGCTTATCGCCGCCTGCGTGGTGGGCGACGGCGAGGCGGAGACCGGCCCGCTGGCCACCTCCTGGCAGCTCAACAAGTTTATAAACGCAAAAACCGACGGCGCGGTGCTGCCCATACTGCATCTGAACGGCTACAAGATAGCAAATCCCACGGTGCTGTCGCGGATAAGCCATGAGGAGCTGGAGCAGTTCTTCCGGGGCTGCGGCTGGGAGCCCTTCTTTGTGGAGGGCAGCGAGCCTATGGAAATGCACCGGCGCATGGCTGAGGTCATGGACCAGTGCATAGAAAAGATACTTTTGTACCAGCAGGCGGCGCGGGAATGCGGCGACATGAGCCGCCCCCGCTGGCCAATGATAGTGCTGCGCTCTCCCAAGGGCTGGACCGGCCCAAAGGATGTGGACGGCCTCAAGGTGGAGGACTACTGGCGGGCCCACCAGGTGCCGGTGCAGCCCGATTCACCGGAGCATATCCGGCTTCTTGAGGACTGGCTGCGCTCCTACAGGCCGCAGGAGCTGTTTGATAAAAACGGCGTACCCATGCGGGAGTTGCTGGAGCTGCCACCCAAGGGTGAGCAGCGCATGGGCGCTAACCCCCACGCCAACGGCGGCAAGCTGCTGCAAGACCTGCGGATGCCGGATTTCCGGGATTACGCGGTGGAGCTGCCCTTCCCCGGCGCGGTGGAGGCCCAGGACATGGCGGCGCTGGGCGGCTTTGTGCGGGATATCTATAAGCTTAACTCCGATAAGCGAAACTTCCGCTCCTTCGGGCCGGACGAGACGGCCTCCAACAGACTCAGCCCGGTATTCGAGGAGACGGACAGGGCCTTCTCCGGTGATATAATGGATATAGACGACCATCTGTCCCCCGACGGCAGAGTCATGGACTCCATGCTGTCCGAGCACGTCTGCGAGGGTATGCTGGAGGGCTATCTGCTTACCGGCCGCCACGGCTTCTTTAACTCCTACGAGGCCTTTATCCGCATCGTTGACTCCATGTTCGCCCAGCACGCCAAGTGGCTGAAGGTCTGCAACCAGCTCAACTGGCGGGAGGAGATAGCCTCCCTGAACTACGTGCTGGCCTCCAACGTCTGGCAGCAGGACCACAACGGCTTTACCCATCAGGATCCCGGTTTCCTGGACCATGTGGCCAACAAGAAGGCGGATGTGGTGCGGCTTTATCTGCCGCCGGATGCCAACTGCCTGCTGTCCTGCTTCGACCACTGCATCAGGAGCCGGAATTATGTAAACGTAATCGTGGCCTCCAAGCACCCACGGCCCCAATGGCTGACTATGGAGCAGGCGGTGAAGCACTGCACTCAGGGCATAGGCATATGGCAGTGGGCCTCCACGGACGAGGGCTGCGAGCCGGATATCGTCATGGCCTGCTGCGGCGACACGCCCACGCTGGAGACACTGGCCGCCGTGACCATACTTCGCGGTGCTTTCCCGGAGCTGAAAATACGCGTGGTGAACGTGGTTGATCTGATGCGTTTGCAGCGGGACGACCAGCATCCCCACGGCCTGCCCAGAAACGAGTACAACGCCATATTCACCGAGGATAAGCCCGTTATCTTTGCCTTCCACGGCTATCCCAGTCTCATACACGAGCTGACCTACCGCCAGAAGAACAAGAATATGCACGTGCGGGGCTATGTGGAGGAGGGCACCATCACCACGCCCTTCGATATGCGCGTGCTAAACCGTCTGGACCGCTTTAATTTGGTGATGTCCGCGGTGTACAATCTGCCGCAGCTGGGCAATCGCGGCGCTTATCTGATACAGCAGATGAAGGACAAGCTGGTGGAGCACCGGCAGTATATCGCCAGATACGGCGTGGATATGCCGGAGATAGTCAACTGGCGCTGGAAGTAAGGGACACAGTTCGACGCCGGTTGACAGGCGATGGCCGCCGGTGTTAGAATGTGGCTCAGTTATAATCATCTCAGGAGGCTAACATGAAGGGAATCATTCTGGCGGGGGGCAAAGGCACAAGGCTTTACCCCATGACCCGCGTTGTATCAAAGCAGCTGCTCCCGCTCTATGACAAGCCTATGATATATTACCCGCTGTCGGTGCTGATGCTGGCCGGGATAAGGGAAGTGCTGATAATCTCCACGCCGGAGGACTTGCCTGTATATCGGGCGCTGCTGGGCACGGGTGAGCGGTTGGGCATGAGCTTCAGCTATGTTGTGCAGGACGCGCCCCGGGGTTTGGCGGAGGCCTTTATTCTGGGCGAGGACTTTATCGGCAGCGAACCGGTATGTCTTATTCTGGGCGACAATATTTTCTTCGGGCAGGCGTTGTCCGATTATCTGAGAGAGGGCGCGCAGATAAAGACCGGCGGCATGATATTCGGCATACAGGTCAAAAACCCCAGGTCCTTTGGCGTGGTGGAATTTGACGCCAACAAGCGGGCTGTCTCAATAGAGGAAAAGCCCGAAAACCCCAGGAGTAATTACGCGGTGCCCGGTCTGTACTTCTACGGCAACAGCGTTATCGATATCGCCAAAAACGTGGAGGCGTCGCCCAGAGGCGAGCTGGAGATAACGGCGGTGAACAACGAATATCTGCGCCGGGGCGAGCTGATGGTGAGTCCCATGGGCCGGGGTATGGCCTGGCTTGACACCGGCACGCCTGAGGGAATGCTTCAGGCCTCCCAGTTCGTGGCCACAGTCCAGAGCAGACAGGGCTTTTACATCTCCTGCATTGAGGAGATAGCCTGGAGGCAGGGCTGGATAAGCGACAGTCAGCTCATGTCTCTGGGGCAGGAGCTTCGGATGACGGACTACGGGCAGTACATAATGTCCCTTCTGGACTGATTGGAGATAGATATGAAAAACATACTAGTCACCGGCGGCGCCGGATTTATCGGCTCCAACTTCATCCACTATGTGCTGGAGAACTGTGACGCCCTGAACATTGTCAACCTTGACCTGCTTACATATGCCGGAAACCTGGACAATCTGGCGGATATCAGCGATGACAGCCGCTACAGCTTCGTAAGAGGCGATATCCATGACCGCGCTCTGGTGGAGCAGCTGTTCGACAGCTACGATTTTGACACGGTGGTGAACTTCGCAGCCGAGAGCCATGTTGACCGCAGCATCACGAACCCGGATATTTTTCTTACAACCAACATCCTAGGCACCCAGACCCTGCTGGAGGTAGCGAAAAACCACTGGAAGCTGGACTTGCAGGACAAGTATTCCACAGAGTTCAAAGAGGGCGTGAAGTACCTTCAGGTCTCCACCGACGAGGTTTACGGCGCACTGGGCAAGACGGGGATGTTCACCGAGACCACGCCCCTGGCCCCCAACAGCCCCTATTCCGCCTCCAAGGCCTCCGCCGATTTTGTGGTGCGGGCCTACAACAAGACCTACGGTATGCCCGTCAATACCACCCGCTGCTCCAATAACTACGGGCCCTTCCAGTTCCCGGAGAAGCTGATTCCGCTGATGATAAACAACTGCGTCAACGGAAAAAGCCTGCCTGTCTACGGCGACGGTATGCAGATTCGGGACTGGCTCTATGTGGAGGACCACTGCGCGGCCATCATGGCGGTGCTGGAGAAGGGCCAGTCCGGCGAGGTATATAATATCGGCGGCAACAACGAGAAGGCCAATATAGAAATTGTAAAGCTCATTATCGGCAGCACCGGCAAAAGCGAGGAGCTTATCGTCCACGTGAAGGACAGGCCCGGCCACGACAGGCGCTATGCCATAGACAACAGCAAGATAACCGGCGAGCTGGGCTGGGCGCCGAAATACAGCTTTGAGACGGGCATGGAAAAGACCATAGAATGGTATCTGCGCCACGGGGAATGGATGGACAAGATAGTCTCCGGCGCATACCTGAAGTATTATGAGACTATGTACGCCGGGAGATAGGCGGCCTGAAAAGAAGAATATAAGAAAAACAGGGCTGCGGCCCTGTTTTTTCTTCAGCTTGTCAAAGAAGTCCTCGCGGACTTCTTTGACTGCGCTTCAACCGCCGAGCATTTTG
>CAYSFK010000079.1:0-9874 GCA_964430345.1 uncultured Oscillospiraceae bacterium | reverse complement strand
AGCTCCATTGCGCGAATGGCGCACTCTATCATGGAGTCGTCCGGCTCATTGGTGGTGATGCGCTGCAGCCATTTCCCCGGCGCAGAGAGTATGGCGGACAGCCAGTTGTCGTGCTTGCCGCACCAGCGGTTTATCTCGTAGCTTATGCCCACCACCAGAGGCAGCAGCAGCATATGGCAGCCCATGCGGGCGAAGCTGTTGTCCAGCCTCACCACGGAGTTCACAAGGATGCTCACTACCACCACCACCAGCAAAAAGCTCGTGCCGCAGCGGGGATGGAAGCGGGACTCGCCCCGAACGTTCTCCACCGTCAGCTCCTTGCCGTGCTCATAGCAGAAGATGGTCTTGTGCTCCGCGCCGTGATATGAAAACAGCCTTTTTACGTCGCTCACATAGGTACACAGCTTCATGTATATAAGCAGGATGACCACCCGGACCAAGCCCTCGGACAAGTTTCTCACGGCGTAGCTTGCGGTGAGAGGCTTTATCCAGCCCACGATAAGCGCCGGCAGAAACACGAACAGCAGCAGCGACAGCGCGATGCCCAGCACCACCGCCACGCCTATCACCAGCTTCTTGGCCTTGTCCTCGGGGAAGTGCTCCTCTATCCATTTGTCCAGCTTATCCGGCTCACCCTGCTCCTCCACGGGCACCAGCTCCGCCGAATAGGTCAGCGCCTGCATACCCTTTACCATGGAGTCCAGAAATATGGCGCAGCCCCGGACAAGGGGCCAGCCCAGTATGGGGTATCGGTCCTTGATGAATTTAAGCTGCTCGGTTTTCTCCACAAGGCCGTCTTTTGTGCGGCAGACTATGGCCTGCCTGTCGGTGCCCCGCATGAGTATGCCTTCTATGAGCGCCTGCCCGCCTATGGATGTGCGGAAGGTGCAGGAATTGTTTTTATCAGACATTACTTCTCCTTGATTATTTACTTGACATGGGCAGGGACACGATAACCAGACAGCCGCCGCCGTCCGGGGCGTTGGTGACTGTCAGCTCGCCGCCGTGGCGGGTGATTATCTCGTCGCAGACGGACAGGCCTATGCCGGTGCCACGGTTCTTGGAGCTGCCCTTATAGAACTTCTCCTTCACGTGGGGCAGCTCGTTTTCCGGGATGCCGTGGCCGTAGTCCCGGATGGTAATGGTAACGTCGCTGGCCTCCGCCTTTATGCGCACGTCTACCTTCTTACCGTCGCCGCCGTGGTTTGCGGCGTTGTCCAACAGGTTCAGAAACACCTGCTTGAGCCGCTCCGGGTCGCCGGGGATAAGGGGTATCTCCGCCGGGGGCTGGCTGTAGTTTATCTCTATGCCGGCCTGACGCATAAGCTCCCCATAGGTGAACAGGGCGTCCTCCAGCTCGGCGGTGATATCGATAAGCTCAATGCGCAAATTGAAGCGCCCGTCCTGAATACGGGTGAACTCCAGCAGCTCCGACACCATGCCGGTCAGCCGCTCCGCCTCCTTGGAGATTATCTGCACACCGCGAAGCGAATCCCCCTGCACCGCCGGGTCAAAGGCGATGGTCTCGCTCCAGCCCATGATTGCTGTCAAAGGCGTACGCAGCTCGTGGGAGACCTGGGAGATGAAGTCCGTCCTGGATTTCTCCGCAATGGCCACCTTTTCGGACATATTATTTATCTCGTCCGTCAGCATACCTATCTCGTTGTCATGGCTTTTCTCTATCTTCCCGCCATAGCTGCCGGCGGCAATGCGCTTGGCAAACTCCGTCAGCTGGTCTATGGGGTCGGCCACGCAGTACCAGAACCAGAGATTAAGGGCGATGATATATATACATATTATAAAAAACAATACTATGGCCCAGCCCACAAAGCCCCGGGTCACCAGCCACACGCCCAGCAGCAGCAGCGCTATGGCACCAACGCCGGACAGCAGCAGCTGGTTTTTCAAATTGCCCTGCATCGCAGTACTTCCTTACGCCAATTTTGCCTCATCCACCGCTTCGCGGTCCTCCTTCCCCTAAAGGGGAAGGCTTTAAAAGAGTGCCTCATCCGGCAGGGCGCTGTGCGCCGTGCCCACCTCTACTTGAAGGGGAAGGCAATTCAATAGCCCCACTTGTAGCCGTAGCCCCAGACGGTGGTCAAAAACTCCGGCTCTGTGGGGTCGGACTCTATCTTTATACGCAGCCTTCTGATGTTCACGTCCACGGTTTTCAGCTCGCCGTTGAAGTCGTTGCCCCAGACGGCGGTGAGTATGTCCTCTCTGGACATGGCCTTGCCGGGGTTTTCCATGAACAGCTTCATAAGCATATACTCTATCTGGGTAAGCTTCAGCCGCTGGCCGTCCTTCTCCAAGGTGCGGTTTCTGGTGTTCAGCAGGAAGGGGCCGCTGCTTATCTCCGTGGAGGCTTTCTCGTCCTCGTCTATGCCCAGTCTGCGTATCAGCGCGTCCACCCTGGCGGTGAGCTCCGCAGGGGAGAAGGGCTTAGTGACATAGTCGTCCGCCCCGGTCATCAGCCCCGTCACCTTATCGATCTCCTGGCTTTTGGCCGTGAGCATGATGATGCCCATTTTGGAGCCGGTGGCGCGGATGCGGCGGCAGACCTCGAAGCCGTCTATATCCGGCAGCATAACGTCCAGCAGGGCCAGACATATATCGGGATTGACCTTCAGCTTTTCCAGCGCCATCTCCCCGGTCTCCGCCTCGATGGGCTCAAAGCCGCTGCGCCGGAGATTTATAACCACAAAGCTGCGAATATTGGATTCATCCTCAAGGACAAGTATTTTTTTCATAGTGCGTTTCCCCTTTACTCATAGTAGATATCCAAGTATTGCATTATGACGGTTAATTATAACACGTCCCGCACAGTTTTGGTAGTCATTGTTTCAAAAAACCTTAAAACATTTTGCATAATAATTACAGTTACGGGCGCTTTTTACAATACTCAAAACTTGATTGTTGACTAATTTCGGCAATAACGTTAAAATATCCACTATCCGATTTGTCAGATACGGGGGCGAGGATAAATGAACACAAAGCTTGGAGCCAGAAGCTGGCTGACCTTTATACTGATAGGCCTGTTCGGGCAGTTCGCCTGGACCATTGAGAATATGTATTTCAATGTTTTCCTCTATAACACCATCAGCACCGACCCCGGCTACATCTCCGCTATGGTGGGGGCCTCCGCCGCCGCGGCCACGGTCACCACACTGCTGATGGGGGCCCTGTCCGACAGGCTGGGCAAGAGGAAGGTATTCATCGCCCTGGGCTATGTGCTCTGGGGCGTTTCCACCGCCGCCTTCGGGTACATTAGCCCGGAGAACGCCGGACTTCTGTTTCCCGGGGCCAACGCGGTGGCGGCCGCCGCCATGCTGGTGGTGGTGATGGACTGCGTTATGACCTTCTTCGGCAGCACCGCCAACGACGCCGCCTTCAACGCCTTCGTCACCGACAACACCTGTCAGGCAAACCGGGGTCGGGCGGAGAGCGTGCTGGCCATACTGCCGCTTATCTCCATGCTTATCATTTTCGGACTCTTTGACGGGCTGACCCAGCAGGGGAGATGGCGGGAGTTTTTCAATATCTTCGGCGCCGCCGTGACGCTGGTGGGCGTGGCGTCCATGTTTCTGGTAAAGGACTCGCCGGAGCTGAGGCCGAGGCGGGACAGCTATTTCAAAAACCTGCTCTACGGTCTAAGGCCAAAGGTGGCGGCGGAGAACCCGGAGCTGTACCTCAGCTTTGCGGCTTTTTGCGTATTCTCCGTGGCGGTGCAGGTGTTTTTCCCCTTCCTGATAATCTACATCCAGAACTATCTGGGCATAACCGACTACGCGCTTGTGCTGGGTGTGGTGCTTATCCTGGCCTCCGGGGCAAGCGTAGTCTCCGGCCGCTTTATCGACGCTTTGGGCAAGCTGAACTTTGTACTGCCGGCGGCGCTTATCATGCTGGCCGGGCTTGCGGCGATGTACTTCGTCCGGGGCTCCGTCGGCGTGATGATCGCGGGCACGGTGATGATGAGCGGCTATATGATGGTGGCCGCAGCTCTGGGCGCCAACATCCGGGACTGGACGCCGGGGGACAAGGCGGGACATTTTCAGGGCGTACGGATGATATTCGCGGTGCTGCTGCCCATGCTCATAGGCCCCGCCATAGGCACGGCGGTCATTCGGGGCAGCGACAGCACATACATTGAGCTGGGCCAGGTAAAGACTGTGCCCACACCGGGCATATTTCTGGCGGCGGGCGCGGTGCTGCTGCTGACGGCCTTTCCCATAATACTGCTTCGCAGGAGAGAAAAAAGATGCAAGTGACACAGCGCAGCCTCTGTGAGGAAATGCATATCAGAGAGCGGGAGACCGGAATGAGGGAAGCCATATTCCATTTCCCCACACAGGGAGAGCCTGTGGACTGCCGCCAGATCAAAAGCGGACACATAAACGAGACCTACCTTATCACCACGGACTGCGGCTGCAAGTACATATTGCAGTGGATAAACCAGTACGTTTTTCCCAACGTGGGCGCGCTTATGAGCAATATGTCCGCCATCAGCGCCTTCCTGCGAAAGCATCAGGACGGGGATATGGCCATGATAAGCTATATTGACACTCTGGAGGGCAAGAACTATTACGACGACGGCTGCGGCGGCTGCTGGCGGGCTTACAGATACGTGGACAACAGCGTCTGCCACCAGTGCGCCGAGACCCCCCGTGAGTTTTACGAGAGCGCACGGGCCTTCGGCGGCTTCCAGTACGCTTTGAGGGATTTTCCCGCCCAGACTCTGGAGGAGACTATCGAGAACTTTCACAACACCGTTGATCGCTTCGGTAAGCTGCGGGCTTCTGTGGAGGCGGACAGCATGGGACGGCTGCGGCAGGTGAAGCGGGAGGTGGAATTCGCCCTTGAAAGGGAGGAGCGGGCCTGCCGGCTCCACCGTATGCGGGAGCGGGGCGAGCTGCCCGTCCGTGCCACCCACAACGACACCAAGATAAACAACGTCCTTATGGACAAGGACACCGGCCGCGCTATCTGCGTCATCGACCTGGACACGGTGATGCCCGGACTCTCCGCCTTCGACTTCGGAGACGCTATCCGCTTCGGAGCCTCCACCGCCGCCGAGGACGAGCGGGAGCTGGACAAGGTCAGCCTTGACCTGGAGCTGTTCCGGGCCTTTACCAAGGGCTATCTGGAGTCCTGCCCCAGCCTCACGGACGCCGAGGTTGCCGTGCTGCCACTGGGCTCCTACACCATGACGCTGGAGTGCGGAGTGCGCTTTCTCACGGACTATCTGGACGGCGACAGGTACTTTTCCACCGACCGGGAGGGACAGAACCTTGACCGGGCCCGCACCCAGTTCAGGCTTATAGAGGACATGGAGCGCAAGTGGGAGGACATGGAGCGCATAGTCAGGGAAGAAGCCGGAAATCGCTGATATGACTTGAATAACATTATGTAAACCAGCCGCCGGACTATGTCCGGCGGCTGGTTTACATAATATATAAGCTTTAGCTCAGGCGGCGGGGGTGGGGGACTCAGCCGGAGCTTCGCCAGGGTCGGAAGACTCAGCCGGTGCTTCGGCAGGGACGGGGGGCTCAGCCTGCGCTTCTGCGGGAGCCGCTTGTGCCGGGGCGTCGACACGGGTCAGTGTAAGCGGGTTTCCGCTCTCCTGTGTAAGCTCAAGAACGTATCCGTCAAAGGAGACGATCTGAGCGCTAACGTCAACAGAATAGTCCTCGAAACTGAAGCGCACACTCTCTGCCGGAGCATCCTTTGAATGTGTAAGAATGATATAGGAACCTTTGTACTCGGTTTTGTCGTCGGTCGTCATCTTGAAGGAATAGTCCTGCGCGCCGTTCTTGTCATGGGAAAAGCTCCAGCTGTTGCCGTAATTATCCACCCAGCTGCCGCACATGGTGTCAATAAATACACTGTACCATCTTGGCTGCTCCAATTGAAGGGTGACTGTGCTGTCTATGGACAGAATATTCGTGGGGCTATCCTTGTAGCTACCCGTCACGTGCAGCGTCATCAGGTCGTCAGGGCAATTCTTATAGAACATTTCTGCGTCCTTGTCCGGCTTATCAAGGAGAGATTTGGTCGTGTCAGATATCTGATAGCTCATGCTCAGTTCGGTGTTTTCAATGCTGGTATAGTAGGGAATGACTATATTATTCCCATCGACCTTCGCCGTCCCGTCAGGGCTATCGGCATAAGTTGAATTTGCTGTATAACTGCCGTACACTGTCCCGTCATACAGAAAGTAGAAGCTGGAATAATCGGATATCTTACAGTCTGTCTGGCCGTTATCCTCAACTTTCACTACCCTCCAACGTCCAATAAGCCTCGGGTCAAAGCCGTCCTCGTTAAGGACGACAGCCTCGGCACTGGCGGCCTCCGCCGGTGCGTCCGCAGCTGGGGCTTCCTGAGCAGCGGGGGCGCTGTTGCCGCAGGCTGCGAAAGAGAGCACCATTAACAAAACCATAATAAAAGCAAGTATACGTTTCCTGTACATTTTCTCTCTCCTTTAAGCATATAATTGGAACACTGTCCCGACAGATAGTACCATAAATTCCAGACAAATACAATGCCCGGACTGAAAAAGCAGTCCGGGCAAACGCTCGTTTTTTGCTTAAACGCGCACCTTGTCCACGGTGATATCCTTGAGTCCGGCCGCGCCGCACATGGTCATGGTGGACTTAAACTCGCCCACTATCTTGTCCATGTACACCTTCAGGCCCTCTGCGCCGCCGCCGTACACAGCGGTCAGCACCGGGCGGCCTATGAGCACCGCGTCCGCGCCCAGAGCCAGAGCCCTAAACACGTCTACGCCGGAGCGGATGCCGCCGTCCACGATAATGGTGATCTGGCCCTTGACGGCCGCGGCTATCTCCGGCAGCACCTCCGCCGTGGAGGGGACGCCGCCCTGCACTCTGCCGCCGTGGTTGGAAACTACAATGGCCTTGGCCCCGGTCTCCACCGCCTTCTTGGCGCCGGCCACGGTCATGATGCCCTTGATCATGAAGGGCATATTCGCGTAGGCTATTATCTCCTGCATCTCGGCAACGGACTTGCTGCCGGCGTTGGGGTTCATGGCCTTCAGGAAGGGCAGGCCCGCGCCGTCCACATCCATACCGGCGGCGAATACGCCGTTTTCGTTGAGCACATCCAGCTTCTCGAACACCGCTTCCTTGTTCCAGGGCTTGATGATGGGGCAGCCTATGCCGCCTACGGCCTTCATGTCCTTGGCGGAGGCCTTCATTATCTCCGGGTCCACGCCGTCCCCGGTGAGGGCCATGATGCCGTACTCGGCGGCGGCCTTTATCTGGATGGCGTTATACTGCTGGTCGTTGTACTTGGGGCCGTAGTGCATGGTCAGCGCGCCAAGGGGGGCGGTGAATATGGGGGCCGCAAACTGCTTCCCGAACAGCTCGAAGCCTATTTCCGGGTCGGTATTGAGGCAGAGGGTGTCCATATTGACGCAGACCTCCTGCCACTTGTCAAAGTTCCGGGCTGCCACGGCGCCGGGGTACTTGCAGCCGGGACCGGGCATGGAGTTGCCGCAGGCGCGGCCGTTGCACACGGGGCAGGCCTTGCAGTAGGGGCCGACCTCTGTCTTTGCTGCGGTAAGTATCTCGTTATAGTTCATGTCGCATTCTCCTGTTCGTATTTTGTATGGCGTTATTAATATCCGTTCTTGGTTTGATTATCTGACATTTTGCGCACAATGTCAACAGTCAAACTGTAGTCCGGTCATATCAAAATCAGGTATCTGCTCCTCCGTGGCGGAGGCAGTCTCCTGCCAATAGCCGGTCTCCAGCCTCCGGGCCCGCATATAGTGGATGAGCCGTTGATTCAGCTCCCCATCCACACGCTCCAACAGCTCCGGGTATTTTTCCAGTCCGGCTATGGGCGTGTACTGGCTCATAAGAGAAAACAGCACGCTGCCCCTCGGAAACTCATCCGCCGCGAAGTCAATGGCGTTCATGGCGTTCTCCGCCTGACCCGGCAGGATAAGGTGCCTGATAAGCACCCCGGAACGCAGCAGGCCGTTTTCGCCCATTGAGAAGGGGCCGGTCTGCCGGTACATCTCCCGTATGGCCGCCGCCGCTGTCTCCGGGTAGTCAGCCGCGCCGGAATAGCGGCGGGCCAGCTCTGCATCCGCGTATTTATAGTCCGGCATATACACCTGCACCAGACCTTCAAGCTGCCGCAGGCTTTCCACGCTCTCGTAGCCGGAGCTGTTCCACACCACCGGGATGCCCAGGTCGATGCCGCTGAGGGCCTCGGCCACAGCGTATATATAGTGGCTGCCGGTCACAAGGTCGATGCAGTGTACGCCCTCGTCCCGGAGCCGCAGCATAATGTCCCGGAGCTGCCGGACGGTCACAGTCCTGCCGCCCTCACCCCGGCTTATCTCCCGGTTCTGGCAGAACACACATCGGAGGGCGCAGCCGGTGAAGAACACGGCGCCGGCGCCTTTCGTGCCGCTGATGCAGGGCTCCTCTCCGAAGTGAGGAGCGGCTCTGGCGACCCGGGGCAGGGCGGGACTGCGGCATACACCGCCGGGGCTGTCATCCCCGCGAAAAGCGCCGCAGCCTCTGGGACAAAGTGAGCATATCAATTCCATAGTTTACCTGGCCTCAACAGGGTGATTGACAATAATATGTCATATGCAAAATGCCAATAATAAGCTGGTTTATATGACTGATTATAGCCCATATTTGTCTAATATGCAAGAATCGATAAAAAACGAAAAAAAGTACATGATATTTCGGAAAAGTGTGCTAAAATGATTTGGAAATCAGATTTGAGTTCCTAATTCCAAGGGCAGCGGCAGGGGAGGACAAGGCGCGAAATGCTTGATATTGTTCTGGTTGAGCCGGAGATACCCCACAATACCGGGGCTATTGCCCGTACCTGCGCCGCCACCGGGGCAAGGCTCCATCTAATAGAGCCGCTGGGCTTCGATATTTCCGACAAGATGGTGAAGCGCTGCGGCCTGGACTACTGGCATCTGGTGGATATCTCGGTATACGGCAGCATAGAGGAATACTTCTCAAAGCACGGCGACGGCAATATATACCTGGCCACCACCAAAGCGCCCAGAGCGTACAGCGAGGCTGACCTGACCGGGGATGTGACCCTTATCTTCGGCAAGGAGACGGCGGGGCTGCCCGAAGCGCTGCGGGAAAAATACCGGGAGCGCTGCATCCGCATTCCCATGATAAGCGAGGCCAGAAGCCTCAACCTATCCAATTCCGTGGCCGTACTGGCCTATGAGGCGCTGAGACAGCAGGGCTTTCCCGGACTTATGGGCACCGGCTCCATGGCGCAGACAAACAGCTTATAATTATTTAGGAGGATATATTATGAACTACAGCAAGAAAACAGTTTACGACGCAGACGTAAAGGGCAAAAAGGTTCTGCTCCGCTGCGACTTTAACGTGCCCCAGAATAAGGAGACAGGCGAGATAACCAGCGACAAGCGCATCGTTGCCGCCGTCCCCACCATAAAGTACCTGCTGGAAAACGGCGCCGCCGTTATCGCCTGCTCCCATCTGGGCAAGCCCAAGGGCGAGTGGAAGTCCAAGCTGACCCTGGCCCCCGTGGCGGAGCGCCTGTCCCAGCTTCTGGGACAGAAGGTGGTCTTTGCAGCCGACATCATCGGCGAGGACGCCAAGGCCAAGGCCGCCGCACTCAAGCCCGGCGAGATAATGCTGCTGGAGAACCTGCGCTTTGATATCCGGGAGGAAAAGAACGGGGCGGATTTTGCCAAGGCTCTGGCCGACATGGCGGATATCTTCGTGTCCGACGCCTTCGGCACCGTGCACAGAGCCCACGCCTCCACCGCCGGCGTGGCCGCCTACCTGCCCGCCTACTCCGGCCTGCTGGTGGACAAGGAGCTGTCCATCATGGGCAA
>CAYSFK010000078.1:0-9887 GCA_964430345.1 uncultured Oscillospiraceae bacterium | reverse complement strand
GGGCCGGTCTATCTTATTGACCACCACGATGACCCGGTGGCCCAGCTCCAAAGCGCGGCTGAGCACGAAGCGGGTCTGGGGCATGGGGCCCTCGGCGGCGTCCACCAGCAGGATAACGCCGTTGACCATCTTCAATATACGCTCCACCTCGCCGCCGAAATCGGCGTGGCCCGGAGTGTCCACTATATTTATCTTGGTGTCGCCATACCACACGGCGGTGTTCTTGGCCAGGATGGTGATGCCCCGCTCCCGTTCCAGGTCGTTGGAGTCCATGACCCGCTCCACTATCTCCTGATTCTCCCGGTATACGCCGGACTGTTTGAGCATCTCGTCTACCAGAGTGGTCTTGCCGTGGTCAACATGGGCGATGATGGCGATATTTCTGAGCTTATCCATAAATATGACAATTCCTTTCTCTTTCTCAAGGCGCAAAATGACCACGATAAGGAATGGTCATATTGTGCATGATTTTCGGTTGCCGCTTCAGCGGCGAGAAAATCGCACTTGAGTTTAACAAAGTTTGAACTTGTTCAAACTTCAAGTCTCCTACTGTCTTTCACATTTTCAACACAAAGAAATATTATAACACTGGCTTTTGATAATTACAACAATTTTTCTGCGTAATTTTTGGTTGTTTTGCGAGGTCTCCAAGATATTTTTCCGCCAGCTCCACGCCGCGGCAGTCCGGGAGAAAACCCGGCAGCCGGGAAGCGCTCTCCAGCCGCCGCCGTATGCGGCCGCACTCCTCCAGTGCCGCGCCTGTATCCACCGGTTTGGGCTCACCGCCCATAAAGCGCAGAAAGTTCAGGCATAATATCTCGTCCGCCCGCGACCCCTCAAGGCCCAGACAGCGCATCTCGAAATCCGGGCGGCCCACCAGAAAGTCACCGTCGGAGGCAATTGTCTCCGCGCCGCTTTTGCACAGATAGTCGCGGACTATCTCCGGCCGCCGCAGGTTTTCACGCTCGTTAAAGGGCTTGCCGGCGGGGTTATAGACGAAGCGGCTGCCAATATCGGTGCCGTAGATTATGCGGTCATGGAAATCCTCAAAAAAGCGGCGGGCCTCCTCCGGGGCTTTGGACAGGTTCTCGTACAGCTCTATGCCGGGGGTCAGGTCCACCCGGAGGTTTTCATACCGCTCCATTATCTCCCGCAGCCGGGGAAGCCGCGCCGACATGAAGAACATATGGGCAAAGCAGATGCGCAGGCGGGGGTGCCGCTCCAGCACGGCGAGCACCTGACGGTACTGCTCCTCGTTATTGATATAGCTGCTGTCGTAAAACCAGCCCTGAGTCCGGGCCCAGACCGGCACTGCGCTTTCATCCCAGAAGTTCTCCGGGTCGTTGACGTGCCAGAGCACGGGTATCTGCTCCCCTTCCGCGTAGTCCCAGAAGGCATCCCAGCACCTCGCGTCAAAGTCCGGGATAGGCAGAGCCCGGCGAAGCTGGGGCTTGCCCTCCAGAAGCTTTATCCCGTCGCAGCCGCATTTCATAAGCCGCCTCGCGTGCTCCGCCTGCAAGGCGCCCATGTCCTCCCCGCCCCGGTAGTACAGGCAGGGGTCAAGGCTGCCGCATACGTAAAAGCGCCCCGGGTACATGGCCTTCAGCGCCAGGGCCTCCGTGTCGCAGGAGACTCTGCCGCCGTGGGTGATAACGGCAAGGTTTGCCATGTCCGTGCCGGTCCTGTCCAGCAGCTTGGTAAAATACTCCGGCTCAATATCCAGACAATAGTGGACATGGCCGTCTATAACTCTGTGTCCTTCGTACATTCCGCTCTCCCTTGATTAATACACGCGCCCGTGATAATATACCTGTATTAATATAACATGGAGATGCCCTATGAGCTACAATTTTTTTGCCTATATCTCCCGTATGCGCTACATAGGCCGCTGGAGCCTGATGAGAAACGCTCTGCCGGAGAACATACAGGAGCACAGCCACATGACGGCGGTGATAGCCCACGCCCTGGGAGTCATACGCCGGGATATATACGGCGTTCCCTGCGACCCCAACGAGTGCGCCGCCGCCGCGTTGTACCACGACAGCTCCGAGATACTCACCGGCGACCTGCCCACGCCCATCAAGTACCACAGCCGGGCCATCATGGGGGCCTATAAGCAGGTGGAGGCTCTGGCCTGCCGGAAGCTGCTGTCCACCCTGCCGGAGGAGCTGAAGGAGCCGTACCAATCCCTGCTCTGCGGCGAGGCGGAGGCCCGGCTCCACGACATCGTCAAGGCGGCGGACAAGCTGTCGGCCTACATCAAGTGCGTAGAGGAACGCAAGGCCGGCAACAACGAGTTTTTGTCCGCCGAGAAGCAGACCCGTGCCCTGCTGGAGAGCAGCCCGCTGCCGGAGGTGGGCTATTTTATGGAGCATTTCATACCCGCCTTCGAGCTGGATCTTGACGAGCTGGGCACACTGGGGGATTGACTTAATGGAAAAGACTAAAATAGACCGGATAAACGAGCTGGCCCGGCTTTCAAAGCAGCGGGAGCTTACCGAGGCGGAGCTTGCCGAGAGAGCGGCGCTGCGCGCCGAGTACATCGCGGACTTTCGCAAGGCCACCATAGCGGTGCTGGACAACACCTATATCCAGACCCCTGACGGGAAAAAGCATCCGCTGCCGAAGAAGGAGAAGTGACTATGTTCAGAGAGATGCGAAGGAATAAGCAGCAGCTGCCGGACTCTGAGGCCCTTGCCCTACTGGACGGCGGCAGCCACGGCGTACTGGCGCTGCTGGGAGATGACGGCTACCCCTACGCCGTGCCGCTGAGCTATGCGCGGGAGGGCGAGGCCCTGTACTTCCACTGCGCCAAGGCCGGTCACAAGCTGGACGCCCTGCGCCGCTGCGGCAGGGCCTCCTTCTGCGTGGTGGCTCAGGACGATGTGGTGCCCGAGGAATACTCCACCCGCTACCGCAGCGTTATCGCCTTCGGGCGCATATGGGAGGTCACCGACGCTTGGGAGCTGCTCCACGCGGCGGAGCTTATCGGGCGGCGCTACAGCCCGGAGGAGAGTCAGCAGCGGCTGAGCCTTGAGATAGAAAGCCACAGGTCGGCCCTGTGCATCTTAAAATTCAGCATAGAGCGGCTCACCGGCAAGGAGTCCAAGGCGCTGGCCCAGGAGCGGCTGAACGTGATGGAGGATTAATCAAATGAGCGCTGCCGGAGTCTTTCCGGCAGCGCTCATGTTATATCCTTTATCCGTTTTCAGGCTCAGAAGCTCCGGCTTTCGTCCGAGGGATAAAAGCTGATGCCGGGCTGGACGCTGGGCAGCACTCTTTGACAGCAGAGGTCATCGCAAATGACGGTTTCCTCCTTGCCGTCCCAGTAGTACAGGCTTTCAATGCGAATATACAGCGCACGGTCCTCCCCCAGTATGTAGACTCTTTCGGGGTATACGTTATCGCAGACGATCTGGTCGTTCTTATAAAGCGCACCCATGCCTGTGTCAGATTCCGGCCACGCCTGGCCGGAGTACACCGTGCCTGTGTCCGGCATGACTGTAACAAAGGCGGTATTCTGTCCAACCAGCCAGTCATTGCCGTTATTATATATATGCAGGGTGCCGTAATACCCTCTGTCAATATCGGTATAATACATAAGCTGATATGTGCCGTCGGCCTTGGTAATACCGGCTATGGTGGGACAGTCGCCCAGCTGGCACAGAGTGTCCTTAAAGCTGAGCGTACCGTCCACAAAGTCGAACCGCAGGATGCTGTACACGTCGCCTGACTTCACAAGCATCAGCGCGCTGTCCGGCGTGTCCAAAATGAGGTCGTATGCATAGTCAAAGTCGATGAGGCCAAGGACAGGCTGCTCCCGGCCGCCGCAGCACTGATACCAGGTTTTTGAACCCGTCTCGTCCATCCGGGTGAAGATAAACAGACCCGTTTCACTGGGGGAACGGTCCGGGCCCTTGGCAAAGTAGGGACCCAGCATCCATTCATTTCCGAGATAAGTCTCTCCCGTGGCGCTGACCACGGTCCGGCTGCCGTACTCATCCTCGCAGCAGTAGCAGACCCTGCCGCTTCCGTCGAGAAAGGGCTCAATGCTGGTGGCATCCTTTGCAATGAAGGCGGGGGCTTCGCCGGGGACGACCGTGTACAGGTCAAAGTACTTGTCGCCCTTCACGCTGTATACGACAGACTGGCTCCAGTGTTCCGGGTTGTATATATTATACACCTGAGGGGCCACGACCTCCCCGTTCTCCTCCGGGCAGATGCGTGAGCGCATAAGCGATTCGTCGCCAAAGGAGTTGTCATCGTTGTCAACAACGTAATACACGTACTCCTCGGCTTCATCCACCTTCAGGTAAACCTCGTCGAACTCGTCCCCAATATGGTCGGAGATTTTTCCCGCGCCGTACCAATCCTCGGCAGACCAGCCTGAATTCAGCGTGGCCAGCAGATGGTTCTCGCTGCCGTCATAATACCAGAGCGTTTCATCACTCTGCATATCGCCTGTGTTCGCGAGATACACCATACCGCCGCCTGTCAGCGGGATAAACTGCTCAACATCAATGCTGGCGGCAATGTCCTTCCAGCTGCTCTCCGAGTTTTCACCGTTCCAGATGGGAGCGCCCTTTCTTGCCTCGCGCATATCCAGCTGCTCCCATCCATTCAGATAAAAGTAGCGGCCGTCAGGCGAAAAGGGCATAAATTTTCTGTAATAGGCGTCGAGGTCGTAAAAGCCCTCGGGGTCAAATATTCCGGGCTCATATATCCTGTACAGCTCCTGTTTGCCCTTTGTGGAGTCGAAGCTGTACAAATACATATGCTCTGAATCCAGGATATCCTCAGAAGCCAGAACCACATAGTGCTCCTCAGCTTTTTTGGCCTCCGCGGCAGAGGACTCGGACGCGCTTGCGCAGCCGGCCAGCAGGGCCGCGCACAGGGCAAGGCCCCAGACGGGTATGATGTGTTTTTTCATTTTTCCTCCTGCGCTATATCATATAACCAGGCTCCGGACTGCAGCCGGGAGATACGGCTAAAGCCGCATTCTCAGCCCTTTACGAGCTCAGCTATGAGCAGGGGGATCTGCTTGTCCATGGTCTCGCCGGGAAACTGGCAGGTGCCCACGGCCTTGTGGCCGCCGCCGCCGAAGCGCAGCATCAGGCTGCCCACGTCCAGCGTGGCGGTACGGTTCAGCACGGAGTAGCCCACGGCGCAGCTGCAGCCCTGGCCGCCCCGGCCGCTGACTATCCAGATGGATATATTCTGCTCCGGGTAGAGGCTGTATATCATGAAGCGGTTGCCGAATAGATGGGCTCCACGCCCCGAAGGTCACTGATGATAAGGCTGCCCTCGGTGCGGGTATGGGCCTTGACCATCTCCTTGAACTTCTCCGTCTGCTCGTTATATATCTCGATACGCTCCACAACGTCCGGCAGGGCCAAAATCTCCTCAATGCTCATATAGGCGCAGCAGTCGATGAGCTTTTCCATAAGGGCATAGTTGGAGATGGTGAAGTTGCGCCAGCGGCCCAGGCCTGTGCGGGGGTCCATCAAAAAGCCCAGCAGCACCCAGCCCTTTGGCTCCAGTATATCCTCTCTCATGAGGCTGCCGGAGTCCACCTTATCCACGGCCTCCAGCATCTGCTTATGGCCGGGGAAGCGCTCCGCGCCGCCGTAGTAATCGTACACTATATGGGCGCAGGAGGGCGCGGGGCGGCTGTCGCCCACGTACTTTCCGGCCAGGTCCAGCCTCTCGGCCTCGCTGGAGTGGTGGTCGAACCAGAGGCCGCAGCCGGGGACGTAGGGCACGTTGGCAAGGCAGTCGTTCTCCCCTACCTCCACCAGACCGTCCTGCAGGTCCTTGGGGTGGGCGAATTTCCAGCAATCTATAACGCCTGCCATTTTCAAAAAGGCCGCGCAGGCCAACCCGTCAAAGTCGGAGCGAGTGATGAGCCGCATAGTCGATACCTCCCGTATTATCTGTAATTTTACCGTTCGATTTTATCACACTATCCGGGACTTGGGAAGTACCGTTTTCTCTGCCGCGGCAATATTATTCGTCCCTGGTATCAGCTCTGCTCGTTGACGTAGATATTCACCTTGCCCTGCACCAGCTTGGCCACTTCCTCCGCGCTCTTCTGTCCGGCGAAGTAGGCCTCCGCCTCCTCGGTGACGATGGAGATGATGCTCATGTCGCTGTCGTAGAACTTGGTGGTGGCATTTATCACGGCGGTTATCTGGTCGGCCTGCTCCTGGCTCATGGCGTAGACATTGACAACGGGGCCGTCGTCGGAGGACATGGTGTAGCGGGGCTGCTTTATCTTCTCGCCGTTCTCGTCCAGCATATACTGTCCGTTCTCGTCCATCATGTACTCGGTCTTCATGACGCCGGCCAGCTTGTATTCAAAGGCCTTGAGATGTGTGGGTATGCTCCAGACGTTGCTCTTTTGATAGTCCTCGGTCATGAAGGTCCTTAGAAACTGCCAGGCCGCCTCCTTATCCTTACAGCCGCTGCTCATGGCAAAGGTATTCTCGGCTGTGAGCACATTGCCGCTGCCGCTGTTGGTGGGGAAGCCTATATAGCACACGTCCTGACCGGCGAAATACATACGGTCGTACAGCACGTCGTCAAGTCTGTAGATACCGGTGGCAATAAGCATCTGCTGGCCGGTGCTGATGCGCTCCTGAGTGGTGCTCTCGCTCTCGTCGGTATGCTGCTCGGGGAATCCTGAGGCGAACTCCAGCAGATCCGTGAACTCCTTGCTGTCAAAGCTGCACTGGCCGGTGCTCCAGTTGATGTAGTCCGCCATGTCCAGAGACACGCAGACCCGCAGTATATCGTCCCTGCTGACGCCGGACTCGAAGGGCTCGCAGCCCTCGGGCATCTTCTCCAGCGCCGCCGCAAACTCGTCGTAAGTCCAACTGGGGCCCTCGCCCACCACGGACACGGCGCCCATCACCGCCGCCACATAGAAGGAGGGGCAGACACTGCACAGCTTGCCGTCCACCTCCAGCATCTGCATCACGTTCTGGAAATAGTCCTCACGCTTCAGCTCGCTGTCGGCGTCCAGATAGGGATAGAGGTCCTCCAGTATGCCCTTGGAGGCGATGCGCCGATAGGGCAGGCCCTCCAGAGCCACGATATCCGCCACGGTGCCAGCCATCATCTCGGTCAGCAGCCGCTGAAGGCCGGCCTCAGAGTCGTCGCCGGTGTTGAACTCGGAGTAGTCCTTTATCTCGATGCGGGCGTTCTGACTGCCGCGGTTGAACTTGATGACCGCGTTGCGGGAGTTCTCCGACAGGGACAGGCAGGCCAGGGTCAGAGTCTCCTTCTGGGTGCTGGGGTCATAGGGCGCTTTGGTGACGGTGATGCGCTGGTTCAGATAGCTGTCCTCCACCTGGTCGTACTCGCTGATAACGCCGCTTATGCCGCCGTCCTCATCCACCTTAACAAGGCTGATGTCCTCGCTGTTGACGTCGCAGTTCAGCCAGTTGAACAGCTTGTCGGCGGTCTGGGTCTCTATATCGTAGCCGTAGAAATTAAGGCCGCTGGTATAGTACAGATCGTAGCTGCCGCCTCCGGCAAAGAGGCTGTATGCGTCGCCGGGGATGTTCAGGCTCTGGCCCAGGCTCTGGGCGTCACTGTTCAGAGGCGCTATGCTCAGGCCGCCGTCGCCCCAATAGGACACGATAATCTGCCCGTCGGCCAGCTTAACGACACTGTTGACATAGCCGCAGTCTATGGAGTAGGCCTGCCGCCCCTGGGCGTCAAAGGCGCACAGCCGCTCGTCCAGAGCGCCCAGCAGATTGCCGCTGCCGTCGGTGACGGTGCTGGGGTTGAAGTACTGGTCGGCCCCGGTCTCCAGCTGAACACAGCTGAGCTCCGCGCCGGTCTTGTCCAGCTTGCGCAGATACACCTCCTGAGAGCTCTTGAAATAGTCGTAGTAGTCATCGTCGGTGTAGGTCTTGCCCTCGGGGCCATCGTACCAGCCGGTATACAGGGTCTCCACCGTCAGCAGATCACCGCTGTCGTCCATGACTACGGTGCCCAGATACGGCTGGGAGTAGTAGTCAGTCCTGTTCTGGGTGTCCTCCTTGCCCGCCATGGGCTTATAGTCAGGCAGCTTCTCCGCCTTGCCGTCGTTGCCAATGAAATAGATATTGTCGGCGTAGACGTCGAACCTCTGGAGGTCCTCCTCGGTCATGTTCGCCACATCGGCGGTCTCGGGTATTTCCCGGCCCACCTTCTCGTTGCAGGTGGCATAGGCCCCGTCCTCAGTATACAGCTTGACCGCCAGCATACCAGCGGCCTGGCCGGAGATGGGCGTGAACTCGGACTTATAGACGTACTCCGGCGCCGGTGTGGCCTGTTCCTCCTTCGTGCCGCCGCAGGCAGCCAGCGACAGCAGAGCGGTCAGGGATAAAACCATGGCCAGAATTCTTTTTACAGTGTTTGTGCGCATATGTGCTCCTCCTATTCGGGGCCTTCGCCCCTGTCCTCTGCATTCTATCACAGTTGCGGCAGTTATTTCCTTAAGCTTTATTAAAATCTCCGGCATTATGGATTAAGCCGGGGCTTTTCTTTCTTAACGCTTTGAGCTATAATCAGGGAAAGACACTAAGGAGGCACGGCATATGAAAATGATAACACTGGGCAGCACCGGGCTGCGGGTGACCAAAACCGCTATGGGCTGCCTGCCCGTACAGCGCTGCTCCAAGGAGGACGGCGCCGCCCTGCTCCGAGCCGCCTTCGAGGGCGGGATAAACTACTTCGACACGGCCAACAGCTATTCCGACAGCGAGGAGAAGCTGGGCATGGGTCTGGCAGACGTCCGGGACAGGATAGTCATATCCACAAAAAGCATGGCCCAGGACAAAAAGACCCTGACGGAGCACATCGACAGGAGCCTGCGGCTGATGAAAACAGACAGGATAGACCTGTTCCAATTCCACAACGTAAAGCGGCTGCCGGATTTCTCCGATGCGCAGGGTATTGCGGCCGCCGCCCTTGAGGCGAAGAAGGCCGGGAAGATACTGCACATCGGCATCACCACCCACAGCGCGGACATAGCCGAGGCCGCCATTGCCAGCGGCTGCTATGAGACGCTGCAATACCCCTTCAGTTATCTCTCCACAGAGCGGGAGCTGGCACTGGCGGGGAAATGCGCCGACGCGGGCATGGGCTACATAGCAATGAAGGGGCTGGCCGGAGGGCTGCTGGGCAAGAACGCAAGGGCCTGCCACGCCTTTATGAAGCAGTACGAAAACGTGACCAACATATGGGGTATGCAGTCCATGGAGGAGCTGGAGCAGTGGCTGGCTCTGGCCCGGGAGGACCCTTCAATGGACGAGGAGCTGGCCGCAGTTATAGAGGCGGACAGGAAGGCGCTGGCAGGCAGCTTCTGCCGGAGCTGCGGCTACTGTATGCCCTGCACCGTGGGCATAGACATCCGCAACTGCGCCCGAATGGATATGCTGCTGCGCCGTTCGCCCTGGCGGCAGTACTTCACGCCGGAGAAGCGGGCGGAGATGGAGAAGATAAAAGACTGCGTCAACTGCGGCTTGTGCAAGTCCCGCTGCCCCTACGGGCTGGACACCCCGGAGCTGCTGAAGTATATGCTGAAGGACTACAACCAGTTCTACGAGGAGCACAAGAGCCAGCTGTAAGGGCACGAAAACTGTATCTGCGGCAAGGCGTGTTCGACCGCCCAAAAACAACAGCCCGCCCCATTCGGGGCGGACTGCTTATTTGTAGACAGTTCGGTCACTTTAGATGCAGCCGCCTCGCTTTCTCCGGCGCGAGCCCAGCGCAGCGGGTCGCGGCGGATGAGGAGGAGCAGCGGAATGAGCGCGAGACGACGCTTTTCGGATATAAAAAAGCGTCGTCGCAAGCGATATGCAGCTTGCGACGACGTGGCAGCGGGAGAAGGATTC
>CAYSFK010000077.1:0-9995 GCA_964430345.1 uncultured Oscillospiraceae bacterium | reverse complement strand
TGCTCCACTGGTCGTTGCCGCCGAACTGCATATTGCAGCCGTAGTGCTGGTACATATAGTAGAAATCGAAGCTCTGCATTATCATGTAGTTGAACTCAAGGAAGCTGAGTCCCTTTTCCATGCGCTGCTTGTAGCACTCCGCCCGGAGCATATTGTTCACGGAGAAGCAGGCTCCTACATCCCGCAGCAGCTCTATATAGTTCAGGGGCTTGAGCCACTCGGAGTTATAAAGCATTATTGCCTTGTCGTCGGAGAAGTCAATAAAGCGCTCCATCTGCCGCTTAAAGCACTCGGCGTTGTATTTTATGGTCTCCTCGGTGAGCATTTGCCGCATATCGCTGCGCCCGGAGGGGTCGCCAATGAGGGTGGTGCCGTCTCCGATAAGGGCAATGGGCTTGTTCCCCGCCATTTGCAGCCGCTTCATCAGGCACAGCGCCATAAAATGGCCCACGTGCAGTGAATCCGCCGTACAGTCAAAGCCGATATAGAAGGTGGCTTTGCCGTTATTTATCATATTCCTGATTTCTTCCTCGTCGGTGACCTGGGCAATTAACCCTCTGGCCACCAGCTCCTCGTAAATGCCCATATTCTCTTACCTGTCCTCTCCCTGTTTGTTGTGGTCTATCATTTTTTCAGCCAGCTCCGCAGCGTAGGCGATAAGCTCCGGGCAGCCGTGGCCGGACCGCTTCAGCTCCACACAGCGGACGCAGCCGAAGTTATCCACGAACTTCGCGTCGAACTCCTTGGTGAGCTCTGCTATTCTGTTCTTCGCCTCCGCGTTTTCCGGCTCGGTGAAAGGCGCGCACAGTCCAATGGCCATAACCGAGCCGCTGACCGCGCCGCATATCTCACCGCAGCGAACGCCGCCGCCGAAGCCGGCGGCCAAAGCCATGGCGGTATCTCTGTCCAGTCCGGTCTTATCCTCAAGGGCGCCCAGTACGCTTTGGGCGCAGTTGAAGCCTGCCTGATGCAGCGCCGCCGCTTTATCCTTAACAGTCATTTCCGTCTCTCCTTTTACTATACTGTGCCTTGAAGCCGTCGGAGGCCGCAAGCTGCTCCTCCGCGCTGGCAAGGGTCAGAGCCGTGATATTGTCACCGCCGTGAAGCCGCGCCAGCTCACGCTTTCTGCCCTCCCTGTCCAGCTCCAGAACCTCCGTATAGGTGCGGCCCTCCCGTTCCTCCTTGCGAATAAGGAAGTGGCTGTCGGCAATGGCGGCTATCTGGGGCAGATGGGTCACGCACATGACCTGCTTACCCAGGGACACGCTGAAAAGCTTTTCTCCCACCCGCTGGGCTGCCACGCCGGACACACCGGAGTCTATCTCGTCAAATATCATGGTGCCCACCGGGTCGCCCTCGGCAAAGACGTTCTTCATGGCCAGCATAATACGGCTCAGCTCTCCGCCGGAGGCTATGCGGCTAATGCGGCCCAGCTCCTCGCCGGCGTTGGCGGACATGATGAAGCGTATCCTGTCCCCGCCGCTGCCGTCAAAGCCCAGCTCGTTATCCAGAGGGGCGAACTCCACCGCGAAGCGCACCGAGGGCATATTCAGCTCACGCAGCTCCTTTATAATACGCGTCTCCAGCAGCTTGGCCGCGTTCTTGCGCTTTGACCTGAGGATCTCACTTTGGGCAAGGCAGCGTTTCTGAGAAGCCTTCAGCTCCCGCTGGAGCTTTTCGCTGCGCTCGTCGGCATACTGTATGTTATCAAGCTTTTCCCTGCATTGGGCAAGATGCGCTATCAGTCCTCCCTCGTCCTTGGCGTACTTTCTCTGCAACCTGGACAGCAGGGCAAGCCGACTTTCCAGAGCGTCGTATTCCTCCGGGGAGAAGTCCAGACTGTCCCGGAAATCGCGAAGCTGCTCCGCCGCGTCCGTTATGGCGAAGGCAGCGCTGCCCAGGCTCTCCGCCGCGCTCTCCAGCGTGGTTGCCATAGCGGCGGCGCGCTGGGCAAAGAACTGCGCGTTCTGGGTCAAGGAAAGAGCGCCCTCCCCGTCGTCTCCGTTCAGTATTCCGATAGCGCTGTCCAGAGCCTCCGTCAGCTTCTCGGAGTTGCGCAGCAGGTCCCGTCTGGCGGAAAGGGAATCGTACTCCCCCGGCTTCAGCTCCGCCTTCTCCAGCTCCTCTATCTGATAACGCAGACTCTCGCTGAGCCGCGACTTTTCAATCTCATCCATTTGCAGGGACTCAAGCTCTTTTTTAAGCTCCCTGTACTGCCCGTATACCGCGGCATACTCCGCCACGTCCTGCCCCAGAGCGCCGAAGCGGTCCAGATACTCCCTGTGCCTGTGCTCGTCCGTGAGCTGGCGTCCGTCGTTCTGCCCGTGGATATCCACCAGCAGCATGGCCAGCTCCCGAAGCTGCGCCGCCGTCACCGGCACGCCGCAGACCCGGCAGCTGCTCTTACCGTCACTGTTTATCCGGCGCTGAAGTATAAGCTCGCCCTCGTGCTCTATCTCATTTTCCGAGAGCCAGTCCTCGCAGCCGTCAGGCTCAAACACTGCTGTCACAGTGCCCTTTTCCGCGCCCCGGCGCACCAGCTCCCGGCTGACTCTGTCACCCAGCACCGCGCCGATAGAGTCGATGACTATGGACTTTCCGGCGCCGGTCTCGCCTGTCAGCACGTTGAGGCCCCGGCCGAAGGCTATGTCCGCCTTTTCTATAACGGCGATATTCTCTATGTGCAGTTCGTTAAGCATTTATAACTCCCGTCTCTCCGCACTGAGCTTTAAGCTACAGCAGCAGCTCTATCTCATGATACAGCCGTACGGCGGACTCGTTGTCCTTCATCACCAGCAGCGCCGTATCATCTCCGGCAATGGTGCCCACCAGCCCTTCAATGGTCATACCGTCCAGGGCGGAGCTGGCCCCCATGGCAAGCCCTGACAGGGTTTTTATCACCAGCAGGTTCTGGGCCACGTCATAGGACACGACGCTCTCCTTAAATATCTTCTTCAGCCTTATGTCCAGATCGCCGCTGTCGGTTTTCGCCGCCGCCGTGTATCTGGAAACGCCGTTGGGCCCCAGCTCCTTTACCAGCCGCATATCACGGATATCACGGGAAAGGGTGGCTTGAGTGCTTTTGACGCCTCTGTCGGCCAGCGCCTGTAAAAGCTGGTTCTGTGTCTCTATATCATTTTCCCTGATAATGTCAAGGATAAGGCTCTGTCTGCCCTGCTTCATTGTCTGACCTCCAGTATTATCTGAGCTTGTTGTAGGCTATTTCGTAAAAGCTTCTCAGCCCCATATTGGCCATCAGCGTATACCGGGGCGAGCGCTTCACTATTACGGTGTCGTTATTTGCCAGGTCCTTCACGCAGTTGCCATCCACCGAGAGGTAGGCACGGCGCACGTGGAGCTTCTCGATCTTTACCGTTATCTCACGCTCCGGCCCCAGTACGAAGGAGCGGGAGCCCATGCTGTGGGAACAGATAGGACTGATTATTATTGCCTCCGCCTCCGGCTCTACGATAGGCCCTCCGGCGGACATGGAATAGCCGGTGGAGCCGGTGGGGGTGGACAGGATAATACCGTCACCGGAAAAGGCGGTGATAAGCGCGCCATCACAGCCTGCCTCCAGCTTTATGCAGTCCCCATAGCCGTGGAGTACCGCGTCATTCAGGGCACAATCGGAATAGACAAGCTCTCCGTCTCTGATAAGGCTGACGTCCAGCATCATCCGGCGGCTTATGATATAGTTGCCCTTGGCGGCTTCCACCACGTAGGACAGCTCCTCCGGCTCCAGCGCTGTCATGAAGCCCTTGGAGCCCAGATTTATCCCCAAGATGGGCACTTTGTCGCTGTTAAGCTCACGTGCTACCGCAAGAATGGTACCGTCGCCCCCAACCACGACCACCAGCGAGCAGTCGCCGTTGATGTATGAAAGGCTACGAGTCTCAAGGCCGGGAGGCAGCAGCTCCTTGCCGTCGTCGGAGAACACAGGGCAGATGCAGCTTGAAAATCCGGCCTCTGTCAGCAGCCTCTGGGCCTCCAGAGACAGGGCGCAGTCGATATCCCGGAAGGGATTAGGACAAACAGCAATCATGGCTTACCTCTTATAACGCATTATGGGACGCCTGGACTACGGCGGAAACATCTATGTCCGGGGCCTCAAAGCGGCCCTTTTTCATATGGCAAATGTACTCAATATTGCCCTCGGGGCCCTTTATGGGAGAATAGTCCAGACCCATAACGCTGAGCTCCAAACCGGGCGCGAATGCCAGTATGCCCTCCACCACTTCTTTGTGTACGGCGCTGTCCCGAACCACGCCCTTCTTGCCCACCTCGTCACGCCCGGCCTCGAACTGGGGCTTTATGAGGCATACTATGTCGGCCCCCGGCAGCAGCAAAGCGTTCACCGCCGGCAGCACCAGACGCAGGGATATGAAGGACACGTCCACAGCGGCCAGCTCTATGTCCTCCGGCACCAGCTCACGGGTGATATATCTGAGATTGGTACGCTCCAGATTTATGACTCTCTCGTCGGTGCGCAGCTTCCAGGCCAACTGCCCGTAGCCCACGTCCACGGCGTATACTCGTTTCGCGCCGTTTTGCAGCAGCACGTCGGTAAAACCGCCGGTAGAAGCGCCGCAGTCCATGCAGACCTTGGCGTCGGCGCTGACATCAAAGACCTTCAAAGCCTTGTCCAGCTTAAAACCGCCCCGGCTCACAAAGGGCAGGGCCTCGCCCCGCAGCTCTATTTTTGACTCCGGTGACACAGGCGCGCCGGGCTTGTCCATACGCTGTCCGTCCACGAACACCAGGCCTGCCATTATGCTGGTCTTTGCCCGCTCCCGGCTCTCTGTCAGTCCCAGGTCAAACACCAGCTGATCCAAACGCTGCTTCTTCATCTGACCTCCGAAAAGCTGCCGCAGAGCTTCATCGCCGCCTCGGCGATGGCCTTGCCGTCTATGCCCTGCTGGCACATAAGCTCTTTTACGCTGCCGTGGGTGACAAAACCGTCCCCCAGATTTATAAGCCTTGCGGCCTCGGGATTGATATTTCTCAGCGACGCCGCCGTGAGAATACGGGAGCCTACGCAGCCCTGGGCGCAGACCTCCTCGGCAACTATTATCCGGCGGGTCTTTACAAGAGACTGCAAAGTAAGCTCAAAATCGCAGGGCTTTATACAGCCAAGCTTGATTATTTCTGCCGAGATACCCTGAGCCTCCAGCTCCTCTGCCGCATCCAGTGCCTGATTTATCATGGTGCCGTAGCAGACCAGGGTCAAATCACGGCCCTCTCTGATGACCGTCTCAGCCTCCAGATGGGATTCGGTATACCTGCCCTCCCCGCCTCTGGGATAGCGCAAAGCCACCGGCCCGCTTATATCATGCAACGCGTAACCCAGCATAGCCCTGAGCTCCGCGAAGCTGGCAGGCGCCAGCACCGTAAAGCCGGGCACCGTGCACAGATAGCTCACATCAAAGACCCCGTGATGGGTCTCTCCGTCGTTGCCCACAAGGCCTGCTCTGTCTATGCAGAACACCGTGTGCAGCTGCTGCAGGGCCACATCGTGAATAAGCATATCAAAGCCCCGCTGCAAAAAGCTGGAGTACACGGCGAACACGGGAATGATCCCCTGCTTTGCCATGCCTGCGGCCATAGCTGTGGCGTGGCCCTCAGCGATGCCGATATCGAAAAAGCGCTGCGGGTACTTCAGAGCGAAGCACTCCGTACCCGTGCCGCCGGACATAGCAGCGGTTATGGCGCATATCCTCTCGTCGCTTTCGGCGAACTGGCAAAGGTATTCGCCCATCTTGTCCGCAAAACCCAGCTTTCCGGAGCGTATCTCCCCGGTGGCGGCGTCAAAGGGACCTACCCCGTGGTACTTGTCGGGATGGGCCTCGGCATAGGGACAGCCCTTGCCCTTTTTGGTTATCACGTGCAGTATCACCGGGCACTCCATATCACGGGCCAGCTTAAGCGCCGTCTCCAGCTTTTTAATATCGTGCCCGTCTACCGGGCCAAGATAGGACAGGCCCATGGAGCTGAATATATTATCGGGCAGCAGCCAGGATTTCAACCATTCCTTAAACCGGTGTATAGTCCGGTACAGCGGCGGCACCTTCTTGGACACGGCGCGGACCCAGCGTTTAATGCTGATGTACGCGGGCTTTATCCTGATAGATTGGAGCATCCGCGCGGTGCCGCCAACATTCTCGTTGATGGACATATTATTGTCGTTGAGAACGATAACCAGAGGCTCACCGCTGCCGGCTGCATCCTCCAGCCCCTCATAGGCCAGACCGCCTGTCAGCGCGCCGTCGCCTATGACGGCAACGACGTCGTAATCCTCATTCTGCAGCGTCCTTGCACGGGCCATGCCCAGAGCCACGGACACTGAATTGGAGGCGTGGCCCGCAATAAAGGCGTCGTCCTCGCTCTCATAGGGCTTGGGGAAGCCGGACAGACCGCCGAACTGGCGCAGGGTGTGAAAAGCATCCCGACGTCCGGTAATTATCTTATGGGTATAGCTCTGATGGCCCACGTCAAAGACCAGCCTGTCAACGGAGCTGTCGTAGACCCTGTGCAGAGCAAGGGTCAGCTCCACCGCGCCCAGATTGGAAGCCAGATGACCGCCGGTTTTGGCAATGTTCTCTATTTCAAAGCGTCTAAGCTCGCCACACAACTGAGCAAGCTGGCTCTCGCTGAGCTTTTTTATGTCCTTGGACGACTCTATAGTCTCTAATATACTCAAAGCATTCCTCTGTAGTTATTTCGTCCGGGCCGCCAGCGCGTCTGCAAAACCGCATAAAAAGGTGGTTTCCGTAAAGGCCTCACCCAGCACTGTCTTGGCAAAGTCAGTCAGCCGCGATACGGTTTTCTCGCAGCCCTCCCTGCCCAGCAGGGCCATATAGGTGTTCTTGTTCTCCTGAGCGTCGGAGCCTATGGGCTTGCCCAACTCCTCCTCGGTGCTCAGTACGTCCAGCATATCGTCCCTTATCTGGAAGGCCATGCCCACGGCGGCGCCGAAGTGGCCGGCCGCCTCCAGCATACGCTCGCTGCCGCCGGCCGCGGCCACGCCCATCTGACAGGCTGCCACCAGCAAAGCGCCGGTCTTGCGGCTGTTAATCTCCGTAAGCTCCTGCTCACTGAGTTTTCTGCCCTCCCATAGCATATCCAGGTACTGGCCGCCGCACATACCGTCAAGACCTACGGCGTCCGCCAGCAGTTCCGCGCAAAGGGCCTTTCGCTCCGCGGGAAGCTCCGAGCGCAGTATGGTGCCGAAGGCCTCCGCCTGTAGGGCGTCCCCGGCCAGAGTAGCGGTACACTCGCCGTAGACCACGTGGTTGGTGGGTCTGCCCCGGCGCAGCTCGTCGTTATCCATGCAGGGCAGATCGTCGTGTATAAGGCTGTATGTATGGAGCATCTCTATGGCGCAGGCCACAGGCAGCGCGGCGTTTATATCGCCGCCGGATATACGGCAGAACTCCAGTACCAGTGTGGGACGAATGCGCTTGCCCCCGGCCAGAAGGCTGTAGCGCATAGCCTCTGCCAGTCCTGCCTGGGGGAAGCTTTCCGGCATATTGAAGTATTCGCGGAGACCGCGCTCCGCAAGCTCTCTGTATTCCTCTGCCGTCATATTACTGTTCATCCTCAAAGGGCAGCTCTACGGGAGCTCTGTCGCTCCCCTTCTGCAGCTTCACTACCTTCTGCTCCGCCTCGTCCAGCATTTTTGAGCAGGCAGTAATAAGAGCCGTGCCTTCCTCGAAGCATTTAAGGGAGTCGCTGAGGGGCATATCGCCCTTTTCCAGATGGCGCACTATCTCCTCAAGCCTTGCCAGAGACTGCTCAAAGCTCATTTTCTTTTCGGCCATGACCAAGTCCGTCCTTATCAATTATTGTTTGCCCTTAAGCCGTCCACGGTGCAGTCGGCGCTGCCGTCCGCAAGGCAGAGGCTCAGCCTGTCCCCTGCTTTCAGCTCCGACACGCTTTTTATTATACCTCGGTCGCTGTCCAGAGCAATGGAATAGCCGCGGCTGAGCACCTTCAGCGGGCTCATGGCGTCCAGCGCCGCGGCCAGCCTGACAAAGCTCTGCCTGCTTCGGCCAAGGCTGCGCTCCTGCGCCGACGAAAGTCTGTCCCGAATGTGGTCCAGCTCTATGCGTCGGTTGTCTATATGGGCTGTGGGGTCAGTGAGCACCCGCTTGCTTCTGTAGGAATCCAGACGCTCCAAAAGCTGGCTCAGCCGCTTGCGCATAGCCTGAGACGCGCGGATGCCGCTGCTTTTCAGACTCTCGCTGAGCTCGCGCCAGTCCGGCACCGCAAGCTCGGCGGCGTTGGACGGCGTGGAGGCCCTGAGGTCCGCCACATAGTCGGAGATGGTAACGTCCGGCTCATGGCCCACTGCGGATATGACGGGTATCTCAGACAGATATATGGCTCTGGCAACCCGCTCGTCATTGAAGGCCCAAAGGTCCTCTATGGAGCCGCCGCCCCGGCCGGTTATTATCACGTCTGCCACCTTGAACTCGTTGGCATATCTGATGGCTCCCGCTATCTCCGGCGGCGCTTCGACGCCCTGGACTCGCACCGGCAGCAGCAGTACCTTTGCCATGGGCCAGCGCTGGCCCAGTATGCGTATCATATCGTGGACGGCGGCACCGGCGGAGGAGGTTATCAATGCCACTCTGCCGGGCATACGCGGCAGGGGCTTTTTATGCTCCCTGTCGAACAGTCCCTCCGCCGACAGCTTGGCCTTAAGCTGCTCAAAGGCCACCTGCAGGTCACCGGCGCCCTCGGGCATAAGCTCAGTACATACAAGCTGGTAGGCTCCGTCACGGATATAGACCGCTATTCTGCCGCAGGCCGTGACGCCCATGCCGCTCTCCGGACGGAACCTCAGTCTGGAGGCGCTGCTTTTAAACATGACGCATCTGAGGCTGCTTTCGCTGTCCTTGATGGTGAAGTAGTGGTGCCCGGAGGGGTATATCTTATAGTTGGAAAGCTCGCCCCTGACGCAGACATTGGCGAGCATTGGGTCCAGCTCCATGAGAGCCTTTATTCTGTTGTTCAGCTCCGTGACTGTGAAGGTCTGAGCCGTCATGTCTCCCCGCTCCGCTGAGTCCCGGCTTCATCGGCGGCTTCGACGGCTTCGGCCAGCTCGCCACGCATAAAGCCGCCCAGCACACCGTTGACATAGGCCACGGTATCCGGCTCGTCATAGCCCTTGTCCAGCTCTACAGCCTCGTTTATGGCGGCGGAGTTTGGTATATCCTCCATATACAGGATCTCGCATATGGCGCAGCGTAGCACCGCCAGAGCTGTCTTTGAAATACGCTCCAGCTTCCAGCCCTTGGAATAGCGGCTAATATAACCGTCGATCTCGTCGATGTTTTCCGCAGTCAGTGTTGTCAATCTGCGGATATAGTCAAGCTGCTTTTTGTCAGGGTACTCGCTGTAAAGCTCGTCCTCTGCCGCCAGGGTAGCGTAGTGCTCCCTGTCGAAGAAGCGCTCTATAAGCTCCGCTCCGTCCCCCGCTCCGTTGGCGGCGGCAAAGCCCAGCTGTATGGCTATCTCTCGGGCTGTGGTTCTGGTCATGTCAATCATCCATTCCTATGCCTTATTTATTTCTCGAAGGCTATGCCCGAAACGTGCACGTTCACCTCGGCCTGCTCAATGCCGGTGGTGGACTGCACCGCCGTCATGATGCGCTCCTGCACGGACTTGGCCACGCTGACGATGTTGCAGCCGTACTTCACTGTGACTATAACGTCCACCACTATGCGCTCATCCACAAACTGCACCTTAACGCCTCTGGTCACCGTCTTAAGGCCGATAAGCTCCGCCAGCTCCGCGCCGGCGGTATTGGACAGGCCAGCCACGCCCTCCACCTCTGCGATGGCCGAGCGGACAAGGCTGTTGATCACCTCTTCGGAGATGTTGATACTGCCGTTATCATCCTGACAGGTGATATAATTCTCGCCCATAGTAATCCTCCTGTGTTCGTCAAGTAAAAATGTTAGCAAAAGGTCCCCAAAAAGGTTAGCACC